>CANSTH010000163.1 GCA_947649875.1 uncultured Parvibacter sp. | reverse complement strand
TTGGCAGGTCTGGTAGATCCGGAGGATCACTGGATTGCCTTGGGGCTTCTTGCTTTTATTGGCGGCAAGATGATATGGGACGCTTTCCATGAAGAGGGCTGCGAGGACGGTCAGTGCGATGTGCCGAAGCCCTTGGACCTTAAGGAGCTTGCCATGCTGGCAGTTGCCACCAGCATCGATGCGCTGGCGGTGGGCATCACTTTCGCGTTTCTGCAAGTGAATATTGCCCTAGCTGCCGCAGTTATCGGCCTTACCACCTTCTGCCTATCGTTTGCAGGAGTGGCGGTGGGCAACTACTTCGGTGCGCGCTTCCAAAAACCCGCCACGCTGGCAGGCGGCGTCGTGCTCATCCTTATTGGCACGAAAACCCTGGTGGAGCATTTGTTTTTTCAGTAATTTACTCCACGGGATAGCAGCCCAGCACCTTTACTTCCCGCAGCTTCATGCGCAGGCAGTTCAGGCAGGTGGTAACCGCAGGATCGTTCACGCTGCCAAAAAACTCGATGAAGAACATGTAGTCGCCCAGCTGCTGCTTGGTGGGACGCGATTGAATCATGGAGAGGTTGATTCCGGCGTAGGAGAACTCCGAGAGAATCATGTTCAGGCTGCCGGCGCGGTCCACCTGTAGAAACAATGCCAGCGATGTTTTGGTGCGCGGGCCGGTGAGCTGCGGCGCGCTGCCGGGGCGCCCGATGAGGGCGAAGGAGGTTTGGTTGCCCAGATGGTCCTCGATGTCGGTGCGGGCCACGGTGGCGCCATGCAGTTCGGCGGCCAATGCGTTGGCGATGCCTGCCACGGATGGGTCGGCGGCGGCCATCCGCGCGCTCTCGGCCGTGGAGGACACGGCAATGGTGGCCACTCCGGGAAAGTTCTCGTTCAGGTAGCGGCGGCATTGGGCCAGCCCCTGGGGGTGGGAGGCCACGGTGCGGATGTCAGTGCGCTTGGCACCAGGGGCAAGCACCAGGCAATGATGAATGTCCACCACCTTTTCGCCTAAGATGACTGCCCCCGAGCGAAAGGCGAAGTTGTCCAGTGTGGCCGTAACCGGCCCTTCCAGGGAATTCTCCTTGCCCACCACGCCAAAAGCGGTTCGCCCGCGATCCACGCAATCGAACACCTCATCGAAAGAAGTGCAGGGCACAAGCTCCGGATCTGCTATTCCCAGCTTCTCAGCGAAGAACAGCGCGGCTTCGTGGGTGTAGGTGCCAAGGGGGCCCAAGAAGGCAATGCTGGAGCTGAAATCGGACATTTTGGTGGTTCCTCTCACAGTACGGTGAAATCGTAACTTTCTATTATAACCAGAAGCAGAACAAAAACAGGGGGAAGCGCCAACGGTCTAACAAGCGGCGGCAAGTGGGGGAAGAGAGGACGAAAGAACGAAATGCCAGCATATATAGGGTGAGATATGAGATTTGACCCGAAATATTGCGCATATGTTACGTATATATTTTTTCGTAACATTCTTTGTCCATTGACGCCCGTTCCATTCCCCGTTTGAGGTTTTCCACAAATTCTGCCATGGCTCTTGGTTCAGAATAGCCAACGCATGAAGTGGAGACGAGGACACCTTAAGGAGGTGTACATATGGAAAATCAGGCTAAGATCGCAGATTTCGACAGCATTTTGGAGTCTCGCGGTGTGACCCGTCGTGATTTCCTGGGGCTGTGCGCGTCTATCGCCGCTGCCGCCGGGCTGTCGCAGCTGGCCATCCCGCGCATTGCCCATGCGCTTGAAGAATCTGTAATCGGCGCCAAGCAAGGGGATCTGTACCCGGTCATCTGGATCGAGGGTGCCTCTTGCACTGGTTGCACCGAGTCGTTCGCCCAGATCGAGACCCCGGATGTGGGGACTATCGTTCTCGATCTGATCTCCCTGAACTACTCGGAGACCCTCTCTGCAGCCGCTGGTCATTCCATGGAGGAGGCCAAGGCGCAGACCATCGCCGCCGGCAACTACATCCTTGTGTACGAGGGCGCGGTGCTGAAGGCGTTCGAGGGCAACGCCCTGCGCGTGGCCGGCGAGGTGGGCACCACTGCCCTGGTGGAGGCCGCCAAGAGCGCCAATGCCGTTGTGGCCTTGGGCTCGTGCGCCGTGAACGGCGGTTGGTGCGCAGCGCACCCCAATCCGTCGCAGGCCATGGGCGTGCAGCAGTACCTGAAGGAAGTGGGCGTCGACGCCACCGTGGTGAACATCCCCGGCTGCCCCGCCAACCCCGAGTGGCTCATGTCGGTGCTGGTGGACGTTGTGGTGATGAAGGACGCGTCTCTGCTTCTGGATCGCCTGAACGGCGAGAACAAACCCGATGACATCTTCGGCCAGACCATCCACGACAACTGCGAGCGTCGCGGTCATTTCGAGAACGGCGAGTTCGTGTACAAGTTCGGTTCCGAGGAAGAGGCCAAGGGCTACTGCTTGTATCCGCTGGGCTGCCGTGGGCCGCAAACTAAGTCGAACTGCGGCGTGGTGCTGTGGAACAACCGCCGCAGCTGGTGCGTCCAGGCCGGTGCCCCCTG
>CANSTH010000162.1 GCA_947649875.1 uncultured Parvibacter sp. | reverse complement strand
TATCGTTACGGGTGGCGCGCATGAGCTCAATGTTCGAGTCATGCTTCATCTTCAAACCGTCGCGGCCGATGGTGCCCTCGTCGAACACCTTCAGGTCCTCTTCGCTCTCGAACATGGTGCCAAGGTCGCCACGCTGCTGATTGAGGGCAATGGCCTCTTCAACGTTGTAGGGCAGAAGCTGAGTCTTCTCGCGCGGGTTCCAAATCAAGAACGCCGGCTTGGTGGCATCGGGGGCAGGCATGCCCTCGCAGTAGCGCACATCGCCGTACTTTTCGATGAGCTGGTCCAGAGGGCCAAAGTCGAAGGCGCGCAGCGGACAGGTCATGGTGCAGGCAGGCTGCATGCCCTCGGCCAGGCGATCAACGCACATGGTGCACTTGCTCATCTTGCAACCAGGCTCATCGGTGGCGAACTTCGGGGCACCATAGGGGCAAGCGTCGTAGCACTTGCGGCATCCAACGCATTTGTCCTGGTCCACCAGAACCGCACCGAACTCGTCCTCCTTGTACAGGGCTCCACTCTCGCAAACCTTCACACAGGAAGGGTCCTCGCAATGAGCGCACGGGAACGCCAAAGCGCGCAGGCGCAAATTCGGGAAGGTGCCGGTCTCCCATTCGTAGACGGTCATCCACTTCTCGGCGCCCGGCTCGATCTCGTTCCAGTCTTTGCAGGCAATGCTGCAGGCCTGGCAGGCATAGCAGCGGTTCATATCGAAAAAGAATCCGTACTGGGTCATGTTTCCTCCTCTCGGAATCCGTCGGTTAGGCGTTCTCGGGGTCAACGGCATCGGACAGGGCCGCTTCCAGGGCCACTGCAGCGGCATCGCGCGCACCGTCGGCCTTGGCCAAGCGGTCGCGGCACATCACCGCAACGCTGGCACCGCGAGCACCGCCGCGCTCTGCCTCGTTGCCGTAGCCCTCGGCATCGCCATCTGCCACCTTCTCCACGTTCACCAGGCCGGCGATAATCAGTGCGCCCACAATGTGGGGCAGGTGACCGTCGTCCAAGAGGATGTTGGGGGTACCGCGCATATCCTGGCCAAACACGTTCATTTCGGAGGCTTCGCCATTGGTCTGGTACCAGCCACCATGATGCACAGCCGCAGTGCCAGGCATGCAGCGGTTGGTCACATAGGCGGTCAGCAACGCCTCGCCGCGATCGGAGTAGACGCGGCACAGGTCGCCGTCCTTAATACCGCGAGCCTTGGCGTCCACGCCGGAAATCCACACGGCGTGACGGTATACGTCCTCGCGCATGAAGGGGTTGTTGTCGTTGCTGGAGTGCTGGCGGTATACCGAAACCGGCGTAACCAGCGACAGCGGGTAATCCTTCACCTTCGGGTTGTAGAAGCCATCGTTGGAGGCGCTTCCGATATCGCCCTCCACATAGCTGGGGCTCCACACCGGCATCGGGTCGATGTGACCGCGCCAACGGCTCTCGGTCATATCATGGGTTTTTACGAAATTGGACGAGAACTCGATCTTCTTCGTGGGGGTGTTGAACGGACTCTCACCCTTGTCCATGGCGGACTTGAAGGGATAGTAGGGCTCGTCGATTTCGGTACGGATAACCGGGTTGGCATTGAACTCTTCCCAGGTGGGACGATGGTCGTAGCCCAGGTAGGCCATGATGGTGGCATTGTTGGCCCACTTCTCGAAGGCCTCTTTGTAGATAGCCTCCTGAGCGTCCACCCACTCCTCAACCGGAACGTCCTTCATGCGGGGGTTGTAGCCTTCCACTACCTCGTCGCCCAAACGTTTGGCAATCTCGGTCCACACCCACTCCTTGGAGCGCACCTCACCGGGGAAGTCCAGGCCGCGGGCGCAGAAGGTGAAGTAGTTGCGCATGCCGTTGGGGCCGCTCACAAAGCGCTGGTGGCCGTACATGTACTCATCCATGCCCTCGAACTGCCACACGGGCGCCGGCAGGATGATGTCGCACAGCTCTGCGGTGGGCTGGTTCACATGCCACTGGAAGCCCCAGTTGAACTCGGTGTTTGCCATGCCGGCGAAACGCTTGTTCACATTGGAGTGATTATTGCCGTAGTTGTTCTCGAAGATAATCATCTGGATGTTGGGCAGCGGGCAATCGTTGCTGGGAGAGCCGATAAGATGACGGAACTCTTCCTCGCTCATGCGGCCGCTCCAGTAATCGTCCTGACGCGCCAGAATCTCGGTAAGGCAGTTATTGTTGAACAGCACCGGCACCTTGTAGTCACCGGGGTCGCGCTGCCAATCGGCACGAGGAGCAGGCACGCGGCCGGGGGTGGGCAGGCAAGCGCCGGACTCGCAACCGCCATGGCAAGCGATGTTGCCGGTCATGGCCTGCAACAACATGGAGGCAGAAGCGGAGTAGTCGCCCATATGACGCTTGGCGCACGAATAGAAGTACTGCAGGTGCACCGGCTTCTCGGTGCCATAGAGGCGAGCAAACTCGCGGATAGTCTCGGCCGGCACAGCCGTGATAGGGGCAGCCCATTCCGGCGTCTTCTTGATGCCGTCCTCGCCCTCACCCATCACGTAAGCGCGCCACTCCTCATAGCCCTCTTTGTCAACCCATTGGTCGATGAACTCGTGGTCTACCAGGTCTTCCTCGAACAGCACCTGAGCCACGGCCAGCATCATGGCCAGGTCGGTACCGGGGCGGATAGGAATCCACTGGTCGGCCAGCAGTTCGGCAGACTGGGTGTAGC
>CANSTH010000161.1 GCA_947649875.1 uncultured Parvibacter sp. | reverse complement strand
GGCAGGTCGGAGCGAGGTCCGGCCAAGCGGAGCGCGGAGGAGACCCACTCGGGCGAAGCCCGAGTTGGCTCCGACAGAGCGGAGCGTCGAGCGCAGGCCTGGCGAACCGGCCCACCTCCGGAAGGGCATCAAATCGGGAAATGCATAAATACCTATTGACCGCTGTGCATAGGTGTGTATATACTGTGCATGTAGCGTATATACACTATTCACACCTTCTCCACCGAGGGACGCCAAGGGAGGGAAGGCCGGACGGGGCGGCGCGACGCCCTACGGAAAGAGGAGCTTTGGACATCATCATATCGAACGGAAGCGCCAAGCCCATTTACGAGCAGATAGTCGATCAGATAAAGACCGCCATAGCAGCCGGCACGCTGGAGGAAGGCCAGCCCCTTCCCTCCATTCGAGCCCTTGCCAGCGATCTGCGCATAAGCGTCATCACCACGAAGCGCGCCTATGCTGAGCTGGAAGAAGCAGGTTTTATCAACACCGTGCAGGGAAAGGGCTCTTTCGTGGCCGGCGGAAACTTGGAGCTTTTGCGAGAGGAACGGCTGCGACAAGTGGAACAGCTGCTGGCCAAGGCGGTGGGCGAAGCGCGGGCAGCCAACATCTCCCCCACCGAGATTCGCGAGATGCTGGACCTTCTGCTAGACGAGTAACGGGCACGCGCCCGAAGGAGAGCAATAGAACATGGAAGAACTGCTGAAGATAGGAAGCCTGGAGAAGCGCTATGACGGATTCTCGTTGAGCATTGCCGCCCTGAGCGTTGCCCCCGGCACTGTTGTGGGGCTTGTCGGGTCGAACGGCGCCGGCAAGACCACCACCCTCAAAGCTGCGCTGGGGCTCATTGCCCCCGATGGCGGCACCATAGAGATGCTAGGGCAACGGATTGCCGTGGGCTCGTCCACCATCGACAAGGTAAAGGCCCAGGTGGGCATCGTGCTAGACACCTGCGCCTTCCCCTCCACATTCCGAGTGAAGGACGCGGCCACGTTAGGCAAAGCCGCCTATGCCACCTGGGATCAGCAATTGTTCTGCCAGCTCCGCGACCAATTCGAGCTGCCGGAGAAGAAGACAGTGGCAAAGCTCTCCCGCGGCATGGGCATGAAGCTGAGCTTGGCGTTTGCCCTGGCCCATCACCCGCAACTGCTGGTTTTAGACGAGGCCACCGCCGGGCTTGACCCCATTGCCCGGGAAGAGGTGCTGGACATCCTTCGCCGCTTCATGGAATACGACGGCCATGGGATACTAATGTCCACCCACATCACCTCCGATTTGGAGAAGATTGCCGACGAGGTAGTGTGCATCGACAATGGGCGAATTGTGTTCGACCTGGAGAAAGAGGCCATCTCCGACCAGGCGGCCATAGCCCGCTGCCGTCAGCAGGACATGGAAGCCATCGTGGCCAGCGGCACGTTTGACGAAGGCTCCATGCGATTCATCAGCCACGGTTTCAGCACCGACCTTCTGGTGCCCGACCGCTTCGCCTTTGCTCGCCAGTTCCCCGACATCGCCCTCGACCGTGCCACCATCGAGGATTACATGACGCTTTCTCTGAAAGGAGAGACCCGATGAAGACCATGATGCTCTCCGACCTTCTGACAATGCGGAGCTCGCTTCAGCAGATGCTGGTCATCGTCCTGGCAATCACGATTGTGATGGCAGCGGCAATGGGGACCCTCATGGCCGCGATAGCAGCCGTCTCCGCCATGATTCCTTTCCTGTACCTGTTCTCGGTATCCTCAATTGACGAGCAGAACGGATGGGAGCGCTATCGCCTCACGTTACCGCTCAGCCGGCGCCAAGTGGCGTTCGGCCGCAGCGCCAGCATGCTGGTCGTGACCGCTGCCACTGTAGTGATAATCATCGTCTTTGCCCTTATCTTGGGCGCCATTGCAGGGACAATCGCCGATGGACAACCCGACAGCCCTCTGGCCCCCTTCACGCTGGCAGAAAACCCACCGGCCAGCATCGTGGCGTGCGCGGTGCTTGCCGCGCTAGTCATCCTCGTGGGCGCAGCCGTAGCCCTGCCCCTCATTGCGCGGTTCGGCGTTACCAGGGCCTCGCGATTCCTTCCACTGGTGGTGGTACTGATACTGGCCTTGGGCATAGGCTTTGCAGGCGAAGGAGTTTCATCGATGGATTTCCTCATGTTCCTGGACGTCCACATGACCGCAGGTGACTATGGCGTAATCGTCATTCCCCTGGCCGCCATTGCAGCCGGAGCCTTGGCAATCTACTGCGCCAGCACTCTTCTGGCCGCCAAGCTCTACGAGCACCGGGAGTTCTAGCGTGGCGGTTCGGCGTCGCCCAACGGCTCACGCAAGGTGAATCTACGCATTATTTCATAGGGCCGAGATTCTCTCTCGACCTAAACGCAATAGCTGAATAAACCAAAAACGACCGCCGATGGGCGGTCGTTACATATAATGGAGCGGACAACGGGATTCGAACCCGCGACCCTCACCTTGGCAAGGTGATGCTCTACCAGCTGAGCCATGTCCGCATATGTTTGCCGGTTGGAGGCGACGCCCGGATTCGAACCGGGGGTGAAGGCTTTGCAGGCCTCTGCCTTACCACTTGGCCACGTCGCCATTTCAACGGCTTCTGTCATTAAAAGGGCCGATCACAGTCAAGCGACCGGCCCTAAGATGACAATGGAGCGGACAACGGGATTCGAACCCGCGACCCTCACCTTGGCAAGGTGATGCTCTACCAGCTGAGCCATGTCCGCATCGCGA
>CANSTH010000160.1 GCA_947649875.1 uncultured Parvibacter sp. | reverse complement strand
GCCAGATGAGCATAGCCTGATCGGCAACGGTGGCGCCGAGGTCAGCCATGCCGGCGGTGGGATGAGTAGGATCGAAGTAGTAACCAACAGAGGTGAAGGAACCCTCAACAGCCTGCAGGATGGCGCCGTAAGCAACAGCGGTCACGGTAGCAACGGCGGAGCCGATAACGGCCAGCATGCCAACGAAGCCCGTGTCGCCGTCCTTGTCAACAGCGGCCATGATGACAGCCATGGTGCAGGGGCCAAGCACGCAAGCGTTGCCCAGCATGTAGAGCAGCCACAGCACGGAGTCCCAAGCAGGACGGGCAGCCATGGTGTAGGAATGGGCGGTAACCAGAACCAGGATGATGGACACGACAACGCCGATCCAGGCAACAACCTTGTTCGGCTTCTTGTCGGCATCGCGCATCATCAGCACCAGGTACACGATGGCGACGATGGCCAGGATGACGATGCAGATAAGCTCTTGGGTGATGCCGGAAGTCACATGGCCGAAGCCGTTGAAGATGCGCTCCCAGTGCTCCAGGTGGAAGAACACCGCAATGCCGCCCACAGCCAGCAGCACGGCAGATGCGATCCACGCGGGCATTTGGGCCTTGGTGCCCTCGCCCTTACCGGCGGCGGCAACCAGGCACTGGCTGGCAAACAGACCAGCCGACCACGCGATGAGCGTGGTGAAGATGATTAGTGGCCATTGAAGCTCCATGATTCCCTCTCCTTCCGCGGGTTTACCGCTCTCTCTTTTCTTCAAGCGCTTCCGGCCCCAGCCAGACATTTGCGCTTTCGGGGATTCGTTGGTTTAATGCAAATCCCCGAGGAATCGAGTGATATCTTGCTCCTTGGGCGGCATCCTGTAATCTACAAAAGATAGGGAAAAAGGCGTTTCGGGCATCTATTTCGTCTCCCTATTTTTTGGGGAGAAAACAGTTTTACCAGGTGGGAAAGGTATGATTTCAGTATGACTCAAAAACCCGCAAAAGGTATCTCGGCGTTTTTCGCTTTTGGCTATGCTCTGGCATTCGCATGGGCATCGGCCGTCTTCTTCCATAATCTGCTGTTCACCGACACCAGCCTGGCAGTCACCTGCTCGGCTTTCTACATTGCCGGCATGGCTATTTCCGTGGTTAGCTTGGCAGCTATGGGCTCTTTGGACGCCTTAGTGCGCCGCAGCATGGGCAGCCCCGTGGCCTTATGCCTCATAACCGCCCTTACCTGCATCGGCACCTTCTGTACCGCCCACGCCGCCATCGAGACCGAATACGGACCCATCGCCCTGTTCGTCAGCATCATTTTCACCGGTTTGGGATCGGGATATCTCATTGCGCTGTGGGGCTGGTTCATCGGCAACAAGGTGGATAAAGCGGCCTCCAACCTCTGCGTGGCCTATGCGCTGGCCGCCGTGTTCTTCTTCATCTTGGCGGCCGTCCCCCACCCCGTCACCGTCATCCTAACCAGCTTGCTTCCGGCAATTTCCACTGCGCTGTTCGCCGTAGGCACCTCTCCGCGCCGCGGCCTAGCGGTTTCGGAGGAAGAGATCATGGCCACAGCCCGCCGCCGCGCGGCTGCCCTGGCCGAGAGCGGCGCCTCCCGCACGGGCACGCTCACCGCGGCCCAGCCGCAAGCCACCACAACTTCGACCTCTCCCGGAAAAAAGATCTCATTGGGCAAGGCTTTCAAGACGCTTTCGGCAAAGCAGGCGGCAGAGGCAGACAGCGTGCCCCATCGGGAATTACCAGTCGAACGGCCCGAGCAAGGGGTACGTGCTTCGCTCGCCAGCCTTGCGGGCCAGCCGCAGGGCAATACCTATGCCGAATTTCTCATCCGCTCCGCCGTGGCCGCAGTGCTGTTCGGTGTGGTGGTGGGCCTCATGAACTACACCTCCCAAGGAGGCGCCAGCGCCAACGACAACCTCTCTTTCGCCCTTATGTTCTTGGCGGCTACCGAAGTGCCAGTGCTCCTGCTGCTGGCCTACTTCCAGTACTTCACGGGAGATTCCGTGCCAAAGCAGCGCTTCGCCCATATGTACCTGGCAGCCATCCTGGTGTTGTTCGTCTCGCTGCTGCTGGCAAATGCCACCCAAACCCATCAAGAGCTATTCTCCGTCATCGGATTGGCAGGCTATGTGTGCCTGAAGATGGCCTTCTGGACGCTGTTCGCCTCCATCGTATATGCCTCAGGCATAAGCGCCGTGACGGTGTTCTGCGTGGGCGAGGGCTGCCAAGCTGCAGGGTTGTTCGCCGGCTCGCTGCTATCGGGGGTCATCCCCACCGCCAATGGATACGCACTTGTGGACAGCATCGCCATTGGGCTTTTGATCCTCACTTATATATTCGTGCTAAACGACCGCAAAGTGTATGCCATCTTGTACGAACCCGCACCCGAAGTGATCGACGAGCGCGCCCGCTTCCAAGCCCGCTGCGAGGCCATTGCCGCCCAGTACAACCTCTCGAAACGCGAGACGGAAGTGTTCATGCTGGTAGCGCGCGGCCACTCCGCCGCCCGCATGGCCGAGGATCTGTACGTGTCCACCGGCACGGTGAACAGTCACATCAAGAGCATCTACCGCAAAATGGGCATCCACTCCAAGCAAGAACTTCTGGACATGGTGGAAGAGGGCTAGGTGTTAAGCCAAAAAGCCCAGGACATGAGAAAGCCCCCTCTGCCGAGCCCGATCCTTTTGCATGGGGGTTGGGGGGAATCGAACTCGGAAGAGGGGGCTTGGGGGGTTGGGGGGGGGGGGGGGGGGGCCCCCCCCAAAAAA
>CANSTH010000159.1 GCA_947649875.1 uncultured Parvibacter sp. | reverse complement strand
TGCGGCCCTCATCTTGAATTGGCCGCTGGTGCCAGGGCTGGGGCTCTGCGACATCTCCTGGCTGCCCGGATTCACCGGCACTGAGGTGTGCTGGGGCATCTGGTTCATCTACGCGGGGCTGGCGCTATCGCTGGGAACCACCGTCTATTATGTTTGGGCGGCAATCCGTGCTCTCGCCCAAAAGAAGGGCAACGCCGCCGCCTGAAACCCATAAATGCGGTAGTCTTTTCACCACGCGGATAGGGGCGGTTTTGCGCCGCTTCGCCTGAGGCCGCTAAAGATTTTGCAGGAAGGATGCAAAAGTGTACTACCAACCGGAAATCGAGACCATGCCCCGCGAGCAGCTGGCCCAGCTGCAGCTGGAGCGCATGAAGGAATCGTTCGCTAATGCCTACGATAATGTGGAGCTTTACCAGCGCCGCTTCGATGAGGTCGGTGTTGGCCCTGAGGACCTCCAGTCCCTCGACGATCTGACGAAGTTCCCCTTCACGGTGAAGCAAGATCTGCGCGACGCCTATCCCTTCGGCATGTTCGCCCGTGACAACAAGGACGTTGCCCGCATCCACGCATCCTCCGGCACCACCGGCCAGGCCACCGTGGTAGGCCATACGGCAAACGACCTCAAGAACTGGGGCGACTGCTTCGCCCGCGGCATCGCCATGGTAGGGGGCGATGAGAACTCCACCATCCAGGTTTCCTACGGCTACGGCCTGTTCACCGGCGGCCTGGGGGCCCATTCCGGCGGCGAGGCCATGGGCTGCACCGTCATCCCCACCTCGTCGGGCAACACCAAGCGCCAGGTGCAGATGATGAAGGACTGCAAGACCGACATCTTGGCCTGCACCCCCTCGTACGCGCTGCTCATCGCCGACACCGCCATCGAGATGGGCTACGACCCTGCCACCGAGTTCCAAATTTCCGGCGGCATCTTCGGCGCCGAGCCCGCCTCCGAGAACATGCGCCAGGAGATCGCCGACAAGCTGGGCATCCAGTACTGCGACGTGTACGGCCTTTCCGAGGTGATGGGGCCGGGCGTGGCCATGGAGTGCGCCGAGCGGGGCGGCCTGCACGTGGCCGAGGACCACTTCTATTGCGAGATCATCGATCCCGAGACCCTGCAGCCGCTGCCGGACGGGGAGTGGGGCGAGCTGGTGATAACCACCCTCACCCGCGAGTGCACGCCGCTCGTGCGCTACCGCACCCGCGACATCTGCGGCATCATCTCCGAGCCCTGCGCGTGCGGGCGCACCCACCGCAAGATCGACCGCTTCCGCGGCCGCACCGACGACATGCTCATCATTCGCGGCGTGAACGTGTTCCCGTCCCAGATCGAGCAGGTGATCACCACCTTCCCCGAGATTGCCACCCAGTACCAGATCATCCTCACCAACAAGGGGCCGCTGGACCATGTGGAGCTGCGAGTGGAGACCGAGCCCGATTTCCCCATCGACGAGGTGCGGCGCCTGGAAGATTTGCGCAACCGCCTGGCGGCCGAGCTGAAGAGCAACCTGCAAGTAAACGTGGAGATAAAGCTGGTGGAGCCCAAGACCATCGAGCGGTCGGAGGGCAAGGCCAAGCGCGTCATCGACCTTCGGGAGGCGAAGAACTAAATGATCACCCAAGTAACCATTTTCCTCGAGAACGACAACGGACGTTTGGCCGAGGCAGTGCGGGTCATCTCCAATGCCGGCCTGAACATGCGCGCCCTGTTCCTCACCGACACCGCCGCCTTCGGGCTGGTGCGCATCTTCTGCGACAAGCCGGAAACGGCAGTGGAGAAACTTACCGAGGCCGGGCTTCGCGCCTCGCTCACCTCAGTGGTTGCGGTGCGGGTGCCCGATGAGCCGGGCGCCCTGGCGCGGCTGCTGGAGTGCTGCGACCAGCACCAATTCCCTATTGAGTACGGCTATTGCTTCACCGTGGACGACGGCACCGCCATCGATGTGCTGAAGATCAACACTCCTGGCGTGGAGGACGTTCTAGCCGCCGAGGGCTTTGCCCTGGTGGCGCCGGAAGAAGTCTATGACCTGTAGTTTCTGCCATACGGTAGCTGGCAAGGGCGCGCGCATCATTGCGGGCGCCCTTGCCCTTGTGCTCGGGCTGTGCAGCCCGAGCATCGCGCTGGCCGACGTTCGCTCCACCGACGTCATCGCGGGGGCCACCGTCGAGATGCGCGGACTGCCGGAAGGGGAGTGCCCCTCCATCGACGCCGACTACGCTTGCCTTATGACGGAAGACGGCGAGGTGCTCTTCGAGCGCGATGCCGACGCGCAAGTGCCTATCGCCTCCATCACGAAAGTGATGACCGCCCTTGTGGCCCTCGACAGCGCGCCCTTGGACACCGAGATAACCGTGAGCCGCTATGCCGCCTCGGTGGGGGAGTCCACCGCAGGGCTGCAGGCGGGCGACACCATGACCCTCGAGCAGGCGCTGAGCGCGCTGCTGGTGCCCTCCGGCAACGATGCCGCCGTCGCCATCGCCGAGAGCCTTGGGCCCATTATTGGGGCGGCCCAAGGCCAAGACGTGGCAGAGGGCGACGAGGAGGCCGTCTTCGTTGCGGCGATGAACGCCAAAGCGAAAGAGCTGGGCATGACCGACTCGCTGTTCGCCAACCCCCACGGGCTGGACAACGACGAGCATGAGGCCGATATGCACTGCAGCGCGCGCGATGTGGCAAAGCTCTGCCAAGCAGCCATGAAAAACGACACGTTCCGTGCCATCGTTGACCAGCCGGTGGCGGAAGTGGCGGTGACGAACCGCGATGGCGAGCCGGCTACTGTCACCCTTCAGAGCACCGACCTTTTGCTGGGGGTGTACGAGGGCGCCTGCGGCATCAAGACCGGGTTCACCTCGG
>CANSTH010000158.1 GCA_947649875.1 uncultured Parvibacter sp. | reverse complement strand
ACCGATTGGGAGAAGGATCGCGAGTTCGAGCTGGCTCCCTTCGGCATGACCGGGCTGGAGACCTCGCTTTCACTTGTGCTCACCCACCTGGTGGACAAGGGTGTTATCGACTACAACCGCATGGTGGAGCTGATGGCGGTGAACCCCCGGGCGCTCATGCGTGACACGCCTGTCAAGATTGAGGCGGGAAATGTCGCCGACCTCACGGTGATCGATCCTGAGGCCGAGTGGACGGTGGAAGTGAGCGACTTCTACTCCCGTGCCAACAACTCCGGCTTCATCGGCGCGCAGCTGAAGGGCCGCGCCACCGATACGTACGTGGGCGGCTATGCCACCATGGAGGACGGCGTGGTCGTAGAGTAGGCGGTTTCTTCCGCTTGCAGAATAGCGGAGTGATTCGGCGCGGAAGCGCTTACCATATTCCGCGAACCTTTTAAGGGCGGTACAGAGAGACCGACAAGGGAAGCACTTTGGATCTTGGCTGCTTGCAACGCCCCGGTTTTCCGGGGCGTTTTTTGTGGCGGGTCCTTGGGGAAAGGAACTGCATTGAGCGAAGTCTCGGAGCAACTGCTGAAGGGCACCACCAAGCAGGGGCAGGGGTCGGCGGCCCTGATGCTTGAGGACGGCACCTTCTTTACCGGCACGGCCTGCGGAAGCCCAGGGGAGGTGTACGGGGAGATTTGCTTCAACACTTCGCTCGAAGGGTATTTGGAAGTGCTCACCGATCCTTCCTACGCTGGCCAGATAGTAACCATGACCTATCCGCAGATAGGCAATTACGGTGTGAACCGCGAAGATGTGCAAGCGGCGCGCCCGGCGTTGTCGGGCATGGTGGTGCGCGACATGTGCGCCCATCCTTCAAACTGGCGAAGCGCCCTTAGCCTTCCTGAGTATCTGAAACAGGCAGGGGTAGTGGCCATGGAGGGGGTGGACACCCGGGCGCTGGTGCGCCATGTGCGCGACCACGGCGCTATGCGGGCGGTGCTCTCCACAGTGGACACCGATGCCGCCAGCCTGCTTTCGAAGGTGCGGGCCAGCCAGCAGCTGGTGGGCCAGAACCATGTGCAGCGAGTGTCTTGCGAAGCGCCGCGCAAAGTGGACGCCTCGCAGTTGCCCGAGAGCCACAAGTTCGCCGTGGGCTCTGAGCCTCAGGGTTTCTATAAAGTGGTGGCCTACGACTGCGGCGCTAAAGATTCAATCCTGCACAACTTGGTGCGCTGCGGCTGTGATCTCACGGTGGTTCCGTGGGACACGCCGGCCGAAGAGGTGCTGGCCATGGCCCCCGATGGCGTGTTCCTCTCCAACGGTCCCGGCGACCCGGAGGCGGTGGAGGGCACCTACAGCCAGGTGGAGAAGCTGCTGGGCAAAGTGCCGGTGTTCGGCATCTGCCTGGGGCATCAGATGATCGCCAAGGCTAGCGGCGCTGAGATAGAGAAACTGAAGTACGGCCATCGCGGCGGCAACCATCCGGTTATGAACCTGCGCACCGGCCGCGTGGAGATAACCGCCCAAAACCACGGGTTCGGCTTGGTGTGGCCCTCGCTCGGGCCGCTGGTACCCAGTCTTTCCGGAGACTTCCGCAACCATCAGCCCGACTTGCGCTTCTGGGCGCGGGCGAAGGTGGCACCGGTGGTGCAAAACGATCGTTACGGCCGCATCCAGCTCACCCATGTGAATCTCAACGACGGCACTCCCGAGGGCATAGCCTTCCTGGATATCCCCGCCTTCTCGGTGCAGTACCACCCGGAGGCTTCGCCCGGCCCCACCGATGCCCATTACCTGTTCACCGCGTTCGCCCGCCTGATGGACGGCCGAGAAGACTATTTGGACATAGACATAGCCAAAGACCGCCTGGCCGGTTGGAACTTCGGGTCTGAGGAGGTTTCTCATGCCTAAACGCACCGACATCAAAACCATCCTCGTCATCGGCAGCGGCCCCATTGTCATCGGCCAAGCTTGTGAGTTCGACTATTCCGGAGCCCAGGCCTGCAAGGTGTTGAAGGCCGATGGCTATCGCGTGGTGCTGGTGAACAGCAACCCCGCCACCATCATGACCGATCCGGGTCTGGCCGACCGCACCTATGTGGAGCCCATCACCGCCCAGTTCGTGGAGCAGGTGATCGAGAAGGAGCGCCCCGACGCGCTGTTGCCCACCCTGGGCGGCCAAACGGGCCTGAACACTGCCGTAGAGCTGGCCCGCAGCGGCGTTTTGGACAAGTACGGCGTGGAGATGATCGGTTGCGACCTGGCCGCCATTGAGCGGGGCGAGGACCGCAAGCTGTTCAACGACTGCATGGCCGAGCTGGGGATAGAGACTGCCCGCAGCGGTTACGCCTACTCGGTGCAGGATGCTTTGGACATTGTGGCCGACATGGGCTACCCGGTGGTGCTGCGTCCCTCGTTCACCCTGGGTGGCGCCGGCGGCGGCATTGCCCACAGCGAAGAAGAACTGGTGACCATCGTGTCCCAGGGCATCGAGCTTTCCCCTGCTGGCGAGGTGCTGGTGGAAGAGTCCATAGAGGGTTGGAAGGAATACGAGATGGAGGTGATGCGCGATAAGGCCGGCAACGGCATCATCGTGTGCTCCATCGAGAACCTGGACCCCATGGGCATCCACACTGGCGACTCCATCACCGTGGCGCCGGCGCAGACGCTTTCGGATGTGGAGTACCAGCGCATGCGTGTGGCCTCGCTTGCCATTCTGGAGAAGATAGGCGTGGAGACCGGCGGCTCCAACGTGCAGTTCGCCGTGAACCCCGACAACGGCCGCATGATCGTCATCGAGATGAACCCCCGCGTGTCCCGCTCCTCGGCGCTGGCGTCGAAGGCAACCGGCTTCCCCATCGCAAAGGCGGCGGCGAAGCTGGCGGTGGGCTACACGCTGGACGAGATTGTAAACGACATCACCAAGGCCACCCCCGCCTGCTTCGAGCCCTCCATCGACTACTGCGTGGTGAAGGTGCCCCGCTTTGCCTTCGAGAAGTTCCAGGGCACCGACGACACCTTGTCCACCCGC
>CANSTH010000157.1 GCA_947649875.1 uncultured Parvibacter sp. | reverse complement strand
GCCTGGAGGACGGTCATCCGCGCACGCTGGAAGAAGTCGGGCGCGAGTTCGGCGTCACCCGCGAGCGCATCCGCCAGATAGAGTCCAAAACGCTGGCGAAGCTTCGGCATCCCTCCCGCTCGAGCCGCCTGAAGGACTACTTGGAAGATTAGCGAAGACGCCCCGGCCTCCCCGGGCGTCTTTTTTTGCGGGTTACCTGCGCCTGGCGAAATGAAGTGGCCGCAGTTTTTGTAGGGCAGAGATTCCATCTCTGCCTGGGCCGCAGCAACGTGCAGGTCGTGGGGTAGGCATGCGCGAACAGTGGCTTATCATAGAGAAATTAAGTTCCGTCCCAGCGAGAACCTTTCGTTTCGATACCGATTATTGGAGTGCGAACATGGCCCCTAAAGCCCCTGAAAACCAACTTTTCGAGTTCTTCGCCACCTGCCTGCCGGGGGCCGAGGCCCTGTTGGCCGACGAGCTGAAGCGGCTGCATTGTCGTTCGGTGCGCCCCCTCAAGGGCGGCGTTGCCTTTTTTGGCGCGCCCTTGGACGCGCAGCGGGTATGCCTGTGGTCGCGACTGGCCGGCAACGTGACCGTTGTGATGGGGCGCGTGGGGGCGGCAGGCGCCGACGAGCTGTACCGCGGCGTGCGCCAGTTGCCGTGGGCCACGTGGCTGCCGCAGGATACCACTGTCTCGGTGTCTGCTAAGGGCACCAACGAAGCGCTGCGCAACAGCCAGTTCACCGCGCTGAAGGTGAAAGACGCTCTGTGCGATTGCCTGATGGATGCATGGGGAAAACGCCCTGCGGTGGATGCGGCGGCTAAGAGCGCCATCGAGGTGCGGTTGCGGGACAGTCGTGCCACCGTTTCGCTGAATCTGAGCGGCGCCACTTTGCATCGGCGTGGTTATTTGGACGAGCACGACGGGCCGGACGCTCCGCGCGCCGTGGCGCAGGCGGCTGCGCTTTTGGCCCTTGCCGGCTGGGAACGGCTGGCCGAGGAAGGCTTCGGCTTTTGCGACCCTTCTTGTAACCAGGGGCTCTTACTGTGCGAGGCGGGGCTTACGGCTGCAGGTTGCGCTCCGGGCATATCCCGAGATCAGTGGGGTTTCTTTGGATGGGCGAAGTGGGACGCAGAAGGGTGGGAAGCGCTGCTCGCCGAAGCGGACCAGCGCTTCGAGGTAGGGCTCGCCCCGTGGAGCTCCCAAAAAGGCTCGGAAGCACAGGAGCCAATTGCCTCTTCTAGGGATATTGCCGAGGGCAGCAGGTGCTGCGAGCTGCAGAATTCTCCAATCCAGGGCGGCAAGGGGTTCTCTGGAAAGGCTGCGGAGAAGAAACCGCAACCGCGGTTACTGGGCACTGCCGCCTCTTCTCCCTCGGTGGCTCGCAGCCGAGTGCACGTGCGCCGCGCAGGGCTCGGATGCATGGCCAGCGTTCTTTTCGATGAAGGGGCTTCGGAGGTTTCTTCTCTCAGTATGGCACGGGCACGGCAAGGCGCGGCCGATGGGAGGATGCTGGTGGCGTGGATGCGTCCCGCTGATCATTCGATGGAAGACGCCCGCGCCCGCGCCGAGGAGAACGTCTTTGCGCAAGCGTGCCGTGCTGTGGCGGACGGCTCTCTGTTTGCCTGCGCTGCGGAGAGCGATTTGGAGGCGCTGCTGGGCAGTAAAGCCGATAAGCAGCTGGCGCTTTTCGCCGGCGAGCAGCGCTCGGTGCTCAGCGTGCGCGAAGGAAAGATATCGCCGCTTGAGACAATCATGGTGCCCGACCCCTCTGGCGGCGCCGAGCATCAGGTGGCCGTCTACGACCAGAAGTCCGCCCAATTTGCCGCCCGGCTGGCCAAGAGCGCCCGGGCGCGGCGCAAATGGGCGCGGCGCGAGGACGTGAGCTGCTATCGGGTGTACGACCGCGATCTGCCCGAGTACAGCTGCTCGGTGGACCTCTATCACGGCGCCGGGCAGAACGAGGGGAAGCTGTATGCGGTTGTGGCCGAGTACGCGGCGCCTAAGTCGGTGGATGCGGCCATCGCCCAGCAGCGCTTCTCCGATGTGCTGGCGCTGGTGCCGCCGGTGTTGGGGATACGCCCCGACCATGTGTTCTCGAAGGTGCGAAGCCGGGCCAAGGGGGGTTCCCAGTATGCAACCGGTGGCAGGCGCGGCTACGAGGCTCTTTGCGCCGAAATCGCCGGCCTTCCCGCCAACAGCCCCCTTCGCCGCCAGCTGCATTCGGAAGGTATGAGCCTTTCGCCTTTCCGCTCTGGCGAGGAATGCCTCTTCAAAGTTGACTTTGCGGCTCGCCTGGACACGGGGCTTTTCCTGGACCATCGCCTTACCCGGCAGCTGGTGGGTTCGCTTGCTAAGGGCAAGAGCTTCCTCAACCTGTTCGCCTATACCGGCACTGCCACCGTGCATGCTGCCCGCGGGGGCGCCTCCTCTACCACCACCGTTGACCTTTCTCAAACCTATTTGGAGTGGGCAGGCGAGAACCTGTGCCTCAACGGGTTCGATGGCGAATTTGCCGAGCGCCCGACTGGCGAGAGCCGGGGACAGCGGGGGAGAGGCGAACGCTCGCATAAGGGCGGTCGTCACCAACTGGTGCGGGCTGATGTGCTGCAGTGGATCACCCAAGCCCGCCGCGAGGGACGCCGCTTCGATCTCATTTTTGTGGACCCGCCCACATTTTCCAATTCAAAGGCCATGGGGCAGCGCAGTTGGGACGTGCAGCGCGATCATGTAGAGCTGCTCATCTCCGTGAGCCGCCTCCTGTCGAAAGACGGGCTGGCCGTTTTTTCCTGCAACCTGAAGAACTTCAAGCCCGACTTCGATCAGCTGGCCCGCTACGGCGTTGAGCTGCAGGACATCACGGCCCTCACCATCCCGGAAGACTTCTCCCGCACCCCCAACGTGCACCACTGCTACCTCGTGCGCCGCGTCCATGTGACTGGCGATATGCAGGGCGATTCGTAGGGATGAGATTCTATGTGTCGGGGGGGAGGGGGGTTTATAAAAAACACGGGGTGTGTTAAAAACACAACCCCCCCCCACAAAAGATTTTGTTTTTTACATTTGGGA
>CANSTH010000156.1 GCA_947649875.1 uncultured Parvibacter sp. | reverse complement strand
ATGGGGGCAATAGAAATGGCCTCGCTGCCACCGAGCCCCAAGCTTTCCGCATTTTCGCCTTCGGTGAACTGCAGCGGCAATATGCCCATGCCAATAAGGTTGGAGCGGTGGATGCGCTCGAAGCTTTCGGCAATGACGGCCCGCACCCCCAAAAGGTTCGGCCCCTTGGCCGCCCAGTCGCGCGACGAACCACTGCCATACATCTTGCCCGCCAAGATGACCGTGGGCACATCGTGGTCGGCGTAATGCTCGGCCGCATCGAACACCGTGGACAACTGATCCCGCAGCACATCGCGCGTCCAGCCACCCTTACGGCCATCAGCCAACTTGTTTTGCAGCTTCACATTAGCGAAGGTGCCGCGCATCATCACCTCATGATTGCCGCGACGGCTGCCATACGTGTTGAAGTCGGCCGTTTCTACGCCACGTTCTTGCAAGTAGCGGGCCGCCGGAGAATCGGGGGCAAGCGCTCCAGCCGGAGAAATATGGTCGGTGGTAATGAAGTCGCCGAAGTAGCCCAGAACGGCTGCGTCTTGCACGGGTGCCGGAGGCGTTACAGCACGTGTCATGCCGTCAAAATATGGAGGACAGCGCACATAGGTGGACTCTTCGTTCCAGGCAAAGGTGTCGCTGGGCTCCGCTCCCAACGCCTGCCACGCCGCGTCACCGGCGAACACGTCCGCCGCCCCCTGCTCGTACAGGTCGGGGGTGACGAACTGCTGCACCAACGCCGCTACCTCTTCTGCGCCGGGGGCTATATCGCGATAGAACACCGGCACTCCATCGGGGCCAAAGCCCAGCGGATCCTTTTCCAAATCGATGTCCATCGTACCAGCAATAGCGTAAGCGATCACATTTGCCGGAGCAGTGAGGTAGTTCTGCGAAACATCCGGCGAGATGCGCCCCTCGAAGTTGCGATTGCCAGAGAGAACGGAGGCCAGCTCGATTTGATCGGCAATAGCGTGCATCTCATCGCTCAAGGGGCCGGAGTTGCCAATGCAGCTCATGCAGCCGAAACCGCAGGTGTAGAAGCCCAGCTGCTGCAGGCTGTCCAACAGCCCGGCCCGTTGCAGCAAAAGCTCAGTGGCGCGGCTGCCGGGCGCCAGGATGGTCTTCACCCAAGGCTTGGGGGCAAGGCCGGCGCGAGCGGCGTTGCGGGCCATCAGCCCCGTGGCCACCATCATGGCCTGGTCGGTGGCGGTGGTGCAACTGGTAACCGCTGCAATTGCCAGCGCCCCATGGGTCAGCTGGTGGGTTTCGCCGTCGATTTCCACTTCCACCGTCTTCGGCTCCAGGCCGCGCTCTTCGCAAATCTCGCGGAAACGGGCGCCGGCCTGCGCCAGTGGAATACGATCGTGCGGCCGAGAGGGCCCGGCGATTGCCGGCTCCACCGTGGATAGATTCAGCTCGATGACCTCGGAATATACCCGATGCCCATCCTCTTCGCCGCCCCAGAATCCTTGGGCTTTGGCATAAGCCTCCACCAATGCCACTTGACCCGCATCACGGCCAGTGAGCGTCAAATAGTCCAGGGTGTTCTGGTCTACCGGGAACAGCGTGCAGGTGCTGCCGTACTCGGGGGTCATATTGGAGATGCAGGCGCGCTGCGTTGCTGAAAGCGAGGCCACACCCGGGCCGAAGCATTCCACGAAGCAGCCCACCACGCCTTTCGCCCGCAACATCTGGGCGAAGGCAAGCGATACGTCCATAGCGGAAACGCCATCGGACAGCTGGCCGGTAAGGCGCACACCGATCACGCGGGGCACCAACGTGGTGATGGGCTGCCCCAATGCCGCCGCTTCCGCCTCGATGCCGCCAACGCCCCAACCAAGCACACCGATGCCGTTCACGGTGGGAGTGTGGCTGTCGGTGCCCACAACGGTATCGAAGTACACCACCGGATTTCCAGCCTCATCGACTTGCCCCTTCGAAGAGCGCATCACCACCGGCGCGAACTTCTCGATATTCAGCTGGTGGCAAATGCCCTGCCCCGGCGGCACGATACGCACATTCTGAAACGACTCCTGCGCCCATTTCAGGAACTCGTAGCGCTCGTGGTTGCGACCATATTCCAACCCCATGTTGGCTTCCATGCAGCCGGCGCATCCCGCCTCATCGGCAATCACCGAGTGATCGATCACCAAATCACAGGGAATCTGCGGGTTGATCTTGGCCGGATCGCCCCCCAGCGCTTCGCACGCCTCGCGCATCACAGCAAAGTCCACGAACACCGGCACGCCAGTGAAATCTTGGAACAGCACACGGGCAGGCGAGAACTCCACCTCATCGCCCACTGTGCCCGCCAGGCCCGCATCCACAACGCGCTGGGCCAGCTGCTGCGCAGTGGCCTCATCGGCGGCGTTGCGCAAGACGTTCTCCAACAGCACCTTCAAGGCGAAAGGCAGCTTTTCGGCTCCCTCCACCGGAGCGATGCTGTAATAGGCGAAGTTCTCATCGCCTGCCTGCAGAGTGCTCAGATTCTTCAGCTCGGTCACATTTACCTCTATTCCATCGCGGCGATGAGCGCCTGGGTGAACTGAGTGCAGGTGGCAGGGGCTACTTCTGAGCCGGTAGCGCGGCGAATGTCGCCGGTAAGGCAGGCGCCATCAGCGTACACTTTGCGCACGGCAACGCGAATGCGCTCTGCCGCCTCCAGCTCTCCCAAATGATCCAGCATCATGGCGGCGGAGAGAATCTCAGCCGTTGGATTGGCCAGGTTCTTCCCGGCGATATCAGGGGCAGAGCCGTGAACTGCCTCGAACACAGCGCACTCTTTGCCGATATTGGCACCGGGGGCAATACCCAGGCCTCCCACCAAGCCTGCTGCCAGGTCTGAGGCGATGTCGCCGTACAAATTCGGGAACACCATCACATCAAACTGGGAAGGGTCTTGCACCAGGCACATGCAGCACGCATCGATTATTTTGTCATCAAAGGCCACCTGGCCCTGGTAGCGTTCTGCCACCTCCCGCGCCACTCGCAAGAACAGGCCGTCGGAGTGCTTCATGATGTTCGCCTTGTGCACCGCTGTCACCTTTTTGCGGCCATGCTTCAAGGCATATTGGAAGGCGTAGTCCACAATGCGTTCGGAACCAGTCACCGAGATTGGCTTGATGGAGATGCCGGAATCGGGGCGAATGGTACCAGCACCAGACTCGTCCACGAACTGGATAAGCTCCTTCGCCTGCGCAGACCCCTCTTCGAA
>CANSTH010000155.1 GCA_947649875.1 uncultured Parvibacter sp. | reverse complement strand
CGGAGTGGCGAATGGACATGAAGCGGATGAGCACCTGGGGCATGCCGAAGTAGCCCAAGCCCCACACCAGGCCGCTGACAATAGTGATAAGTCCGTAGGTGCCAGCGGGGCCAAACATGGGCTCGTTGCCCTCCATTATCTGGTTGCCCAGCTCATCGGTTATAGGCATCGCGATCTCAGTGCCCGAAAGGAAGCCGGGAATGTTCTGAAGGAATGCCACGGTGTTCTCCACGCCGCCAGCCGCAGTCACCGATCCGATGAACACCGTCGCCAGCGCAAAGAACATGATTGCCCCTTGGATGAGATCGGTGGTGCACACCGAGAGATACCCGCCCATGAACGTGTACAGGAACACAATAAGGGCCCCAAGCACCATCATGGTGGTGTAATCCCAACCAAACAATGTCGAGAACAGCTTTCCGCATGTCACAAAGCAGCTGCCAGTGTAGATACAGAAGAAAACAAGGATGATAATTGCGGCCATGGTCATCAAGATGTGCTTCGAGTCGTGGAAGCGATTAGAGAAGAAGTCAGGCACCGTGATGGAGTTGTTGGCCACCTCCGAGTATTTGCGAAGGCGCTTTGCCACGAATTTCCAATTCAGATACGTACCGATAAACAAGCCGATAGCCGTCCACATAGCATCGGAGGCGCCGGTAAAGTAGGCTACGCCGGGAAGGCCCATCAGCAGCCACCCGGACATGTCGGACGCTTCCGCCGAGAGCGCGGTCAGCCATGGGCCAAGGCCACGGCCACCTAGGAAATACTCTTCCGATGAGGAATTGGAGCGCTTGGTGTAGATGAACCCGATAACCACCACTACCACGAAATAGAGCAGCATGGCAAGCATCACAAGCCAGTCGTTGTTGATCATGAATAGCCTTTCCGGGATCTGCTCTCCCAATCCCTCTATAAAATGGGCCAGCCGTCAGTCGCAGGTATTCCCGCCTTTTCTCTTGAGCCTATCGATTATAAAGACGAATTGCGCTATCCTCATCCTGCTCTAGTACAATAAAGCGCCATCGCACGGCGAAAGGAAGAACATGCCCCTTTACAGCAGCCTCACCCCCGAAGAAGCGGCCGCGGAACTCTCGGCCCTCCAAGAATCGTATCGCAGCTACCAGGCAAAGGGGCTGAAGCTGAATATGGCCCGCGGCAAGCCCTCGGCAGCCCAGCTTGATCTTTCGCGTCCGATGTTGGAAGTACTTGACGAAGAAGCCGATCTGCATAGCTGCGATGGCACCGATTGCGGCAATTATGGCGGCCTAAGCGGCATCCCCGAGGCAAAGCAGCTGCTCTCTTATATGCTCAACGATCGCCCAGAAAACATTATTGCCGGCGGAAGCTCGAGTCTCACCTTGATGTTCGATGCCATATCTCGCCTCATGGCCTTTGGAACGGAGGGCCATGCGCCTTGGTCCACTCTCGATCAAGTAAAGTGGCTGTGTCCCGCCCCCGGATACGATCGTCATTTTGCCATTTGCGAGACTTTCGGCATGGAGCTCATTCCCATTCCGATAACCCCTGATGGCCCCGATATGGATTTGGTGGAACAGCTAGTTGCCAACGATTCAAGCATCAAAGGCATTTGGTGCGTCCCCCAATACGCTAACCCTACTGGCATCACTTACAGCGATGAGGTGGTGCAGCGTCTTGCCTGCATGGACTGCGCCGCCCCCGACTTCCGCATCTTCTGGGATAACGCCTACAGCGTCCACCACCTTTTTGAAGGGGCTGAAGAGCATGTAGCAGACATCGCGGACGCCTGTCATGCGGCAGGCAACCCCAACCGCTATCTCAAATTCGCCTCTACATCGAAAATAACCTTTCCCGGAGCCGGCATCTCTGGTCTCGCCGCAAGCCCTATGAACATCGAAGAGACCTTGCGAGTGGCCGGAATCCAGATGGTGGGACCCGATAAGCTCAACCAATTGCGCCATGGCCGTTTTCTTCCCACCCAAGAAGCTCTTAGCCGTCACATGGCCGCGCACGCAAAACTCCTTGCGCCAAAATTCCAACTGGTTGATCGAAAGCTTAAGGAAGGGCTTTCCGAAAAAGTCGAGTGCTCGTGGTCGTCCCCCAACGGCGGCTATTTCATTTCCTTCGAAGGACCCAAGAGCACCGCAAAGCGCATCGTGCGCCTCGCAAAGGAGGCAGGTGTGCAGTTGACCGATGCCGGCGCCACGTGGCCGTACGGGAAAGATCCATTCGACTCAAATATCCGCATCGCACCCTCGATGCCGCCTCTTGAGGAGCTCGATGAAGCGATGGATGTATTCGTTACCTGCGTTAAAATTGCAGCATTGGAACAGCTTCTTTACTAATATTTCTGTTGAAATTTTCGCTCACCTAAGTAAAATACGCCTTGAAGACAGGTTGCCCTGTCCTTCAGTTCGCAATGGGTGGGAAGTCGAAATTGCGCACTGAGCTTTTACTGGGCCCGACCTTGCGTCCATGTCCGTTTTGCTCAACCCAGCCCCTTGCGCGTCCTGTGACTGCTATTGGCTGAGGAGGGAGAAATGAGCAAAACGGCTTTTAAGCAAGGCTATAAACCTGCTCCTCTGTTCCCCACCTCAAATCCGCAATCGCCAAGCAGCCACGAGCAAATCTCCCGTGAGATGCATATTCTTGCGGCAGCTCACAAGCTGCCCATCGACAATGCGGTGCATTACGACCTTTTATCTCAATCCCTCGCATACGAAAGCCGCTTATATGAGCAAAACGTTATACCTTGCAGCGAAAAATTCCTGGCTCTAAAGCAATTGTCGACCGAAGTTGCCGACTTCGCCCTCCGAGACAATGCTCCCGTAGCCCTCACCTATCGCGCCTTTCTCCTCACCAATTCAGCAATAGAGTGCGATGGGGAGTCCATGAGAACAAACGCAGGGTACCGGTACGCAGATTATGCCACCGATTTGGCCACCTATGCCGTCACAAGAAATCTCAAGGCTGAAGACATCAACTATGCTCTCGAAGAATACCTCGAGCGGAAACCGCTCCCCTGGGAGACACGGCATTTCTGCGCTGCGGTTGGACTTGCTGGCTGGACCAGCTACCTTTGGTGTCTCCTGGAAAGCGAACGTGCCGGCGCACCCACCGTAATGGAAGCGAAGTGCCTGTTCTATGCCAGTACTTTCCTGAAAGAGGCATTGGAACTATATTTAAATGAGTAGCAGATAGAAACCGACATCTCGGATAGAAGCCGGCACCTTAATTTAGGCTCGAATACTCCCTTAGCGCCCCCCCCAAAAAAAACAAAAAAGCCCCCAA
>CANSTH010000154.1 GCA_947649875.1 uncultured Parvibacter sp. | reverse complement strand
GCCTCGCGCTTCTCCTTGCGCTTCTTGCGGCGCCCCTCCCCCTCATGGGTGGTGGCAGCGGCAACGGCTGCGCGAGCCTCTGCCAGCACCTTGTCCCGCTGCATTTTCTCTGCCTGCACCGCCATCTGGGCGTAACGATCCTCTTTGGGCTCCTCGGCCACCTCCAGCTCGGGAACGAACTGGGAGGGATGCTGGCCGTGGCCCTTCTTCCCTTTCTTGCCGCGGGGAGCCTGCGCGCCGCCCGGCGTGGCCTTGGGGGCCTGGGCGGCAGCGGTCTTCTGGTCCTCAATGCGCTGTTTCTCGGCCTCTATCTGGGAAAGCAGCGAGCTGAAATTGGAGCTGCGCGCACCTCCCAACACCGGGGCAGCCTTAGGCGCCGGACGCTGGGGCGCGGCAGGCGCTGGCCGAGAGGAGCTTTTGCGATTGCGCTCGCGCAACTGCTGCTCCACCGCTTGCTTTTTGGCCACCTCAGCAGCAGCCTTCTCGGCGCGGGCGCGAGCACGAGCGGCCTCGCGCTCCCGCTCAACGCGCTCCTTCTCGCTCTGGATCTGGCGCTCGAGGCTCTCGAAGGCGGAACGGCGCTGCGGCGCAGACGTGCTTTGGGGCGCCTCTGCAGCACCGGCCGGGGCATCGGCTTCCTCCCCCCGCTTGGCACGGGCAGCCTCGCGCTCAGCACGCTCCTTCTCCACGGCAGCACGGCGCTCGGCCTCTTCGGCGGCCTTGCGAGCGGCCTCCTCTTCCTGTTCCTTTTTCAGTGCGGCCTCTTCTTCTGCAGCCAGCTTACCGGCCCGCTGCTTGATCTCCGGCTCAAGATTCTTGCGAATCTTGTCCACATAGGCGTCCGCCAGCATGCTGGCGTGCGACTTCGCCGGTATCTTCATATCGCGCAAGCGATCCAACAGCTCCTTGCTGGTCATGTCGAACTCTTTGGCCAACTCATGTACGCGCATGCTAGGCATTTATCACTCCTCCATCTTCCCCATCGCCACCAGAGGGGCTGCTGAAGAACTCTTCGGTCAACTGGTCATAGCTCTCAGGCGCAATGGAGATGCGCAGGGCCCGTTCAAGCCTGCGGTTCTTGCAGGCCTTCATCAGGCACTCCTTCGAGCAAACGTAAGCGCCGCGCCCTGCCGCCCGGCCGGTGGGATCAAAGGCCACCTGCCCCTCGGCAGTACGAACGAAGCGGTGCAGCTGCCCTTTGCCCTCCTGCTTTCCACAGCAGATGCAGGTGCGCTGCCCTTTTCGCTTTTCCAAGGCGCCGTTGGTCATGGGCCGTCCTATTCCTCCTCGCCAGCGTGGATGCCGCAGAAGCGACTTCCCTCGCGAGCATGATTGCGGCAGCGGGTGCCGTCCTCGGCGATGTAGGCGCACAGGGCATCGTCCTCGTCATCCTCGTCGATAAGGATGTTCTCCTGTACCGGCGCTGCGCCGGCAAAACTCTGGGACTTGATGTCCACATGCCAGCCGGTGAGACGGGCGGCCAGGCGGGCGTTCTGCCCCTCCTTGCCAATGGCAAGCGACAGCTGGTCATCGGGCACAATGACGGTTGCATAGTGGTTGTCCTCGTCGATGAGCACCTGCGACACGCGAGCCGGCGAGAGGGCGTTGGCCACGTACACTGCCGGATCGGGGCTCCACGGAATAACGTCCACGCGCTCGTTGCGCAACTCTTCCACCACCACGCGGACGCGGCTGCCTTTCGGGCCCACGCAGGCGCCCACCGGGTCGAGATTCTCCTCTCGGGAAGCCACCGCCACTTTGCTGCGGGCGCCAGGCTCGCGAGCCACCGACTTGATCTCTACCATGCCATCATAGATCTCGGGCACCTCGATCTCGAAGAGGCGACGAATGAGGTCGGGATGGGTACGGCTCACCACGATGGCCGGGCGCGCCTGCTCGCCGCGGGCACGGGGAGCATCGGCACGGGGGTCGCGCACCTCCACGATGAGCACCTTCAGCCGCTGGTTGTGACGGTAGTGCTCGTTGGCGGGGCGCTCGTTGCGCTCGCCGGGGTTGCGCTTCTGGTCGTAGTGGGGCAGCTCCGCCTCAACGCCATCGCGGATCTTGATGATGGTGAAGTCTGGAGTACCCTGCAGCACGGTGCCGGTGACCAAGTCGCCAATACGGCCTGCGAACTCCTGATAGATGTTCTGGCGCCCCGCCTCGCGCACCAGGGTGGCAATTACCCCCTTGGCGTTCTGCGCGGCAATGCGGCTCACATCGGCCGGCGTCACATCGCGTTCCTCGAATTCGGCGTACTCGCCGGTCTCGGGGTCGGGCTCGCCTACCGGCACCAACTCGTACACGTAGATCTTGCCCGTCTGGCGATCGATGGTGACAGAGGCGTCCCACTCCAGGTCCAAGATGCGCTCATAGCTCTTGGCCAGCGACTGCTCCAACCGCTCAATGAGGTAAAACTCATCGATTTTGCGCTCATGGGCCAGCGCCTGCAATGCCTCGATCAATTCTGAAGAAGCCACGTTAGTTCCTTTCCGATTTCTTAAAGTCCACCTTGCCCACCGTATGGGCGCGTTTAATTGCATCCAAGGGAATCGATACCTGAGTTCCATCCTCGAGGTTTACCAGCACACTACCGTCCTCCACACCGCCAAGCACACCGGTGAAGCGACTGCGGCCGTTGATGGGGACGGTTTTCAGCACCGCATCCTCCCCCGCAAAACGGGCGAAGTGCTCAAGGGTGCGCAGCGGCCGGTCGATGCCGGGCGAGGAAACCTCCATCATGTAGGCACCGGGGAACGGATCGATGCGATCCACCACCTCGTTGATCCAGACCTGCGAGGCACACAGCGTGTCAAAGCTAACGCCGCCGGGCGTGTCCACGTATACCCGAATGGTGGGTGCCTTCTTCGCGCCGGTGATCTCGATAGTGACTATCTCGATGCCGCTTTCCTTCGCTTTCGGCTCAAGCGCTTTCAGCAGCTTGGCCTCCATAGGGGTCAACACGCTTCTCGCCTCCTTTGCCAATCGACTTCCCCTCCTAAAAAAAGAAAGCGGGCAAAACCCACTTTCCTCAGAGAAAGTATGTCCAATAAAACCTAAACGAACGACTACACTTTATAGCACATCCGCATATCTTTTCCAAGCCCCGCGCCATCGCGCCACCAAAACCCGCACACAACCTCGGCAAACGGCCCAGACTAGCTAATTCCAAGCTGAAAAATGCATGACACAAAAAAGGCCCCTCCGAGGAGGGGCCTGCTGTTCATGGTGGTCGCTACAGGATTTGAACCTGTGACCCCCGCCGTGTGAAGGCGATGCTCTCCCGCTGAGCCAAGCGACCGAAA
>CANSTH010000153.1 GCA_947649875.1 uncultured Parvibacter sp. | reverse complement strand
CGGGGTCGCTCACGGGCGAGTGGGGCGGCTCGGTGTAGGTGGGCAGGTTCCACTGCCCGTCAGGATGATAGGACTCTACAACAGTAGACCAGATTTCAATCTTCTTCGTGGGGGTGTAGAAGCCCGGCTTCCAATCCCCAACCGTGCCTACGAAGCCACCGGCGTTGCGGCCACGCATGGCACCGGTTTCGTAACGCCGGTAGGTGCCCCATAGCTCCGGCTCGGTTTGCTTGCAGTCCCACCAGCCGTGCTCCTGGAAATCGGCGGCAAACTTCTCCCAGCCTTCCGGCTCGAAACCGGCCACGGCCATGTCCAGCATGCCCTCAACACCGGGATAGGCATCGTAACCAGGCACGATGTTGTAGGGAATGCCCTTCTGCTTGTAGATCATCTCGATGATCTCGCCGTCGAACTTCGCCTCTCCGGGCGGGTCGATGCACTTGATGGTAGCGCCCATGGCACCGGACGCGCCCTGGGAGGAGCGGGGGCTGTTCAGCTCCAGGAAGTGGGCGGCGGGCATCTTGATGTCGCATACCGTGCCGCCGGGGGTGTGCCAGAGGTTGTTCTCCACGTAGAAGTCCAGGCTCTTCAGCGCCTCCCAGGCCATGTCGGAGTTGCACTGGTGCATGAAGTTGCCCGAGGAGTTGAAGGCGCCCTTCACCGGATAGGGATCGCCGGTGAGCACCGCGTTGTAGGTGGCGGTGGCGTCTGCCCACATGCCCCACCAGTAGAGCAGCGGGATATCATCGCGGCCTAGCAGCTTCTCCATTTGCCCAGGCGAGAGCATGGGCATGCCGGAGCCGTTGTTGGCAAAACCCATTTGTCCGCCCTCGATGGGAGCGCGGGTGGAAGCGCGCTGGCCGGCCGGCGTGTCATAGTTGCCGGTGATGGCGGTTAGGTAATCCAGCGCACGAACGTTCTGGATAGCGGTGTTGGCGTGCTCGGTGGCCAGCATGTACTGGATGCCGCCGTTGCCGTAGCCGGTCTCGGGGCGAAGCCGCGTGGCGTAGGCGGTGGCGGCATCGCGGATGGACTGGGCGGGCACACCGGTAATCTCCTCCACCACCTCCGGCGTGTACTCGGCGGCCCGCTCGGCGTACTTCTGGAACACCGGCACGGCGGTGTGCTTGGTGCCGTCCTTCAGCGTCACCTCGAACTCGCCGAACAGCGCCGGGTCGATCTCGGTGGCGAAGCCGTCGGTAGCGGCGAAGCCGGTTTGGTCGATGACGAAGCCTTGGGAGAAGCCGGGTGCCAAATTCTCCTGCTGCGCTTCCTTACCGGCGGTGGGCTTGGTCCAGGTCTCCCCTTCCCAGAAGCCGGTTTCTGCATCGAAATAGGTAAGGCGATTGTTCAGGTTGTCCCAAATCATGAAGCGCTTGGGGTTGCCGCCCTCCACCACATCGCTCTCTTTGAGCAGCTTGGTCTTAAGGTCGAAGGGGGTCATCACCACAGGGCTGAATTCCTGCCAGCCAGTGGCTTCCATGTCCTCAACCACCAAGAAGGGGCCGTTGGTCCACTTCTTGGTGAACAAGGCATCGTACAGGTCGTTCTCGATTACCACGTTGGTCCAGGCCAGCGCCATGGCGCCGTCGGTGCCGGGGCGCAGGTGCAGCTGGTAGTCGCCTTCCTTGCCCATGTTGGTCTCGCGCGGGTCGACGCAGATGTGGGTCTTGGCGCGGGTGGCCACGTCCACCGTGGTGCGGCAGGAATCGTCGTAGTTGGACATTTCGGAAGCGCCGCCCCAGGCCACGTACACGTCCGGGTGCCCCACCGTCTCCATCCAGGAGTCAGCGAAGCTGCTCACCATCAATGTGGCGAAGTGGCGCGGGCCCTTGCAGATCTGCCACGCCTGCACGATGTTGGGGGAATCCCACAGGTACATGCCGTTGGAGGCGCCGAACATGCACCACACGCGGGAGGTGCCGCACATGCCGAACAGGGACTCGCCGCCGTACTTGTCTTGCAGCTCGTCGAACTTGCTCACAACGGTGGCGATGGCCTCGTCCCAGGAGATGCGCACCCAGCCGGGATCGTCGGATTCCTTGTCGTTGCTGCGCTTCAGCGGGTAGCGCAGGCGATCCGGATGATAGGCCGCCTGGACGGCGGATTGGCTCTTGGTGCAGCAGTTGCCCATCGACTGGAACGCCGTGGGGTCGCCCTCGAGGCGAATCACCTTGCCATCTTGCACCAGCGCGATCACACCGCACTCCATCTTGCCGCAGCCGCGGCAGCCGGTGCGCACCCGCTTGATTTCGCCGCTCTTCCCTTGAGCGTTGTCAGCAGCCGCGGCCAGCCCCACCGATGCTGTGGAGGCTAAGCCCGCAGCCGCTGCTGTTGCGCCTGCCAGCTTCAAGAAGCTGCGACGCGAGACAGTGAGTTTTCCCATTGTCCCTCCTTCTCTCGTACGCTTTTCAGCTGCTTCGAGTATGCGACCCTCGCGAAGGATGGGGAAATAACTCCTTTTCCAGCTAGCGCCCGCGGCGATTACTCTTTCTTCTTCGCCATGCCCTTCGGGAATGAACCCATGAATGTTTGTACGGTTACCCGGCGCTACAGCATCAACGCCGGCCGCAGGTGCTACAATTTCTCCGCGAAAACGGCACTTCATCTGGCCGTTTTGCCCTTAGGCACCACAGGAAAGGGCGGGGGGGAATGGATATCGAATACTGCAGGGGCTTCATCACGCTGGCCCGCTGCCTGAACTTTACCGAAGCAGCCGCCAAGCTGAACATCACCCAACCGGCGCTGAGCAAGCGCATGCTGGCACTGGAGAAAGAGCTGGGCACGTGTTTGCTGGATCGCAACCGCAAGGGGGTGAGCCTCACCGATACCGGGCGCATGTTCTTCGAGAACGCCTCCGTTATCGTGAGCGAGTTCGACAAGGGGAAAGAGGCCATCAAGCAGGCACAGGAGCGCAAGCCGGTGCGCATCGTGGGCGATTTGGACGAGCCGGACGTGTCGGTGATGCTGTCGATGATTGCCATCTTGGCCCGCCAGAGCTTCGATGCGGTGCTGTTCGACCGTACCAGCGCCAGCCCGTTGGCCGCCGTTACTGGCGGCAGTGCCGATGTGTACATTGGCTTCACCTTGCCCGAGCGGCTAGAAGAGGCGGGGCTTGCCTACCGGGTGTTCACCGCCGCACCGTTGTTGGCGGTGGTGCGCAAAGACCACGACCTGGCACAGAAAGAGGCTGTGACCTGGCATGATTTGAAGGACCAAACCTTCGTGCAGTTTGTGGGCGAGAAAACCGACCGCTCCTTCGACCAGATTGAAGCGGCCTGCCTGCACGCCGGCTTCTCGCCGAAAAAGCGCGAGGTACCCGCCGACAACAGCGTGGAGTTTT
>CANSTH010000152.1 GCA_947649875.1 uncultured Parvibacter sp. | reverse complement strand
TCGCCTGACGGCGAGTGGATCTCGCCCCTACTCCGCTTGGCCGGACCTCGCTCCGACCTGCCGAATTGGCCCATCCGCGATGTATTCTCAGATTGGATTCGTGGGATGCATCCCGAATACGCCTGCGGGTCGGATTCGTAGGGCAGAGATTCTATCTCTGCCTAATGCCTCGGCTGCGAATTGGCGGCAAGTTCACAAAACCGTTCGCGAAAAAGTTCTTGCAGGGGCGTTTTGGCGGCGTATACTTCGCTGCAACAATCTCATAGCTCCCAAATGCGATGACGAGGATAGTAGGGGCCAACCCGTTTCCAGAGAGCCGGCGATAAGCTGCAAGCCGGCAGCGGGCGTTCTGAATGCCACCTCCGAGCAGTTCAGCTGAGAAAACCGTTGCTCTTGCAGGCTTACCGCCGGAGGGCAGGGGCCAGTAAAGCCGATCCGGTGACTCCGTTAGCGTCCTTCGTCCCTTATATGGGGGCGTCTGCCACTGTATGCGAAACCTGGGCCGGCTTGGTGCCAGGTTTTTTTGTTGCTGAGGGGCAGCGGGAGGGCGAAAAGACGGAAAGGACGTGGCAATGAGATCGGACCAGATAAAGAAGGGGGTGGCTCGTGCACCCCATCGCAGCTTGCTGAAGGCGGATGGGGTCACTGACGAGGAGATGGGGCGGCCCTTCATTGCGGTGATCAGCTCCAAAAACGATATAATCCCCGGCCATACCGAGCTTGATACGATTTCCGATGCGGTGAAGGCGGGAATCCGCATGGCCGGGGGCGTGCCCTTCGAGGTGTCAACCATAGGCGTGTGCGATGGCATTGCCATGAACCACGACGGCATGCACTACTCGCTGGTTTCACGGGAGGTGGTGGCCGATTCGGTGGAGTGCGCCGTGCAGGGCCATGCCTTCGACGGCCTGGTGTGCATTCCCAACTGCGACAAAATAGTGCCCGGTATGATACTGGGGGCCCTCCGGGTGAACATCCCCACCGTGTTCGTATCCGGCGGCCCCATGCTGCCGGGCGCGCAACCGGGCGGGTGCGGGCCCACCACCGACCTCAACACCCTCTTCGATGGGGCGGGGAAGGTGGCGGCCGGCACCATGACCGAAGAAGAGCTGGCCTACTACGAGGACACTGCCTGCCCTACCTGCGGCAGCTGCTCGGGCATGTTCACCGCCAACTCCATGAACTGCCTCTGCGAGGCGCTGGGCATCGCACTTCCCGGCAATGGCACCATCCCCGCCGTGTACTCCGAACGCATCCGGCTGGCCAAGCACGCCGGCATGAAGGTGATGGAGCTGTTGGGGAAGGACGTCAAGCTCAAGGACATCTTGAATGCCGCCGCAGTGCATAACGCCATGGAGTGCGACATGGCCTTCGGCGGCTCCACCAACACGGTGCTGCACCTGACCGCCATTGCCAAGGCGGCCGGTTGCCCCATAACCATGGACGACTGGGATACGGCTAGCGAACGCACTCCCCATTTAGTGAAGCTGCAACCTTCCGGCCCGCGGCCGCTGCTGGACCTCTATCATGTAGGCGGTGTGCCGGTGGTTATGTACGAGCTGTACCAATTGGGGCTTCTGGACGCTACCGCGCTCACTTGCATGGGACCGCTTCCGGAATACATCGCCAATTGTGCCAAAGCGGCCGATGGGGAAGTGTGCCGCGCGGGCGGCAACCCGTTTTCCGCTCAGGGGGCGTTGAAGGTGCTGCACGGCAACATCGCTCCGGGCGGCGCCATCGTGAAGAAAGCGGCCGTTGACCCGTCCATGATGCGCCACACCGGCCCCGCGCGGGTGTTCGACAGCGAGGAATCGGCTTGCGATGCCATCTCCGCCGGCTCCATACGCCCCGGCGACGTTGTGGTCATCCGCTACGAGGGACCCAAGGGCGGCCCGGGCATGCGCGAGATGCTCACCCCCACCTCTGCTATCTGCGGTATGGGCCTTTCTTCCAGTGTGGCGCTCATCACCGATGGGCGTTTCAGCGGTGCCACCAAGGGCCCGGCGGTGGGGCACGTGAGCCCCGAGGCAGCGGCAGGCGGCCCCATTGCCCTCATCTGCGAGGGGGATTCGGTAACCGTGGACATCGAGGGCGGGGCGCTCACCTTGAACGTGTCCGATGAAGAGCTGGAGGCGCGCCGCGCTGCATGGGTGGCGCCGGCTCCCAAGCATGACCACGGCGTGTTGGCCAAATACGCGAAGATGGTTTCCTCTGCCGACGAAGGAGCGTATGTATCATGAGCAATCCAACGCTTGAGCCTCGGCGCACTGCTGCCGCAATGGGGGCGCCCCGAGGCGCCGGGTCGAAAACCGAGAAACAGGGCAAGGAGATGCTGGGCGCCGAAGCGGTGGTGGCTTCCCTTGAAGCCGAGGGGGTGGACACCGTGTTCGGCTATCCCGGAGGTCAGGCCATCAAGCTCTACGATGCACTCTACGACTCAAAGCAGATCAACCATGTGCTGGCCCGCCACGAGCAGGGGGCGGTGCATATGGCCGACGGTTACGCCCGCTCCACGGGGCGCCCCGGTGTGGCCATCGTTACCTCTGGCCCCGGTGCCACCAACACGGTGACCGGCATTGCCACCGCCTACATGGATTCGGTGCCGCTGGTGGTCATTACCGGTCAGGTGCCTCGTGCCGTCATCGGCACCGACTCGTTCCAGGAGTCCGACATCGTGGGTATCACCATGCCGGTGGTCAAGCACTCCTTCCTGCTGCAGTCAACCGATGAGCTTACCCGCACCATGCGCGAGGCTTTCCATATCGCCGTCACCGGCCGTCCGGGACCCGTGCTCATCGATGTTCCCAGCGACTTGGCGGGGACAAAGATGGTGTTCGAGTATCCCGACGAGGTGAATCTGCCGTCTTACAAGCCCACGTACCGGGGCAATGCAAAGCAGATACGCGCTGCCTGCAAGCTCATCGAGACGGCGCGGCGCCCCCTGCTTTACGCTGGCGGTGGCGTTGTCGGCTCGGGTGCGTCCGATGAGCTGCTGGCCCTTTCCTCGCTCATGGACATTCCGGTGGTTACCACCCTCATGGGCAAGGGCGGCGTCCCGGCAAGCTACCCGCTCAACTTGGGGGCTGTCGGCATGCATGGGGCGAAGTACTCCAATCTCGCCATGACCGAGTGCGACTTGCTCATTGCCTGTGGCGCCCGGTTCTCCGACCGCGTGACTGGCCGTCTTTCGGAGTTCGCCCCCTTCGCCCAGGTGATCCACATCGACATCGACCCGGCGGAAATTGGCAAGGTGCGGGAGGCACAGGTGCCCATCGTGGGCGACCTTAAGGGCGTTCTGGCCGGCATGGTGGATCAGCTGCAGAAGGATGGCGCTCGTCCCCGCGACCAGGAGTGGCTGGAACGTATAGGCAAATGGAGGCA
>CANSTH010000151.1 GCA_947649875.1 uncultured Parvibacter sp. | reverse complement strand
GGCCGCGTTCTTTGGCGGGGCGCCCGGAGCTCGTCGAACCGCCCCCCGGGGCCTCCTGAAACTGACATAGGCGGCCGGCGGAACATCCTGGATGGGCCGGTTCGGCAGGTCGGAGCGAGGTCCGGCCAAGCGGAGCGCGGAGGAGATCCACTCGCCCGAAAGGGCGAGTTAGCTCCGACAGAGCGGAGCATCGAGCGCAGGCCTGTCGAACCGGCCCACCTCCGGAAGAGTATCGAACCAAAAAGGTATAGGTTTCCATAAAGATGAGCTAAACGCTCATATATAGTCTAGCAAATTACTGGGTTATTTATAGCCATCCCCCTCATGTTTTGCTATGATGGTTAAATCTTGAGCAAACTCGAAGTCGACCTTGGCGAGGGATATGAAAATTTCCACTAAATCGCGCTACGGAATGCGATTCATGATCGATTTGGCGCAGCATTACGGCGATGGCCCCATCGCTTTGAAGGACGTGGCAGAACGCCAAGCCATATCCAAGAAGTACCTCGAGCAGGTAGTGGCTCCCTTGAGCTCTAACGGGCTGCTGCAAGTGACCCGTGGCTATATGGGGGGCTATCAACTGGCCCGAGCACCTGAGAAGATCACGCTGGAAGAAGTGGTGTCTGCGTCCGAGGACGGCCTTGAGCTCATGGATTGTATCAGCGGCATGTTCCAATGCGATCGCGCCGATGGATGCACCTCTCAGAAAGTTTGGGGCGGCCTGCAACAGGCAATGCGCGATTACCTGCGCTCCCAAACCCTTGCCGACATCGTGGCAGTATAGGAAAGGCATTCCCGATACATCGGAGCCAATATGCCCCGTCCTAACATCTGGTCACAAAGTGCCCATCTGGCACGTTTTTGAGGCATTAATTTTCCTGCCGACATACCATGAGCAATGACGTTCAACTTGTTTCACATATCATTATCAATAAGCGATATATCTTGCTTTTACCATCAGGATTAGAAATGCCAAATAAGCACTTTATGACCAGGTAACACGTCTTGGCGGCAAAGTTCAAGTTAGGAAAAAGTGAAAGGCCGGGGATTGTCCCCGGCCTTTCACTTTGTTTGACCAGCGTTTCCCTATTGGGCCGCCGGCGCCATCTTTCCCAAATCGGGATGCAAGAGCGATGGGGCTGCCCCCAGCAACAAGCGCGTGTACTCGTCTTTGGGGTTATTGAACACCTGCTCTGCAGTGCCCTCCTCTACTGCCAAGCCGCCGTTCATCACCACGATGCGATCGGATATGTAGCGCACCGTTTGTATATCATGGCTGATGAACACCATAGCCAGCCCCAGCTCCTTCTTCAGGTCCATCAAGAGATTGAGAATCTGGGCGCGCACCGACACGTCCAGTGCAGAAGTGGGCTCGTCGGCGATGATGGCATCGGGCTTCAGCGACAGGGCGCGGGCGATGGCCACGCGTTGGCGCTGGCCGCCGGACATCTGCCCCGGCAGCGCTTCCAGCACCGACGAGGGCAGACCCACCATTTCAATGAGGTCGTTCACCCGATTGCGACGATAGGCATCATCGCCCACCTTATGGACGATCATCGGATCCATCAGCTGATCCTGCACGGTCATGCGGGCGTTGAGCGCCGTGGCCGGGTCCTGGAACACCACCGAGATCACGCGGCCGATAACGCGTCGATCGGCAGCAGTGCGGTTGGTGACATCCTTGCCTTTGAAGAACACACGGCCAGAAGTGGGCTTTTGCAGGCCGCACATCACATTGGCGGTAGTGGACTTGCCGCAGCCGGACTCGCCCACAATGCCAATGGTTTCACCGGGCATCAGCTTCAAGGTGAGGCCGCGCACCGCATGCACCAAATTCGGATGAAGGAGCGATCCGGTACGGGTGCGGAACGTGACCTTTATGTCGTCCAAGAAGATGATGGGCGTTTGCTCGTCTGCCTTCTCGGGCGTCTCTGCAACAGAGGCGGAATTCATTACTTCTTCGCTCATAGTAGCGGACCTCCGGGAACATAGGGTTCAATGTCAAGCCGCTTGAGCTCGCTGTCGGGCAGCTCGGCGGAGTAGTGGTCCGTGCCGCCATGGCGCTTGAGCACCGGGCGAATGTTGGACACCTTCTCGGGGTGGCTGGAGCGCGGCGTAAAGCGGTCGCCTTCGGGGAAGTCTTTCGGGGAAGGCACCGTGCCGGGCACCTGGTGCAGACGGTCGCCGCCCGCTTCGATGGACAGCACCGAGCCCAGAAGGCCACGGGTGTACTCGTGAATGGGATTGCCCAGAATGTCCTTTACCGGGCCCTGCTCCACCACCTGGCCGGCGTACATGACAGTGATGGAGTTGGCCACCTCGGCCACCAAAGCCAGGTCGTGGCTCACGAACACCATGGCGAAGCCCAGCTCTTTCTGAAGCTTGTTCAGAAGGTCCACCACCTGCTTCTGCACGGTAACGTCGAGGGCGGTGGTGGGCTCGTCGGCGATGATCACCTTCGGGTCGCGGGTAAGCGCCATGGCGATGAGCACACGCTGCCGCTGACCGCCGGAAAGCTCGTGGGGATAAGAGTCCAACGTGCGCTTCGGATCGAGGCCCACCAGCTCTAGCAGCTCCTCGGCGCTGCGGGTGCCCCCGCGCTTAGTGAGCTGCTTCATCTGCGCTTTAATGAGCATCGAGGGGTTAAGCGAGGAAAGGGCATCCTGGTAGATCATGGCAATCTCGCGGCCGCGCAGGGCATTCATCTGCCGCTGCGACAAATCGAGCAAATTGCGGCCCTCGTAGAGAACCTCACCAGACACCTGCGCCTTCGGATCCAAAAGCCCCATGATGGTAAGGGAGGTGATGGATTTGCCGCAACCGGACTCGCCCACCAGGCCCATGGTCTGATGGGGACGCACCACAAAGCTCACGTGATCCACCACGTTCACATCGCCGTGGCGCGGGAACTTGATGCACAGGTCCTTCACTTCAAGAATGGGCGGCACATCCGTGTGGGCATCGAAGCGGTCGGTGCGCAGCCCCTCCATTTCCTTTAACCGCGACAAGCGCGCCTCCAGCATTTCCGCTTGGGCAGCGTAGGCCAGCTTCGGATCGGCCACCAAGCGATCGGCCAGGCGATCGGTGTTCAATTTGTCGTCGCCAGCAGCCACAGGGGCCTTGGGCGCAGCGGCCATGGCGTCGGTAATGCCCTCGGAGAAGATGTTCAGGCACAGCACCGTGATCATAATGGCCAAGCCGGGGAACAGCGCCTGCCACCAACGGCCGGCCAGCACGCCGTCCTTGGCATCGGAGAGGATGTTGCCCCACGTGGGAGTAGGCTCGGCAATGCCTGCGGAGATGAACGACAGCGATGCTTCGAACACGATGGCGTCTGCCACCAGCACGATGGTGAACACCAGCACCGGCGCGATGCAGTTGCGAATAACGTGCTTGGTGAGAATCCACGGGGCGCGGGCGCCGGACACGATAACGGCGCGCACGTAGTCTTGATTGTACTCGCTCATCACATTGGCGCGCACAATACGGGCAATTTGGGGAATATACA
>CANSTH010000150.1 GCA_947649875.1 uncultured Parvibacter sp. | reverse complement strand
CCAGACCATTGGTGTTTACCTCTATCCCATAGAACCCGCGTGCCCTACCCATGCGAATAATCTCGGGCAAATCCGCCCGACAGGTGGGCTCTCCCCCGGTAAGCTGCACGGCACCATCGATACCTACCGCATCGGCAATCACCTCGTACATGGCGCTAATTTCCTCGAGCGTTGGATCACCCGTTGGGTCCTCAGCGCTCATAAAGCACACCGGGCAATGAAGATTGCAGGCACGGGTAACCTCGATTTCCAGCAACGTCCCACGCCGCTCGTGACGGCTGCAGGTGCCGCAGCCAAACGGGCACGGGGCGGCAGCGGCACAATTGGCCCTTGGCGCCGTTTTGGGCAACGCCAGCGAACGCAGCCACTCGTAATGATCGGCATCGGGCCAGATACGGGTACGAACCACCCCGTGTTGCGGACATTCCCGCTCCATCCACACCGCGCCGGATTCATCAGAGGTCACCACGGCAGGCAACTCTGCCAAGCACTGCGGGCACAGGGCCCCCGTTTTGTGCAAAAGGGTCATAACTCGGCCTTACTTGTCGATGTACTGACGTGGATCGTGATTTTCGTTGGGGGGCGTTGACACCTTGAACCGCATAAAATCAATCCAGTCCAAAACGCGCCGCGGCACGAAAAGCCCCTGGTGCGGCGCTGCTTCCTCAATAGCCCTCAGACAGGAGATGGCATGGGCCAAATCACTTCCCTCATCTACGTCGGCCACAGGGGAAAGATAGGCAGACGGGATGCCCTTGGCTTTCAGCTTCTCCACGTAAGCGTCCAGCGCCGCCTTGCCAGTGGTATTGTAGTAAACCCCCTGGTTGTCGATGGGGGTCTCGACACACCAACCCACCAAAGACGTGCCGCACTCTTGACAGGGGGCCTGCACAAAACCGGGAGTGCCCAGCCCGCGGAAGTACTCCAGCCACTGGAACGCCTGCACAATGTGGCTTTTGGGCAAGGTGGGAATATCGCCTCCCACGGAAACCACCGTGTCGTAACCAGCAGCGAACAGCTGGGAAAACGCATCGTCGAAATGGTCGTCGAAGGTGGCCCCGGCATCGGTGAGATAGTGAATTTCCATGGGCCAGGGGCCGATGGCATCGTAGGTTTCGCGCATAAGTTGCACGTTGCTCGCCGGGGTGGTGGAAACGAAGAAGTCGTAATGGATAGAATCCTGGGATGGATCGGCGGCCACCAGGGCGTCGTTTTCCGCTTGCAGCTCAAACAGAGCATGCATGCACAGCTCGCTCACATCGTAGAGGCTGCGACGGAAAAATTCCGCCGCTTGCTCCGGGCTCAATATACCCCCGCGCTCGCGGGTAAGACGCGTCTTCACCATGCCCGGCACAGGGGGCTTGCTGAAGATGAGCAGGGCGCATTTGCGTTCGGTCATTGGGCCTGTCCTTTCTCAAAAGTTTCTTGATAAGAATCCGTCCAGCTGAACGGGCCCGTCCAGGGCTCCAGCCAGCAGGGAATGGCGTTATAGCTCCATGTGCCAACCATGGGCTCCTCCACACGGCACAGAGTCAGGAGGTTCGCGTTTGACTCCTCCATGCCCCCCAGCAAAGGAGCACCGGGCTCCCATTCCGGGTGCCACCAGCCGTAATCCACGCTCACCACATCGTCACGCATCTCAGCCAGCGCCAACTGGAAGCGGGCGCTTCCTGTTGCAGAGGTGACCGTCACCCGGTCCCCCTCTTGCAGCCCCAGGCGCTTTGCCAGCGCAGGGCTCACCGTGGCCTGAGGAGCAGGGCAGCTTTTCCGGAAACGGGGGTTTTCGAAATACATAGAGGCGTTGTAGGGTTGACGGCGGGCGCCCGTAATGAGAACGAGCGAACGAGCCGCCTCATCGGCCTCGTCCATGCGGCCCCCTACCGCCGGCTGCGGCAGCGGACTGCCGCCAAACCGCGGCAAAAAGCGGCTTTCCAGCTCAATCTTGCCGGTTTCGGTGGCAAAGCCAACGGGAAGTCCGTCGTCTCCAAGTGTTTCGTGCTTACGATAGATGGGGGTGGGCCAGTACAGCCCCGTTTCACAAAAACCCTGCCAGGTCAGGCCGGCAGTCGCCATCTGAGCCCCAAAAGCCTCCTCCAGCGACTCTTCGGGCCAAGCACCTTCCTGGCCAAGGCGCAACCCCAGATCGCGGAAAAAGTCGTAGTCGCTGCGCCGGTCGTAAAGCGGCTCAAGCGCCGCAGGGCCGCCATAGGCCGCATTCGCCACGCCTCCGTGCACCTGCAGCACCGGGCGCTCCATGGCGGCAGCTGCCGGCAGAACGTAATCGGCAAGGCTGGCAGTGGGGGTCATGCGGTACTCCAACACCACCAGCAGGTCCAGCCCCTGAAGCGCCCGCCGCACACGGTCGGAATCGCCATAGGTGAGCAGGGGGTTCGTAGCCTGCACCACAAGAGCCCGAATGGGATAGGGCTCCCCGCTCTCCATAGCCCTTAGCACCAGGTGCGGATGAGCCGATGTAAGGTAGCGCATGGGCGGAACACGGCGCAGCCTTTCCGTAAGCCGGCGAAGAGCGCCATAGCCTTCGTAGCTCTGCAGCGGAGTGACAGCGGTGTTCAGACACGCCTCGCGGCAGCGCTCCCCCATCGCGTCGCTCATTTCCATAACCAGCTCACTCGTGAAATCGGGCGACTCCGCCAACACGCAGGCGCCGGGCTTGTCCACGTTTCCGGTTATGGCCCGCAGACAGCAAATAGCGCGATGGATGTGGGGAACCGCCGCTCCCACTTGGTCGATGCCCCTGCCAGAAACCACCGCTGCCGCCCGGGCTTGCCCGAAAAGCCGCGCAGCCCGCACCACGTCCTGGGGGTTCACGCCGCACGCTTCCCCCACCACCTGTGGGGAAAAGGGGGCAACATGGGCCGCCAGCGATTCGAAACCCACGCACCAGCGCTCCACGAATTCCTGATCCACCAGGCCCTCTGCAATGGTGACGTTCAACAGCCCCAGCCCGAACACCGCATCGGTGCCGGGACGAATTGGCACCCACACATCTGCGATTTGGGCCACCTCGGTGCAACGGGGGTCCACCACCACCAACGCCCCTCCCCGCTCCTGATACGAGCAGATGTGGCGCCAAAAGGCGGAATTGTCGGACTGAGCAGGGTTCGCACCCCATACCAGCACGCATTCGGTGACGCCAGGCACGATGTCTGCCTCTACCGTCCAACCAAACGTGACCATGTCCATCCAAATACGAGGGTTCCAGCAAATTTGCCCGATGCCCATGTTATTGGGAGACCCAAACAAGTTCATGAAACGATGCAACGGCCAATAGGAGGCATGGGGGCCGCCGATGGCGCTGGCAAGAACGCGAGGGCCGTAGGCTTCCGCCAACGCTGTAAGCCGTGCCGCGATATCGTCCAACGCCTCATCCCAGCTCACTTCATCCCACTGGCCGCTCCCCCGTTGGCCTCGACGCCTCAGGGGAACGTTGATACGGTCGGGGGCGTCCAGCGCCTCCACGTTCATGGGCCACCGGCGACAGCTGGCCATAACTTCGCCGCCATAGGGGTAACGAGCAGGGTCTGGC
>CANSTH010000149.1 GCA_947649875.1 uncultured Parvibacter sp. | reverse complement strand
AGCAGCGTCTTTCATGATGATGGCGTCATATCCAGCGCCGGCCATGATGGAAAAGCCAAACTTGCTGCCGTCGCTCACCTCGATTTCCCCCAAGTCGAAATCGAGCGTCTTTCCCCCCTCGGCCAGCTTTGCGAGGGCATGGGGCTCGTTGGGAAGCAGCAGGTTCATGGCCAGCAAATTGGCCGTACCTGCAGGGATGAGCTGAATGGGCATGCCGCTGCCTGCCAGTTCATAGGCCACGCCCGCAACTGTTCCGTCTCCGCCAGATGCAACTACGAAGTCGAAGTCGGCAGCATCGCTCAAAAGCTCGCGCAGCGGGGTTGTGCCGTCAGTGGCCCTGAGCTCTACCGAGTCTCCGTCGCGAACCATAGAGCGGATGTAATCGTAAACCGCCCCTTCCCCATAGCCGGACAGCAGATTATTAATGACCAGTACTTTCACAGATTTCCTTTCCATTGCTATCATGAATACTACTACATCCAGATGTTTTGACGAAGGAAGTCCTCAGTGTACATAGACAATCAAGAGAGCCTGGAGGCGTTTGTGCGCCGTGCCGCCTCGTCGGCTCTGCTGGCTATCGATACCGAGTTTCTGCGAGAGTCCACCTATTATCCCCGGCTTTGCTTGATGCAGATGGCCACCGACTCGGAAGTGGTACTTGTCGACCCTTTCGAGGTGCCCGACCTCAGTCCTCTGCGCCCGCTGCTGGAAGACCCCGCCATCCTGAAGCTGTTCCATGCGGGCGGCCAAGATCTCGAGATCATCTACCACAAGTTGGGCGTGGTGCCCGCACCGTTGTTCGACACCCAGATTGCGGCCTCAGTGCTCGGTCATCCTCAGCAGATCGGCTATGGAGCGTTGGTTTCGGCCATATGCGGAAAAACGCTTAAGAAATCAGATTCCTTCACCGATTGGTCATTGCGCCCCCTGAAAGAATCCCAGCTCCAATACGCAGCCGATGATGTGATATTTCTCCCCCAGATCTATCGCATCATGAGCGAAAAGCTCAAGGCAAAGGGACGCGAGTCGTGGCTGGAGGCAGAGTTCGCCGAGCTTGCCAACCCTGCACGCTATCAGGAAGACCCTCGTGAGCGCTATAAGCGCTTGAAGCGAGGGTCAAGCTTGAACCGCCGCCAGCTGGCGGCGGCACGCGAGGTAGCGGCCTGGAGGGAAGAGAAGGCGCGACGCTGCGACCGTCCCCGCAAGTGGGTGATGACCGATGAGCAGATCGTGGAGGCCTGCAAGCGCGGTGCCCGCACCATCGACGAGCTGTTCATGGTGCGGGGCATGCGCGAAAAACTGGGCACTCGCGACGGCCGAGAGGTGGCCGCGCTCATTTGCAAGGGGCTGGACCTGCCAGAGGATCAATTGCCCAAGCCCGAGCGGGCAGCCAAAAGCGAGCCAAATGTTGATATCCAGGTAGATCTTATGGAAGCGCTTGCGCGCTTGCGGGCTAAAGAGAACGACATCGCCCTGCATACCTTGGCCAGTCGCGATGACCTCGCGGCGGTGGCTCGCGGCCACCGCAACGTGGCGGTGCTCAAAGGATGGCGGCGCACCATTCTGGGAGGAGAGCTGCTCGACCTGGTGGAAGGCCGCATCGCGCTGGCCATCCAGAACAATCAGCTGCGCATCATTTCCCTTTAGTCGATTCGCCTTTCCCCTCTTCCGCCAGCTGTTGGTTCCACTTGGCCAGATTGGTGTTGTAGCGCATCTGGATAAGCTCTAGTACTACGGCAAACACCATCGCGAAGTAAACCATCAGCTTCTCCACGTGCATGCCCAGCAGCTCGATGTCGGTATGGAAGCCGGCGGAGTCGAGGGCCAACAGCACACCGATGGCGGTAATGAACACCAGCGCCAGGATCTTCATCTCAGCATGGCGGTTGATGAAGTTGGAAATGGGGTCGATGAACACCATCATGATGACAACGGCGATGATGACCGCGAGAATCATGATGATCAGGTGCTCAGCCAGTCCCACTGCAGTGATTACCGAGTCGATGGAGAATACAAGGTCCATGACCATGATGGTGCCTACTGCCTGTGGCAGGGTAATGGTGTGCAGCGCCTTATGTTCCTCAGAGGTTTCCGCTTTCACCTCAGTGAGCTTCAGCGTATCCACCAACTCGCGAATGCCCTTGTAGATAAGGTAGGCACCGCCGGCCAGCATCACAATGTCGCGAATGGAGAACCCATGCGAGTATGGCCCAAGCGAGAGTGTGAACAAGGGGTTTACCATATGCACCAAGAAAGAGGCGAAGCATAGGAACAGGATTCGCATGAGAAGCGCTCCCGCCAGGCCCAACTTGCGCCCGATATGCTGCTTTTCGGGGGGAAGCCGGTTGGTGGTGATGGAAATGAACACAATGTTGTCCACGCCCAGAATTATCTCGAGGAAGATGAGAGTAATGAGGCTTATCCACGCTTCAGCAGTCAAGAAAATCGAGAGATCCATAGCGCTCCTTCGGTTTTGCGGTCGCATCGCCCCAAGAAAAAAGACTCATGGCCCACGTGCATTGTGGACCATGAGTCTTGCCGATTAAGGTTGACCAGATGATTTCTCACCAGGATGTTGATCAAACCGCACGCCAGTGCCAGCTACTCCCTCAGGGACTGTGCTTACCATAGAGCACTTGAGCGAATGGTGCAATGGTATAATTCCCTGCACGGATGAAAACCCTAGGAGAGCACATGAAATTGCCCAACTTCGCCTCCCTTCCCCTCGGAAGGAAGCCGGTGAAAAAAGTCCAAGACGGAAACTTGCTGTACCTGGACGGCACTCCCCTTGCAACTGCCCTCAAGGTGCCCAAAGCCACCTGGATCGGCATGGCAGTGCTGATGGTGGTTGCTGCGGCTGTGGGGGTTTGGGCGTTCTCCCATTATTACGATCTTACCGCCAACGCACCGAAGCGGGCACAGGAGGAATTGCAGGCCAATCTTACCCGTGAGGTGGACCTTGGGCTGCCAGTGCTCTCAAGCCTGGTAGGCGCCGACAACGAGACCATCTTGGCTGCCGTGCAGGATGGAGGCGCCACCATCGTAGACACATCCTCCGAAGATGAGGCGGCAGCTGGCGATATGGAGCTGGCGAAGCTGCCGGAAGGGGTGGGGCTTGATCAGGCTGCGGTTATGAAGCTGCAAGGGGTGAGCAAGCTGTCCCCTGCCGAGGCGGCCCTTATGCTGAACGGCTCTTGGACCATGAACGTAGTTCGCTCCGGCGATGAGACCTCGCTTCGACTGCACTACTGCGACCTGAGTGCCACCTCTCCTGAAAGCGCCATTACTGCCGCAATGGCGGCGGAAGGATTTCCCGCTGAAACCGCTACTGAGGCAGGGGTAGACGATGCGGGCAACAACTTCCAAACGGGGAAGATAGACGTTGACGGCACTTCCTGCACATGGCGCGTATCCGTATGTTCTCTATCGGCCGTCTACGACGTGTCAGGCTTCCCTGAAACCGCCCAATACGTCGGCATCCGCCTTACCTATTAAAACCTATACTTTTTCGATTCGCCGCTCTCACGGAGGTGGGCCGGTTCGCCAGGCCTGCGCTCGACGCTCCGCTCTGT
>CANSTH010000148.1 GCA_947649875.1 uncultured Parvibacter sp. | reverse complement strand
CGGGAAGGCGCGTCTCTATAGTGGCATTGGCGCTGAACACCACCACGAAGGTAGCGGCCAGGGCGATGCCGGGGAAGGACATGATGATGTCCATAAGGCGCATGATGATGTTCGAAATCCAGCTGCGGGACACGGCGGCAATGGCGCCGATGATAGAACCCAGCACCAATGCGAAGGCGGTGGCCCCCAGGCCTATGACCAACGAGTAGCGAGCACCGTACATCATACGGGACAGCACATCGCGGCCCTTGTCGTCGGTGCCAAAGGGGAATTCCGCATTGGGCGCCTGACGAGCAGTGAAGATCTCATAGGGGTCGTGGGGGGCCAGGAAATTGGCGAAAACGGCCACCAGCACGATGAGCACCAGCACAATAATCGAGATGCGGGCGCCCACCGTCATGTTCTTCCAACGGCGGAAACGCACCTTCCCCTCAAGCTTCTTGGTTGTTTTTTCGCGAAGTTTCACCATGGGGCTACACCGTCCTAATGCGAGGATCGATCAGGATATAAAGCATATCCACGATGATGTTGATGATGATGAACGCAATGGCTACGCACAGCACTACGCCTTGAACCAGCATTACGTAGTTGGACTGAATGCCCGAGAGGATGGCCATGCCCATGCCCGGCAAGTTGAAAATGACCTCGATGATCACTGCGCCGCCGATAAGGTAGCCGATACGAAGGCCCAACACGGTAACGGGCGTGATGAGGGCGTTGCGCAGCACGTTGCGGCCGATGACGATGGCCTTCGGGATGCCGGCGCCAAGGGCAGTGCGCACGTAGTCTTTATCAAGCTCTTCCACCATGGAGGTACGCACCACGCGGGTCATCTGGCCGATGACCGGCACCGCCAGCGAGATGGCCGGCAGCGCCATGCGCGCCATCCAGCCGCTTGGGTCGACGAAAAGATCGGGCAACTTGCCGGAAGCGGGCAAAAGGTGCAGGTTGGAGGAGAACAGAAGAATGAGCAGAACAGCAAGCCAGAAAGACGGAGTGGCAATACAGGCAATGGAGAACACGCGAATTACCTGATCGGGCCACTTGTCACGCCAAATAGCGGAGATAACACCCAAGATAACGGCGAAGAACACTGCGATGATAAGGCCCATGAAAGTAAGCTGCAGGGTAACCGGCAGCGCCTGCGCAACGCGCTCGCCCACTGAGGCCATATTGGCACCGTAGCTGCCAAGGTCGCCCGTGAACAGGCCCGCCATATAGCGGCCGTACTGCACAATAACCGGGTCGTTAAGCCCATGCTCTAAACGATAGGCCTCCGCCTGAGCCGCCGATGCGTTTTCGCCCAAAACCGAATACGCTTGATCGATGGGAGAGAGAGACATGATGAAGAACACGAGGATGGTCACACCCAGCACCATGACGGGAAGCCACAGTATGCGGTTGACAATCAACCTCACGAGATTATTCACCTCATCCTCCTTTCGTTACTTCGCGGCACAGAGGCCTCGAGACACAGGACAGCGCTTGGCGCCCCCTCCTAAACATTCCCCCGGGGGTTGGCAAGCAGTGATTATTTTACTCCAGCAAAGCACAAGAATCGGCGGCGGTAGGCGGGTATCTTGCCCCAAGTTGTGTTTTTTCTTATGCCTGATGAGCGCCCAAAACGAAAACCCCGCCCCTCGGTAAGGGAGCGGGGTTTCAGCAGACGGCTAAATGCGATTTAAGCCGGTGTGCTTCCTAAATCTTTAGGCCTCGATGGGAGTAGCGCCCAGGAACACCAGACCGGTGGTGGAAATGGGCTCGAAGTCCTCAAGCTTCTCCTCGTAGAAGCCAGTGGAGATTTGACGATGGAACAGCGGGTACAGCGGCACGTTCTCAGCAATCAGATCGAAGCACTGGTTCCAGATTTCCTGCTGCTTGGCGGCATCGGCCTCTTCGCGAGCGCTCTGCAGCAGCCCTTGCAGGGTTTGCCACTCGGGAGTCACATTCCAGCAGCTGCGACCCTGGGTCCATACGTTGTCGCCATACCACCAGGTCATCAGCAGGTCAGGATCGTTGCCGAAGCAGGAGGGGTCGCCCGGAGTGAGCATCACATCGTAGGGCAGGATGGCGTCGGAAGGCGCCAGAGCGGCCCAGTCGATCTTGGTCTCGTTGATGGTGGCGGTCACGCCAATGGCCTTCAGGTCCTCAACGATCTGCGGGGCCAGGGCATTCACCCAGTTGTTGTTCACCATCAGCTCGAAGGACAGGGCCTCTTGACCGGCGTCGGCCAGCAGACTCTTGGCCTTCTCCACGTCATGGGTGTACACAGTGGACGCCTGATGGTAGTTGGCATAGGCCTCGGGCAGGAAGCTGGTGCAAGCGGTGGCATGCCCGTCCATCTGGTTGGCAATCAGCTTGTCGTAGTCGATGGCGTAGTAGATGGCCTGGCGCACACGCACATCGTCGAAAGGAGCCTTCTTGCAGTTGAACATCAGGAACGGCAGGGCGAAACCGGGCACGTACTCCACGGCAACACCGGAGTTCTGCAGCTGGGTGGTGTTAGCATCCGGCACCGACTCGATGGCCAAAACGGAGCCGTCGGTGATGGCAGTGGTGCGGGCGGTGCCGTCCAGCAGCACGTTCCACTCCATCTCCTCGCAGGTGGCGGGCAAGTTGCCGTTGTACTGGTCGTTGGGCACGAACTTGATCATGCCGCCGTCGTCGCCGTTGATGGAATCGTACTTCCAGGGGCCAGAGCCAATGGGCATGGTCTTCAGCTGGTCGTCGGTAAGGGCCTTCGGGAACACCTTAACCACAGCCAGACGGCCCTTCAGCAGCGCCTCAAAGGGATAGTTCAGGGTGAAGGTAACGGTAGTGGCATCCTTGGCGGCAACGCTCTTGATGAAGGTGAGGAAGGCGCCATAGGTGTCGTCTGCCATGTTGCGCTCAAAAGCGTTCACCACGTCATCGGCGGTCACATCGGAGCCGTCGGAGAACTTGGCGCCGGAACGGATGGCCACCTCGTATTCGGTGTCGGACACCTTGGTGGGCTCGCCGGCAGCCAGAGCGTTGTAGGTCTTGTAGGTGTGCAGGTCCAGGTCGTACAGACCCTCGAACACGTGCCAGGTGGCGGCCAGCATCAGAGCAGAGCTGTTGCCGATGGGGTTGCAGTTCGTGGAGCTGTAGGCAGCGGCAGCCGTGATGGCCTTGGCAACGCCAGAGCTAGCCGGCTGGTCGTCTTTGGGCTCTTCGGGGGTAGCTGCAGGCTGCTCCGGCTTCTTCTCATCCCCACCGCAACCGGCGAGGGTAAGAGCGGCCAGGGCGCCGGTAGCAGCAGTACCGGCCAAAAAGCCACGACGAGTGAGTTTTTCCATGTTTTTCCTCCAACTTTTGGTCTTACGGGGTACCTCCCCGTATTCGCCGGCGTTTTCTTGGGAACCGGCGAAACGTCCATCTACGGCCAAGACTGAGTAACCATACAATGAACTCGGCGGGTGATTATAGCGTTTCTTACGGTTTGTTAAACTATGGTTACGTTACTCCATAAGTTTCGCACTCTTAGCAAAAACACTTCTTAATTTTCGCGAACAATGCGAGGCATTATGGTATAATTATTTATTTTTGTTCCTAATTGAGATATATAAAGAGCTATCGATTCGATGCTCCCCCGGAGGTGGGGCCGGTAGCCACGCCGGCCCCCGACGCGGAGCGAGTAGTATCCCAAAAACGGCGGAGCCCCAGGGGGGGGCCAAGGGGCGACCCGAGTGCCGACCCCCCACCCA
>CANSTH010000147.1 GCA_947649875.1 uncultured Parvibacter sp. | reverse complement strand
GCATGGCCAGCAAAACAGCGTACAGAAACGTTTCCAGAAAGGCCCCCAGCATGGTTTTGCGCCGCAAGATGATGGTCTCTTTGAAGGGCTCGAAGAGCAGCGTCATGGCCACTGCGCCAAAGCCGTACACCCAATAGGGGTGGTACCACGGATCGGTCCATACGGCGTAATCGGGGTCTACAATGCCGAAGAAGTGATCCATGAACATGCAATAGGGTATTTCCAACCAATGGCCCAGAATGCAACCTATGCAGAAGGCAACGATAGTGGCGCGCCAGAACGGCCATGTCCTGAAAGCGGCAAAGCCAATCTCGTCCTCTTTTTGCAAGGTTCTGCGCGCGTGCGGTTTCATGATTGCCTTCTCTCCTCGTTCCGTCTTGGTTTTTCGAGGAACCTCTTGCAACGTAGCGCCGCAAGGGGGCAATGGGGAAGAGGGGGACACAGCTTTTGACGCCCTGTTGACCGGTTGTTGCCTGTTGGGTTCGGTAGGGGACTCCCATGGCAGCCGTGGCTGTTTGGACCAGCGGACGCGTAGGGCAACGGGGCGTTTTGTCCCCTCCCTTTTCGTGCCGCTCGACAGCTCATCCGGGGCCTCCTGAAGCCGGCATGGGCGCATGTCAGGGGGCGGGGATGATGACATGTGGCCGGCGAGACGTCATGGATGGGCCTCGTTTCGGCTTTTTACGAGGCTCGCTTTATCGGCAGGTCCGCTGGGCAGATCGAGGCCACTTGGGCAGTGAAGTCTTGCCGGGTGGCAACACCGGCTTTGTGGTAGATGCGGCTGGCGGCCTTGCGTATCGACTGACTGGAGGCACCCAGCTCCTCCGCGATCGACGAGAATGGGTAGCCGCGCACGATGCGCAGTGCGATACGGCTCTCGGCGCGGGTGAGCCCGAGGTCCTCCCAGGCGAGCATCGCCTGTTTTTGGTTGTGCGGCGGGACGGCGGTGGTTGCGTTGTGGGCTAGGGGACGGCTAGCGCTCTCTGATGTTGCGGGCTGCCTCTCGAAGGGCATCGCAGGGGCTTGAGCTTCGGCGTGCGAAGATGTGCTGCTGGGAACCCCTCTACGTAGGTGCGCCCGGTAAAGGAAGAGGCCGGCAACGGCGCCAAGGGCAAGCCCGGCGGCAAGAGAGAGGGCCGAGAGAACGGTGGGAAGAGCGGTGGGCGCTTCCAAGGATGTTTCGCGGTTGAGGCTCATGGGGTTCTCGTTCCTGAGCGCTGGCGCTCGTTTATGCTCCTGGTGCGGACGATGCAGCGGGATCGCCCAACCACCCAGGCCCTGTGCGAATTTCTGCTGGTGCTCCTGGTACGGGTGATGCAATCGACGTGCATCTGGCCTCAAAACCGCCGAGGCAAAAGCAGCATACCCGTTGCGCGCCATTGGCCTTTCGCCATCGACCAACGGTGTTCGAAACATCACAAAACCGCCATCTATCAGGGGAAACATTACCAAATTGCATATAAAACGAAGACCCTTTCCTCCTTATTTTCGGCATGAGCAGCTACGGTTGAATTGCGGGGTTTTGGAAGTTGGCGGGCATTCTCTTCAAAAGTATTCTTGAAGAGCTATAATGCCGCTATTTGAAAAACAGGTCGTTCGCGGGACAGCTCCGGGAAAGAAGGCGCAAAGGCCAACGGGAGGTTGCACCGCGCAAGCGGGCGAAGGGGTTGCTCTCGTCCTGGTTTGAGGGGGATGGCGGCCTGTGCAGGTTTCGCGGGCGAAGGCCCGCACGAGTCTTGCGGGGCGCTGCTCCGTGCAAAGGAGGTTCGGCCGTGGCCGAGATGATTTCCCTGGAAGAGGCCCGCAGCCTCGTGCTCTCGTATGTTTCGCCGCTCGACGGGGAAGTGGTGCCCCTGCTGTAGGCGTGCGGCCGCGTGTCCACCGCCAACTTGTCCAGCGACATCGACATTTCCCCCTTTGCCCATTCGGCCATGGACGGGTTTGCATTGCGAGCCGCTCAGATAGCCGGCGCAACCGAGGAGGCTCCCGTTGCTCTTGAGGTGATTGCGGAAGAGGCCGCTGGCGAGGTGTTCGAGGGCCCTATCGGCGATGGCGAATGCGTGCGCATCATGACGGGCGCTCCGCTGCCTGCCGATGCCGACAGCGTGGTGAAGTACGAAGTGGTGGCCGTGGTGGACGGCGATGGGAAGCCCGGCAGCACCGTGGCCTTTGCCGCTCCTACCGAAGAAGGCTCCAACGTGCGCCAGGCGGGCGAAGAGGCCCATGCGGGCGATGTGGTCATCCACGCTGGTGACGTGATTGGTACGGCGGGTGCGGGCTTTCTGGCCAGCTGCGGCATTCTGGAAGTGCCGGTGCACCGACGCCCGGTGGTGGGGGTGCTTGCCATTGGCAGCGAGCTCGTGCAGCCGCCGGCTGTGCCCACGCCGGGCAAGATCCGCAATTCCAACAGCTACGCCATGGCGGCATGCGTAAAGGCGGCCGGTGCCGTGCCGCGGGTGTATCCCATAGTGGAAGACACGTTCGAGGCCTTAAGCGAGGCGGTGCTTGCCGCCACGAAGGAGTGCGATTTCGTGCTTACCACCGGCGGCGCCTCCAATGGCGATTTCGACTTCATCAAGCCGGTGGTGGAGGAACTGGGCGTGCTGCTCATGACCACGGTGAACATTCGTCCCGGCAAGGCCCAAACATTCGGCCTGGTGAACAGCGTGCCAGTGTTCGGCCTGCCTGGCAATCCGGCAGCAGCCTACGTGGGCTTCGAGCTTCTGGTGCGCCCGGCGCTGCGCCGCATGCAGGGGTTCACCCGCTTCGATCACATGGTGGTGAAGGCGCGCCTGGCGAAGGACGTGCGTAAGAAAGACCCGCGCCGCATAGACCTGCGTTCCACCATCACCCGCACGGCTGATGGCACATTCGAGGTGTTGCCGGACAAAAACCAAAGCTCCGGGCTGTTCGGTCCCATTCAGCGCTCCAACTGCCTGGCCATCATGCCAGAAGGGCTGGAGTCCAAGAAGGCCGGCGATGTGGTGAACTGCCTGCTTTTGGGCGTACCCGAGGATTTGGGGCTGTAAGGGCCCGCGGCGCACGTGGGCAGTTGGCCCTGTGGCGCCCATCGGTGCGCTCCGACGCCGCCGCAGACGCATACTGGATGATTACGTAAGAGCATCTGGAAGGAAAAGAACATGAGCGACATCACTTTCGCCATAGTTACGTGCTCGGACACGCGCGATCTGGCACAAGACGCCGCTGGCTATGCGCTGGAGCGCCTCATCGGGGAGGCTGGGTGGCGGTGCGCCTCCCATGTAATCGTGAAGGACGAGCAGGACCAGATTTCCGCCGCTATCGTGGAGGCGGCCGACAGCCCCGAGGTAGACGTGGTGCTTACCTGCGGTGGCAGCGGCTTGTCGCTTCGCGATGTTACCCCTGAGGCCACCCGCGCCGTGTGCGACCGCGAAGTGCCCGGCATCGCCGAGGGCATGAGGGCGCACTCCATGCGCATCACTCCCTACGCCATGCTCTCTCGCGCCCTGTGCATGCAGCGGGGCCGCACCTTGGTCATTAACCTGCCCGGCTCCACCAAGGCTGCCACCGAGAACTGGGAAGGCATCGCCGGCGTGATTCCCCACGCCGTAAAAATGATGGCCGGCGGCGGCCACTAATCTATACCTTTGCGCTCGCCGCTCTCCCGGAGGTGGGGGGGGGGGTCACTCGCGGGGGGGGCGGTAGCGGCGGTTGGGGGGTAGTAGGGGGGGGGCGGGGGGGGGTGTGGGGCGGGGGGGGGGTGGGGGGGGGGGGGGGGGGGGGGGGG
>CANSTH010000146.1 GCA_947649875.1 uncultured Parvibacter sp. | reverse complement strand
GGGTACGCCTGATCCTGTGCGCATTGGCGCCGCCTTCTTTTTCGGTTTCTCGGTGGTAAAACGCGCCCGCCGCTCGGCGAACTGCTCCCCGGGGCCTCCCCTGCGGTGAGGTGTCGGGCGGCACGTAAAGGTATAGGTTATTGCTCTAATACTCCAGCCCAGGGTAGAGGGGGTGGGCTGCAAGGATGCCTTCCACGGTTGCGCGTACTTCTGCAAGCTGAGCGGAATCGTCTTTGCCGAAAAGCGCTTTTGCGATGCAGACGCCTACCGTGTGGAAATCTTCGGCAGTAAGGCCCCGGGTTGTGGCAGCGGCGCTGCCCACGCGGATGCCACTGGTGACAAAAGGCGAAAGCGGCTCGTTGGGAATGGAGTTCTTGTTGACGGTTATGCCGACGGTCTCAAGTAGCTTTTCGGCGTCCTTGCCGGTTACCGCCGCAGGGGTAAGGTCTACGAGGCACAGGTGATTGTCCGTGCCGCCAGAGATCAGGCGAAGCCCTCCTTCGGCCATGCCCTCCCCCATGGCCTGACAATTCTCCAGGATAGCGCGGCCATACTCCTTGTAAGAAGGCTTCAGCGCCTCTCCAAATGCCACCGCCTTGCCGGCGATGACGTGCATGAGGGGGCCGCCCTGAGCACCGGGGAAGATGGCCTTGTTGATCTTTTTGGCAATGTCCTCATCGTTTGTGAGGATGAACCCGCCGCGAGGCCCTCGCAACGTTTTGTGGCTGGTAGAGGTCACCACATCGGCATAGGGAACCGGGCTCGGATGCAGTCCAGCCGCCACAAGGCCGGCAATGTGGGCCATGTCTACCATGAAGTAGGCATCAACCGAGTGGGCGATATGGGCCATGCGCTCGAAATCGATGATGCGCGGATAGGCACTGGCACCGCCGATAATCATCTTAGGACGGGTTTCCTTTGCGAGCTTCTCCATGGCATCGTAGTCGATCAGCTCGGTTTCCGGATCCAAGCCGTAGGAAACCATATGGTACATGAGGCCTGAAAAGTTGACCGGCGAGCCATGGGTGAGATGTCCGCCATGGTCAAGACTCATGCCCATCACCGTCTCGCCTGGCTTGACAAGTGCAAGGTAGGCACCAAAGTTGGCCGAAGCCCCAGAATGAGGCTGCACATTGGCAAACTTCGCGCCATACAGCTCGCAAGCACGTTCGCATGCCAGCCGCTCCACAACGTCTACTTTCTCGCATCCGCCATAGTAACGTTTGCCCGGATAGCCTTCCGCGTACTTGTTGGTAAGCACACTGCCCACCGCTTCCATGACGGCACGGGAGGTGAAATTCTCGGAGGCAATTAGCTCAATTGAATCTCTCTGACGAGACAGCTCGGCATTCAACGCATCGGCAATTTGCGCATCTTCAGCGCGAAGGAAATCAAGGGCCATGAGTGCTCCTAAGCAGCTAGCGATTAATAGGCATTCGGGGATTTTACTACAGCATTTCCCTTTAGCTTCAACAACCGTTTTGCATTTAGGGGAACGACTCGCAAAAATATATGGGCTTCAGCAGCACTACACGTCAGATGCTGGTTCGCCGAATTTTTCTCGGAGAGCTTCTTGTACGCAAGCGGGCACGAAGTTATCTAAGGGGCCCTGCATGGAGGCTATCTCGCGTACGATAGAGGATGAGAGGTACATGTAGCTGGGTGGAGACATGATGAAGATGGTTTCCAGCTTCGGGTCTATTTCGTAGTTCAAGGCGGTTTGCTGAAACTCGTATTCAAAATCAGTGATAGCCCGAAGCCCCTTTATGACGGCGGTAGCACCCATCTTGCGAGCGAACTCAACAAGAAGACCCTCGAGCGGCACTACCGTCACGGTAGGAAGATGGGCAGTTGCCTCTCTGGCCAGCTGCACTCGTTTTTCAAGTGAGAACAAAGGGTTCTTCTTAACCGAGGGGGCTACAGCAACGATAATCTCATCGGCCAAATGGGTAGAGCGGGTAATTATGTCGAGATGCCCAGAGGTTATAGGGTCGAATGTACCGGGGACGAGAGCGCGTTTCACGAACGGCCTCCTTTCGCCAACTTCCTTTTCTCCATTGCGTCAACCACCTGCGCCACAGCGCCGTCGCCAGTCACGTTGACGGTAGTGCGCAGCATATCGAGCAGTCGATCGACGCCGGCAACAAGCGCAATTCCTTCAAGCGGGAGCCCTGCGCTGCCCAGCACCAGCGCCAGCATGATCATGCCCGACCCGGGAACACCGGCAGTGCCGATAGAGGCCAGAAGCGCTGTGAGCACAATGGTCACCTGTGCTCCCAAAGTAAGGTCGATCCCGAATACCTGGGCGATAAATACCGCACATATGCCCTGATAGATAGAGGTGCCATCCATATTGATTGTTGCTCCAAGTGGCAGCACGAAGGAAGTAACCTCTTTCGACACGCCCATTTTCTCGGCGCATTCCATGTTTATGGGCAATGTGCCCATGGAAGACGCAGAGGCGAAAGCGAAGCTCATTACCGGAAGCTCGCCTTTTAGAAACGCAAGGGGGCTTCTTCGAGCAAGGAATTTGATGAGTCCTGTGTACACAATGCCCACCTGGACAACACAGGCAATGGCCATGACCGCAATAAGCCACATGAGGGGCCCGAGGATATCGGGACCATTCTGGGCCACCACCGGCACAAGGAGGCCGAACACGCCGATGGGGGCCATGTACAGGATTCCCTGCATGACCTTCATGCAAACTTCGGACATGGCGATGCAGAAATCCTTCACAATGGCGGCCTTCTCCCCTACGAACATTATGCCGAAGCCGAAGAACAGCGCTACCACGATCACCTGGAGCATAGTGGCCTGCACCATAGGGTCAAGGAAGTTGGAGGGGAAAATGTTTACCAGGGTCTCAATAAAAGAGGGAGATTCGGCAACCTCGTAGGTGAGCTCCTCGGTTGACAGGGTGTATCCTGCGCCAACATTCAACAAATTGGCGAAGAGCAAGCCGATGCATACCGCAAAGACGGTCGTAAGCAGGTAAAGAACGATGGTTCTTCCACCTATCGATCCAACCTTTCGAGCGTCATCAAGAGAGACAACTCCACAGATAATGGAGAACAGGACCAGGGGCACGCATATAAATTTCAGCAAATTGAGAAATATCGTGCCAAGGGGCTTGATATAGGTTGCAGCCACATCGGGAACCCCCTGCATCAAAAAACCGACAACAACTCCAAGCACCAGTGCGATAAATATCCACGTGGTAAGCGAAATCCTTTTAAGCAGCGGTTTTGAAGATTTGGCCTCTGGCTGCGGCATACCTGTTCTCCTTTAGAGACGATATAAATGCAAAAGGAGAAAGCCAGCCAAGCCCTCTCCTTTTGCCAATTCTCTAGCGACGATTGCCAAGAAGACGATTGAGGGCGTTCAGATAGGCCTTTGCCGAAGAAACGATTATGTCGCCATCGGCACCGCGCCCGGTGAACACCTCCCCACCGGCCGCCTTTACCCGTACGGTTACCTCGCCCAACGCATCGATGCCACGGGTAACCGACTGCACCGAGAACTCGGAGAGGTCGTTGTCGACTTGCACGATAGCGTCGATGGCCTTGTAGATGGCATCAATGGGGCCGGTACCCCATTCGCAAACGGTGCGGGCAATGCCATCGGGGCCGGTAAGGGTGACGGTGGCAGTGGGCTTGAGCGGAAAGCCGCAGCTTACCTGGACGGCGGTAAGAGAGTATATGGCCGTTTCATCACGGTCGCGCTCATTCACCAAGGATTCCAAGTCCTCGTCGTATACCTCTTTCTTCTTGTCGGCCATATTGAGGAAAGCCTC
>CANSTH010000145.1 GCA_947649875.1 uncultured Parvibacter sp. | reverse complement strand
ACCATTGAAGGCACTAAAACGACAAAATGAGAGGGGACAAGGGTGAATGAGTCTATTTCTCGGCGGGACTTTGTAGGAATGACTGCGATAGCCATCATCGCAGGCTGTGGAATGATGGCGTATCCGGATATGGCTTATGCGGGCAGTGCGTACGGTTCGCAGGTGTCTTTATCTGCGGGAGGCAAAACCTATTACGGCAAGTGCATGGTTGCAGCCAGTACGACAGCGACTGGATATGCGATCACAAGTGCTTCTTCGGTGGTGGCAAACGGTTGGATTGGCGCCTATGTGTGCCTTGCCGACTCAAACGGCAGGTGTAGGGCATCGAAGACGGCTTACAGCGGAAGCTCAACCCAGTATTTCAACGTGCAGACCAGTTCGGTAAATGCCGCTTCGGGCAGCTCCTACCATGCCTACGGTACTCTGTATGGCTGGAACGGCTCGGGCTATTCCTCTAAGCCGATCCCGCAAACGCCCAATGCCAGCCGAGCAGCTGCGTCATTCGCCGTGGACAGCTACCCAGTCAATGCCGATGGGCTGACCTACGGCTCCATCCTGTCGGCAGAATATGTTGGCGAAGAGCCCGACTTGGTGTCTGCCGTTTCTGAAAACGGCGTGGAGGGCTTCGTGCGGATCGATGACCTCAAGGATCCCATTCCTCGTACGCCGGAAGAGGCAGTTGCCCTTTACAGCGAGGAGTCTTCGAGGACCATTCCGCTTGTAGATTTAGATGACAACCAGCTGGATGTGATTGTTCTTCGCTATGGCGGCGGCGTTTGTTATTAAGTGCGGGGAGGTTTTGAGGCTAACTGGAGGTTTAGTATGCAAGCATCATTCAAGCTGGCCCCCAGCGTAATTGCAGTACTAGCTGCTTGCGTTTTGGCGTCATGCCTTTTTGGTTGCGAATCTGAGCAGGAGGCTTTCAAGCGCTCGTTCTTTCCGGTTAATAGCGCTGGGCTTACTTACGGAAGTGCGCTTGATGTGGACGGGGCGAGGGAGCGCTATATAGAAGCTCATCCGGAGATAGATTTAAGCCAAGGGGATAGCGAGGTGACCGAGGCCACAACCCCGGACCTCTTGGCGGCAACCTCTGACGATGGGGTAGATGGGTACATTATGACTGAGAAGCTGCCGGGCGATCCTGCTACTCCCGCAGAGGCGCTTGAGCTTACGCGAAGGTATGAAGAAGGCATCTTCGTTGACGTCTACGATGCCGAGACAATGGAGATAATCGGAGTCCTGACACTAGGTGGCAAGAACGACTGATGATTCACTAGGAAAGCCCCGCTCTTGCGGGGCTTTCTTTGGGATTTGGGGCAAAACACCACGAATTCCCCATTTTTCGTAAAAATATTTCTTGACCTCTAGAAATGAGCGTTATATGATAGCAAATTGCGTATTTTTGCAAATTTGCGATGCTCGTGAAGGAGGATCAGCCTCGTGGCCAAAGCACAAACCACCGCTCCCACCAGCCTTTATAGGGACCGCAGAAGCTTCGCCAAGATTCCGGACGTCATGGACGTGCCCAATCTTATCGCCATTCAGACGGAAAGCTTCCGCTGGTTCAAAGAAGAAGGGCTGGCGCAAGCCTTCGCCGACATGAGCCCGATCGAAAACAGCACCAAGGATATGGCTGTTGAGTTCGGTCGCCATGAATTCGGCGAGCCCAAGTATACCGTTGACGAGTGCAAAGAGAAAGACGTCTCTTACCAAGCGCCCCTGTTCGTGGAGATCCGGTTCATCAACCGTGAGACCGGCGAGATCAAAGAGCAGGATGTTTTCATGGGCGACTTCCCGCTCATGACGCCGCGCGGCACCTTCATCATCAACGGCACCGAGCGCGTTGTGGTGTCCCAGCTGGTGCGTTCCCCCGGCGTGTACTTCTCCGCCGAGCGCGACAAGACCTCCGACAAGACCATCTACTCTTCGAAGGTGATCCCTTCCCGCGGCGCCTGGCTTGAGTTCGAAACCGACAAGCGCGACCTGCTGAGCGTGCGCATCGACCGCAAGCGCAAGCAGCCGGCCACTCTGCTGGTGCGCGCCCTTGGCCTGGCGGAGACCCGCGAGGAGATCATCGAGCTTCTGGGCTCTTCGGAAATGGTGCTGCGCACGCTGGACCGCGACCCCGCCACCACCAAGGAAGAGTCGCTGATCGAGCTGTACAAGCGCTTCCGTCCCGGCGAGCCGCCCACCATCGACTCCGCCCGCACGCTGCTGGAGGGGCTGTTCTTCAACCCCCAGCGCTACGACCTGGCGAAGGTGGGCCGCTACAAGATGGACAAGAAGCTGGGCTTCGATCCCGAGACCCACGACAGCTCCACCCTCACCGACGACGACATCGTGGCCACGATGCGCTACATCATCGCCCTGCACGAGGGCGAGGAGGGCTACACCACCGACGACATCGACCACTTCGGCAACCGCCGCATCCGCAACGTGGGCGAGCTGATCCAGAACCAGTTCCGCATCGGCCTGTCCCGCATGGAGCGCGTGGTGCGCGAGCGCATGTCCATGCAAGAGCCCGACGAGATCACCCCGCAGAGCCTGGTGAACATTCGCCCCATCGTGGCGGCCATCAAGGAGTTCTTCGGCTCTTCGCAGCTCTCCCAGTTCATGGACCAGACCAACCCCGCAGCCGGCATCACCCACAAGCGCCGTCTGTCGGCTTTGGGCCCCGGCGGCCTGTCCCGCGAGCGCGCCGGCTTCGAGGTGCGCGACGTGCACACCTCCCACTACGGCCGCATGTGCCCCATCGAGACGCCTGAAGGCCCCAACATCGGCCTTATCGGCTCGTTGGCCACCTATGGCCGGCTGAACCCCTACGGCTTCATCGAAACCCCGTATCGCCGCGTGGTGGACGGCAAGGTGACCGACGAGGTGGACTACCTGACCGCCGACGAGGAAGAGAACTACATCATCGCTCAGGCGAACGATCTGTTCGACCCTGACACCCGCGAGTTCGGCTATCGCGATGCGGACGGCGTGTTCCACAAGTCCGCCAAGGTGCTGTGCCGCACCAAGAACGCCGACGGCGACTTCGGCGAGCCCGATGAGGTGGATCCCATGCTGGTGAACTACATGGACGTTTCCCCTCGTCAGATGACCTCCGTGGCCACCTCGCTCATTCCCTTCTTGGAGCACGACGACGCCAATCGCGCCCTGATGGGCTCGAACATGCAGCGCCAGGCCGTGCCGCTGCTGCGCCCCTCGGCGCCGCTGGTGGGCACTGGCATCGAGCATCGCATTGCTGTGGACTCCGGTGAGATCTTGGTGGCCCAGCACTCTGGCGTGGTGGACTACGTGGACGGCCAGACCATCATCATCCTGAACGACGAGGGCGAGTACGACGAGTACCTTATCCCGAAGTTTCAGCGCTCCAACCAGTCCGGCTGCATCAACCACCGGCCGTTGGTGCGCAAGGGCGACGAGGTGCAGGTGGGTGACGTTTTGGCCGACGGCCCGTCGTGCAACGGCGGCGAGCTGGCGCTGGGCCAGAACCTCATGATTGCCTACATGCCCTGGGAAGGCTACAACTACGAGGACGCCATCATCGTTTCCGAGCGCGTGGTTTCGGAGGACCTGCTTACCTCCATCCACATCTCCGAGTACGAGGTGGACGCCCGCGACACCAAGCTGGGCCCCGAGGAGATCACCCGCGAGATTCCCAACATGTCCGAGGACATGATCTCCGACCTGGACGCCGAGGGCATTATCCGCATCGGCGCCGAGGTGTTCCCCGGAGACGTGCTGGTGGGCAAGGTTACCCCCAAGGGCGAGACGGAGCTCACCGCCGAGGAGCGCCTGCTGCGCGCCATCTTCGGCGAGAAGGCCCGCG
>CANSTH010000144.1 GCA_947649875.1 uncultured Parvibacter sp. | reverse complement strand
TACTATTCGTGTACTCTCAACGGGTGAAAAGCGCCCGCAAGCGCTCCGCACGGAGCCTGCGATGCTCATGGCGCAGGCCTAAATTCGAACCGATACATTATATAGGCAACTAGGGGTGCCGTTGTTTCTTCTTCGCGAAACGGGCGAAGAACTTCCCCAGCTTGCCCGCCTGCCTGTCATAATCCTTTTGGCTGTAGCTGGGCCCCGTGGCGTCCACCAGCGGGCGCGGCATATTGCCTGGCATGTCTTCCGAGCCGCTTTTGAACAGCACGCCGTCCTCCGACACAATGCGCCTTCCCGTGCGTTTCTCGAAATAGTAGACGAAGAACGACTTCGCAACGGCGGCCGCGGGGATAGAGGCCAACATGCCCACCAGCGAGCCCATCAACCCGTCCATTGCACCGCCAAGCGCAGAGCCCATCATGAGGGCCAACAGAGTAACTGCTGGATGGACATCGCAGGAGGACTGCATGAGCCGAGGCGAAACGAAGGTGTAGACGAACTGCTGGATGATAACGGCGGCAAGCACTGCCAGCACCGCGGCCAAGGGACTCTTGAACAGAGCCACTAGCGCAGCGGCTGCACCCCCCAGCCACGGACCGATAATGGGGATGATGTTCATGATGCCGGTAATGGCCCCCAACGCGGCGGCATTGGGAATGTCCAAGACAAGGAAGACCACGGCGCAGGCAGCCCCGATGATGGCGCACTGGATTATAGTGGCCTTGATGTAGCCGCCCATCACCCGCGTGAATGTCAAATGCCAAAACGCGGCGTCTTCTGCATGCTTGGGACCAATGAGCAACTTGGTCTCACGCCCGATGGCGGGCAACTGCAGCAGCACCCAGAATGCGATGACCATGGCGAAGCCAATGGCCATAATCGTGTTGGCAAGGGCGGTACCCACCCCAACGATGCCCTGGGCGCTTCCCTGAGCGATCTGGGAGGCGAAGTTGGCGGCGCTGGTCTGCACCTCTCCGAGGATCTTCTGCACCGTGTCATCGTCGAGGTACAGCTTATAGCGCTCGTAGAGGGAGGACAGCCAGTCGGTAACGCCCTGCACGTAGCTGGGCAAGCTCTGGATAAGGTCGAGGAACTGGCTGTTCAGTCCAAACATGGGCGAGAAAAGCAAAAGCCCTATCAACGCCAGCACCGCGAACATGAGCACATAGGCAAGGGTGGTGCCCACCGCACGGCTCAAGCCCCGCTTCTCCAATCCGGAGACAACGCCCCGCAGACAGAACACGATAACAGTGGTCCAGATAATGATGGAGGCGGGAAGCGCCATGACATGCACCAGGAAAATGACCACGGCAGCAAGCAGGATGGCTCCCACCGCCGTCCACACATTGAGAAAATGGTGGCGGGCCCGCTGCACTTTGTAATCCAGCCGCTCTCTCTCCTCGGGGCCAGCCGTCACAGGGCAACTGGGACCGTCAAACTGGTACTGCCCCTCTTCGCCCTCAATGGCCTCAGCCCCGGCAACGGCATCCGAGGCCGTAGCAACCGATGCATCTTCCCCAGAAGAAGGGGCACCTGCCCCCACCTCGGGAACAGGTGCCGCAACTGTGGCTTTTTCTACGCGCTTGTCCATCGGACTCTCTGCCTGACAATCCGCTATTTGTCGCTTGAAACAGGCGGGATGACCGTGTAGCCGGGAACCTCGGCGGCCGGCGTATCGGCATCAGCGGCGCTCACTACGGCATCGGTCAGCCCATCGGCTGTCTTGTCCAGCTGCTCGCCCTTGGCCGCATCATAGGCGCTGCGCTCTTCGCGCGCGGCCTTTCGGTCGGCCATGCGGGTCTTTTGCTCGGAGACCGCAGTAGAGGCCGCGTCTGCGGCAGCATCCACGAAATCAGCCACAGCAGAGGCCTTCTTGGACTCGGCCTGTCCCAGCTTCACCGACTCCTCAGAGGCATAGCGCGGCTTGAAGCGCGAGCGCATCTTGCTGGTCACTGAATTCACCAGCTCAACAGGAGCAGAGGTCACCGTGTCCACAGCATCCATGGTCTTGGTAACCGAATCAGTTATCTGACCCACGTCCTCCAATATCTGGTCCACGCGCATGATCTCGAGGTTCGCAGCGTCCACCGTAAGCGAAACGCGATCCATCAGCGGATCCACCTTCGCGGTGATAGGCACCACGGACTCCGTGATCTTATTGACGTTGGCGAGAGCCGGAAGCAGGTCCTTCTCTGCCTCTGCAACGGTACCGCGGGCTTTGCGCACCAGCATTGCCAGCTCCACCACAAACCAAATGAGCGCGATGCCCACAAGCGCGAACACAATGGGCAGAAGGATGTCGAAGAAGTTCATGTCAAACCTCCTTGAGGGCCGAATTCGAACCCAACTATAGCAGAACCAGTGGAAATTTTACCCAAGTGGGGAACAGGCGGCGCAGCGCCCGCCCCATACGTTACTTATCTGTATGGGCACGGAGCTATCACCGATACGAGAGGCCTAAAGCTCAGAGCGATCGCGGGCAGTGGACTCCACGCGCCAGGCTTCCCAACCGCGGGGACCCGGCTGGTAGAAGTCGCCTTTTTCCAGCCCTTCCGGAAGATAGCGCTGGTCTACCCAGCCAGACGGATAGTTGTGGGGATAGAGGTATTGGCCGTAATCTTCAGAGCCGGGACGATGGCGGTCGCGCAAGTAGTCGGGCACCGGGCGCAAGGGCCCATTTCGCACCTCACGCAATGCGGCGTCAATGGCCGCCTCTGCGGCATTGGATTTGGGAGCAAGCGCAAGGTAGATGGCTGCTTGGGCCAGGTTGATGCGACATTCGGGGTAGCCGATAACCTCAGCAGCGCGGAAAGCGGCCTCAGCAATCAGGAGCGCTTGCGGATCGGCATTGCCTATGTCCTCGGAGGCAGCAATGTACATACGCCGAGCGATGAACTTCGGGTCTTCTCCTCCATCGATCATGCGAGCCAGCCAATACACCGCGGCATCTGGGTCAGATCCGCGCATCGACTTGATAAATGCGGATATCACGTCGTAGTGCATATCCTTGTTCTTGTCATAGGGCAGTGCACGATGGGGGTTGGAAGTGCGCACCATGGCCTCGGTGATTGCAGCCGGGGCATCTGGCGCACCAGGAACCACAAGACCGGCTGCAAGCTCCAGCGTGGTAAGCGCCGCCCGCCCGTCGCCGCCCGAAAGGGTAACGATGGCGTCGAGGGCCTCCGGCTGCAACTCATAGGCGCCGGCCAGGCCGCGCTCGTCGCTCACCGCCCGCAGCACGAGGCTTGCGATTTCCCCATCGGAAAGGGAGGACAGTTCCACAATGCGGGAACGGGAAATGAGGGCAGAGTTCACCTCGAAGAAAGGGTTTTCGGTAGTGGCGCCGATGAGCACAACCGAGCGCTCTTCCACCGCATGGAGCAGTGCGTCTTGCTGGCTGCGATTGAAGCGATGAATCTCGTCCACGAACAAAATGGTACGCAGGCCCCCCATGGCCAGACGCTGCTCGGCCGCCGCGATTTCACGGCGCAGGTCGGCCACAGTTCCCCCGATGGCGGAAACCTCCACAAACACGGCCTTGGTAGTGGCAGCCACCACATGGGCCAGCGAGGTTTTTCCCGTGCCCGCCGGACCGAACAGGATGACCGAGCTCAAGGCATCTTGCTCGATGGCGCTGCGCAGCCAGCTGCCGGGCCCCACCGCCTCTTGCTGCCCCACCACCTCATCGAGCGAGCGCGGACGCATGCGCACCGCCAAAGGCGCCACGCTCAACTTCTTCTCGGCCTCTATTTCTTCAAACAAAGTTTCCATATCGGCAATAATAGCAGACCTCGATCAACCAAACATCGAAACCAGAACAAATGTTGTATATCTCTGCTTTCTTAAGATTTGTTTAGAACCGAAACGGCCATTTTCATAATTTG
>CANSTH010000143.1 GCA_947649875.1 uncultured Parvibacter sp. | reverse complement strand
TCCTCCGCCACGGCGAAGAACTCCTTCCAGAACTGCGTGCCGATGATGCGGCGCTTCTCCTCCGGGTCGGTCACCCCCGCCAGCAGCTGGGCGTAGCGCTCCTCCGCATGCACGTGGATGAAGTCCACGTCGAACTGCTTGGTGAACACCTCTTCCACTTCTTCCGGCTCGTTCTTGCGCAGAAGTCCGTGGTTCACGAACACGCACACCAGCTGCTTGCCGATGGCCCGCGCGCACAGCGCCGCCACCACGCTGGAGTCAACGCCGCCGGAAAGCCCCAGAATCACGCGGTTGTCCCCCACCTTCTCGCGAATGGCGGCCACCGAGTCATCGATGATGGAGTCCATGGTCCAGTCGGGCACCAGGCCGCACACCCCGAACAGGAAGTTGCGCAGCATGGTCTGGCCGAACTCGGTATGGCGCACTTCCGGATGAAACTGGGTGGCGTACAGCTTGCGCTCGGGGTACTCCATCGATGCCACCGGGCACACCTCGGTGCGCGACGTGACCGTGAACCCTTCGGGCACGCGGCTCACGGCGTCGCGGTGGCTCATCCACACCGTCTGCTCGCCGGGCGTGCCCTCGAACAGGGCCGACTCGGCGCAACGGGAAATAAGCGCCGGGCCGTACTCCCCCTTCTCGGTGTGGCTCACTTCGCCCCCCAGCGCCACCGCCATGGCCTGCTGCCCATAGCAAAAGCCCAGCACCGGAATGCCCAGCGCCAGAATGTCAGGATCGATGGAAGGAGCGTCCTCGGCGTACACGCTGGCAGGGCCACCGGAAAGGATGATGGCAGAAGGCCTCATGGCCCGCACCTCGTCGGCAGAGATGTCGCAGGGCACAATCTCGGAGTAAACGTGCAGGTCGCGCACGCGGCGGGCGATAAGTTGCCCGTACTGGGCGCCAAAATCGAAAACGAGAACCTTCTGGTCCGGCGTGGCAGTTTGGCTCATGGGGCTTCCTCCAACAAACGCAGGGAAATGAGATTTCGTCATGATACTACTAATCGGCAGCGCCCCCGCAGCGCCCTCTTTTCATCGGCATCGCGAATACGTCAAAGGCAGGAAAGCCCTACTCCAGATACATCTCCTGCAGTTGGCGGCGCACTTCCGGCGTCACCCCCAACTGCTCTTCCATATACCAGTCAAGGCTGCCATAGTCATGCTCCACCGCGGCGAGCGCCTCGTCCAGATAGTCCTCATAGGCGTAAAACACCGCGTCCAAGTCTATGTCGGCACGCTCGGCGATATGGTGGCGTCCAAGGGCGTCGGCAATTCTTTCCGCCACCGTTTGGGCGAACAGGTTCGTGGCCAGGTAGTCTTTGCGAATGTCCTCGTCCGACACCCCCAGCGCATGTTCCACCAGCACCGCCGCCAAGCCCGTGCGGTCCTTGCCCTCGGTGCAGTGCCACAGGGTGGCGCCGTCCTCCGCCTTCAGCAGCGCATCGAACAGCGCCCGATAGGCGGCAATGCCCTCCTGTCCCAAAAGACACTTGGGATAAACTGCCCGTACCAGCGGGTGCAGCCCCTCGGCCACGTGCTTCAAATCGTCGGCGTTGCGTTTGAGCCCCTGCCCCGGCACAACCCCCACCGACGCCACGTTGAACACCGGCGTTTCGTAGAACACCACCCCATCCATCTGCGCCTGCGGGTCGGGATGAGCCTGGCGCTCTTCAACGCTGCGGAAATCGAACACCCGCTGCACGTTGCACGCCCCCATCAGCCATCCCAAATCCGCCTCAGTGGCATGGTGCAGGGCATCGCTGCGCAACAGGCGCCCCATCTTTATGACGCGACCGTCTTCCGTGGGCATACCTCCCAAGTCGCGGGCGTTGGCCATTCCCTCCAGCGGGATGTGGCCGAAATTGGCGAAGCCCGCAATGGGCGCCGGCTTTTCAATCTCCCCCGCCTTTACCACGGGCTCTGTTCTTCCCGCAGACTCCGTCTTCGCAATGGGCTCTTCGCCCTTCTGGTTCACGTTCATCTGGCCCATGGCCTGCTCCTTCCAATGCGGTATCGCACGTGCATGCTTGGTTTTCCTCAACTGTAGCAGGAACGCTGCCCCATCGCGCCTCCGTAACGCAAGGGTATAGATTCCGAAAAACTTCTTGACAATGCGCGATCATGCTCTTATCTTATGAACAGTTGCTCATATGTTAAAAAGTTAGCAAGGAGCGAAATTGAGCGAAGAAATGACAGCAGTCCAGCCCACCGAGCTGGAAAAGCAGACCGAGCGCGTTGTAGAAACCGCCTGCGCCCAGATGATCGACTGCCCGTGCGGCTGCAACCGCGAGGCTACCGCTACCCTCTTCAGCGAGATGCCCGACGAGGAGCTGCTCTTCGACGTGGCCGACCTGTTCAAAGCGTTCTCCGACACCACCCGCATCAAAATCCTGTTCGCCCTCATGAACGGCGGCCTGAGCGTGAACGAAATCACCGCCGCAGTGGGCTGCACCCAAAGCGCTGTCAGCCACCAGCTGCGCATCCTCAAACAAGCGCGCCTGGTGCGGGCGGCCCGCGACGGCAAGAGCGTCATCTACGCGCTCTCCGACGACCACGTATTCACCATGCTCGCCCAAGGCATCACCCACGTCTGCGAATAAAAGAGAAAGGACCTCACCATGCGCAAGTCATTCAAACTTGAGAATCTCGACTGTGCCAACTGCGCTGCCAAAATGGAACGCGAGATCAACCAACTTCCCGGCGTTAACAAGGCCACCATCTCGTTCATGACCTCCAAATTGATGCTGGACGCCCAGGTGGAAGCCATCGCCGACCTCGAACCGGTATTGGACGCCGCCCAGGCCATCTGCACCAGCTACGAGAAAGACTGCCGCATCATTCGTTGAGCGAGACACGCGTTCCGAAGGCAACCACGGCTGAAGCTTAGGCAGAGATAGAATCTCTGCCCTACGAAGGACAGCCCCAGACGGGACCACACCGTGGCTGGCCCGTTGCAAATTTACGACCCCCACCCATAAGGACCCTCCCATGAACCCCAAGCAGAAGCGACTCCTCATCCGCATCATTGTGGCGCTGGCCATCTTCGTTATATCCGAAGCGCTCTCCCAAACCGGCGTGCTGGCCGCCGCCTTCGGCCACCCCGGCGAGCTGTACGCCGAGTTCGTCCTCTTCTTCGCGGCGTTTCTCATTGCCGGCTACGACATCGTGGCCGGCGCCTTCCGCAACTTGGCCCACGGCCATGCCCTCGATGAGGACTTCCTCATGACCGTGGCCACCTTCGGCGCGTTCGCCCTGGTGCTGTTCCCCGATTCAGACCCCCACATGGCCGAGGGCGCCGCCGTGATGATCTTCTTCCAGGTGGGCGAGCTGTTCCAAAGCTACGCCGTGGACAAATCGCGCAAGTCCATCGCCGACATGATGGACATCGCGCCCGAGTTCGCCAACGTGATGAGGGAAGGCAAGCTGCAGCAAGTGGATCCCTTCGAGCTGGCCCCGGAAGACGAGTTCGTGGTGCTGCCCGGCGAGCGCATTCCGCTGGACGGCCACATCGTGGAGGGCGAGAGCCAAATCGACACCGCCGCCCTCACCGGCGAGTCGGTGCCTCGCATGGGGCGCCCCGGCGACGAGGTGATTTCCGGCTGCGTGAACCTCACCGGCAAGCTGGTGGTGCGCGCCACCCGCCCCTTCGAGGACTCCACCGTCAGCCGCATCCTCGAGCTGGTGGAGAACGCCTCCGAGAAGAAGGCCCGCACCGAGAACTTCATCACCCGCTTCGCCCGCGTGTACACCCCCGTGGTGGTGGGGCTGGCGGCGGCGCTGGCCATCCTGCCGCCGCTGCTGTTCGGCCAGCCTTGGGCCGACTGGGTGCTGCGCGGCCTCACGTTCCTGGTAGTCTCGTGCCCTTGCGCGCTGGTCATCTCGGTGCCCCTCTCCTTCTTCGGCGGCATTGGCGGCGCGTCTCGCCAGGGCATCTTGGTGAAGGGGTCGAACTACCTTGAGGCGCTGGGCGATGCCACCACGGTGGTGTTCGACAAAACCGGCACTCTCACCGACGGCACCTTCGAAGTGACCGAGACCTTCCCCGAAAGCGGCACCACGCCCCAGCAGCTGCTGGCGCTGGCCGCCCAG
>CANSTH010000142.1 GCA_947649875.1 uncultured Parvibacter sp. | reverse complement strand
GCAGCGCTATCCCTTCTACCATCCCAACGTGGGCGATTCCACCAACGAGATTGTGCCGGAAATGGTGCTGAAGAGGCTGTCTGCAATGCTGGATTCGCGAAATTCCATTGTCACCACCGAGGTTGGGCAACATCAGATGTGGGCCCACCAGTTTCTCGATCGCGAAGAGCCGCGCAGCTTCCTCTCCAGCGGCGGCTTGGGCACCATGGGCTTCGGCTTTCCCGCCGCCATTGGCGCCGCGGTAGCGCATCCTGAGAAAACAGTGGTGTGCATCGCCGGCGATGGGTCCTTCCAGATGAACAGCCAGGAGATGGCCACCGCCGCCATCAACGGCGCCAATGTGAAAGTGCTCATCCTGGACAACCGCTGTTTGGGCATGGTGCGCCAATGGCAAAAGCTTTTCTACCGTGAGCGCTACTCCCAAACTCTGCTCGAGCCGGTGCCCGACTTCGTGAAACTGGCAGACGCTTACGGCTGGCAGGGGCGGCGCATCACCGATCCGGCCCAGGTGGACGAGGCGTTGGACGAAATGTTGGCCAGCGAGGGGTCTTATCTGCTGGATGTGGCAATTTCTCGCGATCAGAACGTGTATCCGATGGTGGCGCCAGGGGCGGCTCTCGACAACGTTATGGGGGCCATCGATGTGGCGGTGGGCGCGGTGCGCACCGATATGCCCGCCGAACCCCAAAGATCTTCTGCCGTTTCCCCATGTGCCCAGCTGGATGCCCAGTTCGGTGGTCGGTGGGAATCCGATCCGCAAGACGTGGGGCGGAGGATGGAGCGCGATGCCGCCGAGGCGGCGGGGCTGGCTCAGAAAACGACGCCCGTCCAATCTCGGGAAGGAGGGGAGGCATAAGATGAACCACGTGCTCTCAGTGCTGGTGGAGAACAAGCCGGGTGTGCTCTCCCGCGTGACCGGCCTCATCTCCCGCCGTGGCTTCAATATCGAGTCGCTTTCGGTGGGCCCTACCGAAGACCCCACTTTATCGCGGGTCACTGCCATCGTGGTGGCCGACGATGTGGCCTACGAGCAGATAACCAAGCAGCTGCACAAGCTGATAAGCGTGCACAAGATAACCGATCTCACCAACGACAACGCCATCGATCGCGAGCTGGTGCTGTACAAGGTGAACGCGACGGCCGAGCGCCGCAACGAAATCATCGAGATAGCCAATATCTTCCGTGCGAAAATCGTGGACGTTGGGCGCACTTCGCTCACCATCGAGGCTACGGGCGATGCTTCCAAGCTGAAGGGCCTGGAGGACCTGTTGCGTGCCTACGGCATAAAAGAGACAGTGCGCACCGGCACCATTGCCATGAGCCGCAGCTCCAAAGACTAGGAGCAAAAATCACCGGACATACTGCCCGTTGAACATAAGAAAAAGCCAGCCGAGACGAAAGGAAAGCGAACGCATATGGCTGTTACCATCTACTATGAAGAGGATGTGAACCCCGAGGTCATCAAGGGCAAGAAAGTGGCCGTGATCGGCTATGGCTCCCAAGGCCATGCCCATGCCCTGAACTTGAAAGATTCCGGCGTGGACGTACGCGTGGGCCTGCGAGAGGGCTCTTCCTCTTGGGCCAAAGCCGAAGAGGCGGGTCTTAAGGTGATGACCATGGACGATGCCGCCGAAGAGGCCGATCTCATCATGATCCTGGTGCCCGACGAGCTGCAGCCGCAAGTGTATGAGCAGCACATTGCTCCGCACTTGAAGGACGGCGACACGTTGGCCTTCGCTCACGGCTTCAACATCCACTACGGCTACATTACCCCGCCCGAGTCGGTGAACGTTATCATGTGCGCCCCCAAGGGCCCCGGCCACATTGTGCGGCGCCAGTATACCGAGGGTTCCGGCGTGCCGGATCTGGTGTGCGTTCAGCAAGATGCTACCGGTGATGCTTGGGACATTGCACTCTCGTACGCTTGGGGCGTGGGCGGTGCCCGCAGCGGCATCATCAAGGCCACCTTCAAAGAGGAGACCGAAGAAGACCTGTTCGGCGAGCAGGCGGTGCTCTGCGGCGGCTTGGTGGAACTGGTGAAGGCCGGTTTCGAGACGCTGGTGGAGGCGGGCTATCCGCCGGAGCTGGCCTATTTCGAGTGCTACCACGAGATGAAGATGATCGTGGACCTCATGTACGAGAGTGGCATTCACTTCATGAACTACTCCATCTCCAACACCGCCGAGTACGGCGAGTACTACGCCGGCCCGAAGGTGATCAACGAGCAGAGCCGCGAGGCCATGCGCGAGATTCTGGCCCGCATCCAGGACGGCTCCTTCGCCGAGGAGTTTGTGGCCGACTGCAACAACGGCCACAAGTGGCTCATCGAGCAGCGCGAGGCCATCAACGACCACGAGATCGAGAAGACGGGCGAAAAGATCCGCTCCATGTTCACGTGGGTTAAGTAGGATTGAATGGCCGCTAGGCCATTCAATCCTGAGAAGAAGCCGCCTTCGGGCGGCTTCTTTATCTCAAGCTATGTCGAAATGGGTGTTGGAGAACACGTTCAGCTGCAGCGTCTTCATGAGGTGCTTCAACGCCGCTTGCGCCTTCACGGAGTTGCCCGACTCATCCAGCGGCGGCGCGAAGGCGCATACGCCAAAGAGGCCGGGCATCACGCCGATGATGGCGCCTCCCACGCCGGTTTTCGCCGGAAGGCCGGTGGCGTACAGCCAGTCGCCGGAGTGCTCGTAAAAGCCCACGGCGCTCATGAGCGCTACCACTTTAGGAGCCAGCTCGGCGCTGAACGCCCGTTTCTTGGTAATGGGATTCACTCCGTCGTCTGCAATAGTGGCCGCAGCAATAGCCAGCTGCTCGGCGGTCACGCCCAGTGAGCACTGGCGCGTATACAAGTCCAGTGACATTTCGGGATCGTCGTAGAGGCGGTTGTACTCGCGAAGCAGCCATGCGATGGAGCGGTTGCTGAAATTGGTGGCTGCCTCTGAGCGGTACAGCTCGTCTATGAGCACCGGCTCGCTGCCCATGAGCGCGGTCATGTTATTGAGGATGGCTGCCCATTTTCCTTCGGCGTTCCCCTTCGGCTGAACCATCGAGCAGGCAGCAATAGCGCCCGCGTTCACCAAGGGCGTGGAGGGACGATCGTTCTCCAGCAGGATGGCGAAGATAGAGTCGAACGGAAGTCCGGTGGCGTCGGCGCCGATGTCCTCCAGTACCGCTTGGGCGCCCGCCTGCTGCATGGCCAGAATGGCTGTGGGCACCTTTGAAACCGACTCGATGCCGAAGCGGTAGACCGTGTCTCCTACTGAAATAGTGCGCCCGTCCGGCAGGCACAGGCTGATGCCGAATAGGCCAGGATTAACGTTCGCGAGATAGGGGATGTAGTGGGCGTTCTGGCCGCCCTTTATGCTCTTGCAGCCGTCGTAGGCATCCTGCACAGCGGCGCTTATCTGCTCATAAGTGAGACGCGTGATCATGGAAAATCTCCTTGTCGAAGGTTCTTACCCCATAGTAAGCCGCCCAAGGAAGTACGCTCGCCCCGCCCCAGCCCCCGTTGGCAAATTGTGGGTAGGGGCGGCGAGGGCAATAGATTGTCTTTGTCAAGCCTGTCCCTGGTTGACCTTGGGCGATAAGGTAAAATGATTCAAATGCTCTAGCGGCGCGAGGAGAACGCGGTGGGACAGTTTCAATATGGAGTGGTCAAAATCAACGAGGAATTCTTCGAAGACGTCGTTGTCGAACATTTGGTGGAGGAGCTCGGGTATGAGCATCTTTATGGCCCCGATGTTGAGCGTACCGACAATCGCTACAGGGACGTTTTCTTGCTAGGGCTTTTGTCTACTGCGTTACAACGTATTAACCCGGCTCTTCCGAAAGCTGCCGTCGAAGAAGCCGTTAGAAAGCTTAACGACATAGATGCTGGTTCTCTTGAACAGCGAAACGAGATTTTCAATGCCTACTTGCAGAATGGTGTTGAAGTGCATTTCTTTGACGGCAAGGAAGATCGCGATGACATAGTCTATTTGCTTGACTTCTCCAACCCTGATAACAACGACTTTCATGTTGTGAACCAATGGACTTTTGTGGAGCACTCCGAGAAGCGCCCTGATGTGACCATTTAGCGAAGCTCGTCTCTTCGGAATTTGGCAGACGGTACGATCAGACA
>CANSTH010000141.1 GCA_947649875.1 uncultured Parvibacter sp. | reverse complement strand
CAGCACGTCCAGCACCTGTTTGCGAAACTCCATGCGCGACGAACCAGCCGCGAGGAACTCGATGGCACGGGTAATAGACCCCCCGCAGGCCTCTATGGCAATTGCGGCACTCAGCTGTGATGCGCCGGTATTCTGCGCAACAATACCGGCCGCCTCAGATGCGGGAATATGCCGAAACGGCACCACTTGGCAGCGCGACAGGATGGTGGGCAAAACGCCGTCACATGTACGCCCCAGCAGAATAAACACCACATTGTTCGGCGGCTCTTCCAATGTTTTCAAAAAGGCATTGGCCGCGCTCGTGCCAAGCTGGTCCACCCTATCGATAATGTACACTTTTTTCTTTGCCTGAATCGGAGCCATCGATGCATCGGACACCACGTCCCTCATCTGCTCGATCAGGTACCCATTTGCACCTTCCGGCGCGTAATAGCGCACGTCGGGGTGTTTTCTCCGCATCACCTTTCCGCACGCATCGCATTGCCCGCATTGGCCGCCGCGCGGCCCCTTGGCCCCCTTCGGGCACAGAATGGCTTGTGCGAAAGCGTAAGCAGCCTGTGTTTTGTTGGAACCGGCAGGACCGGCAAACAGGTATGCATGGCTTATTCTGTCGTTGGCGGTGGAGGCGCGCAGGAACTCCCGCACCTGCGGCTGTCCCACAATGCAATCGAATGCGTCAGCCATGGGACCTCACGTCCAAAACCGCGAAATAGTCCTCATCGAATGTGCGAGGATCGGCAAGGGCCGGGATCACATCCGCAAGGGCGGAGAATACTTGCGCCGCCGTCAACGATTTAGGGCCAGACGTATCGACAAGGCGAATGCGACCGCCACTCTCCTGCCTCATCTGGTCAAATCCCAGCTGCACTCTCTGATGGAAGTCGATGCCCGCCTGCTCCAGCCGGTCAGCAGTTCCATGGTGGGTGGCCCGCACCAGTCCTTCAGCAGCCCCCTCGCAGCGCAGCAAAAGCGTTGCATCGGGAACAAGCCCATCGGCGGCAAACAGGTTGGCGGACTGTATCTGCCCTCGATCGATACCGCGGCCGAACCCCTGGTAGGCCTCCGTCGAATCGGTAAAGCGGTCGCACAGCACTATCTTTCCCGCCTCAAGCGCCGGCCGTATCACCTCGTCCACCAATTGCGCACGGGCGGCCTCGTAGATGAGCATCTCGCAACGGGGGCTCACTGGCGCCAACGAAGGATCAAGCACCAGCGTCCGCAGCGCCTCCCCTAGTTCGGTACCGCCCGGCTCCCTCAGCATCAACACCGAGTAGCCCAGCTCTTCAAGGGCTTTGGCGAGAAAACGAATATGGGTGGTTTTACCAGCACCCTCCCCGCCCTCGAACGTTATCAGCACCCCCGCATCAGCCGAGGGGTTTCCTTCATCTGTCATATATAACCTCCTGAAAGCCCAAGCTTCCAGACCATTGCTGCAATAATTTATTTATTTTACTAGACGACAGACAGAATGCAGCGAGGCATTCGCAGGCGCATCGAATCTCGGACAATGCGAAATATCTTCGCTCGGCACTACCCAACCCCATTATGCAGCCACAGCGAAAATGGAGATTATTTCCCGCAGGAAACGAGAGCTCAACGCAGATTCAACCGGTAGCAAAACCGCCTTTTTTCACAGACGCTCGCCCTCTATGATGACAACAGGCGCAAGCGGAAAGGCCTATGCGACCAACCGAAGCGCCCCTTCAAAACCGTATATTCCGATCGTCCGTTGTTTGTCTCCTGCGTGAACAACCTCCTCTCTCAACCCCTCAGCGGACGTGAAAACATACGCACGTTTCCCCTTCTCCTCCGTGCGTACTGCATACGCCCCTCCGGGTCCCCCAGCCCGGAGGGGTCTTTTTTTAGAGATAGCCATCAAAAAAGCTTTATCCATGCCAGGTCCAGCTAAGTGAGCGAGGCGCACTGTGGCGCCCGTAATTGCCCTGAAAAGCGGCTGAGCGTGCTCCGCATGCGAAGGAAAGCTTTGAAGGGCAAGGACGGGTGGCCACAGTGCGCCGCAGCGCTGAGTGGTTCCGACGTTCGCCAGAACGACGGAACCCCGGAAAATGCGCCGCAGCGCCGAGCAGTTCCGATGGCCGTAGGCCATCGGAACAAAAAAAGACCCGCTCTTGGCGCGATTCGCATTCCCCTTTACCCCCTTGCAAATGCGAATCGCTCTAAGAACGGGTCCCTTTGTAAAAAAGCAACTTCTAGGCGGAACAGCTCCTACTCAACGGGAAGAATAACCGGCAGGAACTCGCTGGGAGTCAGTCTAGCCATGCGCGTGCCGTTTTTCAACCTGATGCGATCCACTTTAAGCTTCAGCCGTTCAGCCCCCACCAAATCGATGCTGGTGAAGTAAGACACCTGCATCTGCTCGGTGGCCTTCCCCAATACTGTATACAAAAACCGGGTATCGGCCTGATGCATTTTCTCCTGCTTGTCCAAAGTAACCACTGTGGTATCGAAGTAATCGCGGCACGGAATGAAGCCGTTGTCAAAGCCGCAGACCAGCAGCGCTTTGGGGCTGGAACCCACCAAATGGGCGCCAGTTCCCATCCTCACGCCACCGCATCCCTCGAGATGAGAATCGGTGAGACGGTCAGTAACCGTGGCGGCAATCACCTTTGCCGTAGCTGCGCCCGGGATTGGCGAGCAGAAGGCCATTACCATCTCTTCCACTTTCTCAGGGATGATGGTCTCCTGCACAGAAGCGGGGGCAGTAGCATCTACGGCAGCCACTAAGCGGCGCACCAACTCGATACCGGAGAGGCCCTCTACCTGCGCAATTACCTGCAAACCGGCTCGATAGGCAGCCACTACGCGCCCGGCACCGCCCGACACCAGCGAAGCAGCATCCGAGCCCATGGCATCCAGGGCCTGAAGCGCCTCCAGCAAGCTGTATCCCTTGTCCTTTGCCCATGATTGAATCTCGGAAACAGCGGCGCTGTTGCCCAAGTAATCGCCGAACCCTATCCAGCAGCGCCAGGCAAGGCAGTTGGCCGGGTCGGCAGCTAGCTGCAGCGCGGTGATGACACGGGCCGGGGCACACCGGGCGTAGTCGCGGTAATCGCCAGCGGCGATGCGACCATCGAAGGCGCCGTCAATTGCAATGCCCTGCTCCGCCAGATAGCGCTTCAGCTGACGCGCCCATTGCTTGTTGAAAACAAGCAAGAACACATCTTCGGGCGCAACGCACGAATCGATCAGCTGGTGAATGCGATCTGCGATGGATTGGAACTCATCGCGCGAGGTGTCACAGGGAATCTCGGCGAAGCTCAGGGCAGCATCAAGGCCGTTAGGGTTGCCCAAAGCAACATCTGCATCGCCCAGCTCGGCAGCCAAAACCTTGGCAGCGTGCAAGCTGGCACCGCACAGATGGCACTCCTCAAGCTGAATAACCTGCGCACCAGCCTCTTCAAGCTCGGCCACGCCGTCACCATAGGGGTAGCTGTCGTACACCTCGATACAGGCCAGCGGATCGGCCGCCACAGCAACCGAAGCCTTCGCAACCATATTCGTCACGAACTGCGATGCGCGGGAAAGCTGCTGGTAGTCGTCCACAATCACGTGATCCACCGCCACGGCCGACAGCGCATCCTCGTGAGAGCTCAGGTAGCTCCATGCCAAGGCCGCAAGCTCCGGCTCTAGAATGGAACGGGTGAAACCCAACGAGGCCTTCAGCATTTCGTGGACGGTTTCCTCCTCGCTGGTAACAAGCCACTCCGGATCCTCGCCCGAAAGCTCGGTCCAGCCGCGATAGAAGAACTTGAGCATTTCGCGCAAGCGCTTGATCTTCAAACCGGATACCTTCATATCCTCCATGATGAACGCTTGCTCGAACGAGCTTACCAAGCGCGGATCACGACCAGTGGCCTCGCGGGCCTCAGGAGCGGAAAGCACCTCCAGGCAGAAAGCGCGCGATGTGGTGACACGCACTCCCTTCATGCCAGCGGCTTCAAGGCGGCTGGCCAGCTGTGCCGCAGCATCGGGACTGGAGGCAAACACCAGCAGGCTGTCGGGCGCGGCACCGGCGGCAATCTTCTCTGCCGCCATTGCCACCAAAGCCGAAGTCTTTCCGGTTCCCACCGCCCCCTTTATCAGGACGGCCTCCGGAGCAGTACGCAGGGTTAAGGTCATAGGGTACTCTTCTTTCTCAATGTTGAGCGCCTAGATGGCCGCCTCGGTTCCCGCCTCATCCGCGCTGGGCATGGCGGAGGGCTTTTGGGGAAGGAAGGGCATCTTTATGGCCGAGGTGGGGCAGTTCTCAA
>CANSTH010000140.1 GCA_947649875.1 uncultured Parvibacter sp. | reverse complement strand
CCCCGCCGTGTTCGTCCCTAGTGGGGGGGCCCTTATGGGGGTGGGTTTTTTTTGGGGGGGCGCCCCAGCGGGGGGCCCCCGCCCCTCGGCGCTGCGAGCTTCTGCGGCATCCGTCCTTGCCCCTTAAACCTTACCCTCACGTGCGAAGCACGCTCGGCCGGTTTTCGGGGCAACTACGGATACCGCAGAATCTCTCGCTTACACGTCCGAACCTGCAATCAGGCGAACAGCGTCTTTGCCCTGTAAGGCCCCCTTGGGAGCCGGATCCGTTTCCCCTCCAACCCCCTCGCAAACACGGATCGGCTCCCAAGGGGGCCTTTTTGTCCCATTGGCCAAGAAAATAACCACCTATTGGTTCTACCGTCCAAAAACTTGCCGCGTGACCCTTCTATAATTCTCGCCATACCGAAAACGGATTGTCCATCTGAAGAGGGAAGGCTGGATGCTTTTCCTTCGAGGTATAAACTAAACCGAAAGGGGAAACAACATGAAGAAATGGCCTTTGCTTGCAGCGGGCGCCCTTATGGTGGCGGCGCTGTGCATGTTCGGCTGCTCCAGCGGGCAGCCCCAGACTGCTACGGACGGGGGCTCGTCAAGCTCTAGCAGCTCCAGCTCCAGCAGCTCTTCCAGCAACGATACCACTGCGCAGGACAACAAGGACGCTGCCACTGATGAGATTGCCCTCATCACCCCCGGCAAGCTGACCATTGCTGCTTCCCAGGACTTCCCGCCGTTCGAGAATCTGAACACCAATGGCGAAGTGGAGGGCTTCGAAGTTGACGTGATGAAGGCCATCTGCGAGGAGATGGGCCTCGAGTGCAATTACCTGCCCACCATCAAGTTCGACTCCATCCTGCCTCTCATCAGCGCCGGCGGCAAAGCGGATGTGGGTGTGTCCGGCTTCACCGTTACTCCCGATCGTGCCAAGGAAATCGACTTTACCGATGTCATCATGGACGTGAACCAGGGCTGCGCTGTCAAGAAGGACAGCGGCATCACCTCTGTGGATCAGCTGGCTGGCAAGAAGATTGCCTGCCAGTCCGGCACCACCGGCTATGAGTGGGCCATGGAGAACGTCGAGGGTGCCGATGTGCAGGCCTTTGACGAGATGACCGGTGCCTTCGCCGCGCTGGACTCCGGCCAGGTGGAAGCCGTTATCGCCGACCTGCCCGTGGTGCAGTACTACGTGCTGAACGCCTATCAGGACTGTGAGGTTATCGCCGAGATGCCCACCGGCGAGCAGTACGCCATCATCGTGAGCAAGGACAACCCGGCCCTCACCGCTGCCCTGAACGACGCTATCGCCAAGATCAAGGCCAATGGCACCTATGACCAGCTCACCCAGAAGTGGTTCGGTGCTTAAGATCCACACGGCAGAGCCCTTTAGCTTGGAAAGCCGGAGCCTGCGCTTCGGCTTTCTTGCCGTCCTTGCGGCTCTGCTGTGCGCGCTTGCCCTTGTGGCAGCGGCAGCTTCCCCGGCTGCTGCCCTCGAGACCGAGCGCTGGACGGCAAAATCGAACCAGGACAGCGGCAACGAGGTAATGGGGGGCACTCCCACTCGCGTTACCTGGCAAGGACAATCCGCGCAAGACGAGTCAATCGCCTCCATCTCCCTTGACTTGCCCGAAGGCACCGTGATGGACGCTTCCAATGTGAAGGCCACCGTGCTGCAGGGCACCGAGCGCATCGGTGTTGACTGGACCATCAACGTGAACGGCGCCCAGGCGGACGTCATCTTCGATGAGCCGCTTCAGCCCGGTTACATGGTGATGGTGGAGTTCAATGAGTGCGTGCTGCCTCCCAACGGCGGCACCTTCCCCGTGGTGGGCAGCTACACCTTGGCCGACGGCACCACTCGCGACATCCCTGACGATGGCAAGACCATCACCGTGGTGGGCACCTCAGCTGCCGAGCAGTTGTCGGTGTGGCTGGCGGAGCAGCCGGCGGTGCAGGCATGGAACAGCGTGAAGTTCCTGCACCTGTTCTTCGACCCCAGCATTGCGGTCACTTCGGTGCCGGCAGTGTTCTCCGGCTGGCTGTTGGCGCTGCTGATGGTCATCGTCAGCTTCCCCTTGGCCATTCCTCTGGGACTCATGTGGTCGTTCATGCGCATGGCGAAGAACCGGGTGCTGTGCGCCATCGCCTCCTGCTATATCAACATTATCCGCGGCACGCCGCTGTTCCTGCAGATTTACATCGCCTACTTCGGCCTGCCCCAGATGGGGGTGAACATTTCCGGTTTCTGGATGGGCATCATCGTGCTGTTCCTGAACTCCAGCGCCTATCTGGCCGAGATCTTCCGTGCCGGCATCCAGTCCATTCCCAAGGGCCAGTTCGAGGCCTCGCGATCGTTGGGCATGAACGGCGCGCAAACCATGGTGTTCGTGATCATCCCGCAAACGGTGCGTCGCGTAATCCCCACCATGACCAGCGAGTTCATTCTGATGTACAAGGACACGTCGCTTTTGGCCGCGGTGGGCGTGTACGAGATCATCTCCAACGCGCGCATCATCACCGCCGCCACTGGCAACATGACTCCTTACATCGTGGGCGCCCTGTTCTACCTCATCGTCACCATTCCCGCTACTCGTGCCATCAACCACATGGAGAAGAAGCTGGCGGACGGCGGGCGCAAGCGCCGCAAGGCCGTTGCCGCCGCAACGCCCGGCGTGCCGGTGGTGGAGGAAGTGGCCACCCATGCGGTTGCCGCCGATGGCGATGCGGACATGACTATGAGCATGCGGCTTTCCGAGACCTTTGCCATCAGCCCCGAGGGGGCCATCTATGGCGAGGAGAAAAAGGCGCTTCGCCACAAGGCCCGCCGCGATGACAAGGACGGGAAGGGGGATCCTCGTGAATAAGGTGAGCGAGAAGGTGGAGGAGATCTCTGCCCAAATGGCCGCCACTTCGGTGAAGGTGTCTTCCGCGAAAGTTCGGCCCGAGCTGGACCCGGACGTGATCGTGTCCATCCAGGGGCTGCAGAAGAGCTTCGGTGACAACGAGGTGTTACGAGATGTGAACATCGATGTGCGCCGCGGTGAAGTAGTGGTAGTGCTGGGGCCGTCCGGCTCGGGCAAATCCACCATGCTGCGCTGCATCAACCTGCTGGAGGTGCCCACCGGAGGCCACATCTACTTCGAGGGCAAGGACATCACCGACAAGAAGACCGACATCAACAAGTTGCGCACCGGCATCGGCATGGTGTTCCAGAGCTTCAACCTGTTTCCACACCTCTCTGCCAAAGAGAACGTGATGTTGGCTCAGCGCAAGGTGCTGAAGCGCTCGAAGGAAGAGTCGGAGGCCATTGCAATCGAGGAGCTGGGGAAGGTGGGGCTGTCCGACCGCGTGGACTACATGCCCTCCGAGCTTTCCGGTGGCCAGCAGCAGCGCGTGGCCATTGCCCGCGCACTTGCGATGCGCCCCCACGTGATGCTGTTCGACGAAGCCACGAGCGCTCTTGACCCCGAGCTGGTGCGCGATGTGCTGGGGGTTATGAAAGACCTCGCCCGCGAGGGCATGACCATGATCGTGGTCACCCACGAGATGGGCTTTGCCCGTGACGTTGCCGACCGCGTGATATTCATGGATGGCGGCGTAGTGGTGGAGGAGGGCGCCCCCGAAGAGGTGTTCGACCATCCGCAACACGAGCGCACCAAAGACTTTCTCGGTCACATTGCCTAACGAAAAGGAATCGCCCGGAGGGGCGATTCCTTTTTTCGGATAGAATCCCACTTTATGGATGAGATCTTACATATTGCCGAGCACGTGTTGGAGCACTCTGTTTCCGACACCCTCTACCTTATTCCCTTCCTGTTCGTCACCTACCTGGCCATGGAATGGCTGGAGCACAAGACGGGCTCGAAGACCCAGAAGGCCATCCGTCACGCCGGGGCCGCAGGGCCTGTGGTGGGGTCGCTTTTGGGCGTGGTGCCCCAGTGCGGCTTTTCCGCTATGGCCGCCACCCTCTACGCCGGCCGTGTGATTACGCTGGGCACGTTGTTCGCCGTGTTACTGTCAACATCCGACGAGATGCTGCCCATCTTCCTGGCCGAGAACGTGGCTCCCAATACCATCCTCTCCATCATGGGGGCGAAGGTGGTCATCGGCATGGTGATGGGCTTCATTGTAGACGCAGGATTGCGGCTGGCCCGGCGCGACAAGGACGACTTGCGCATCCATGAGCTGTGCGCCCAGGACAAGTGCGGCTGCGATGACGATTGCGCCACATGTAAGGATAATCCGCAGCTGGCCTACCAGCACTATGACGATGGCTTGGTTGCTGCCAATCCTCAAGAGATGCAGCGCGACATTGCGAAAGAGCTGCAGGACACCGAAGGG
>CANSTH010000139.1 GCA_947649875.1 uncultured Parvibacter sp. | reverse complement strand
AGTCTTGGATCAGCCCCGGATGGTGGCGTGGATGGCATTGCGCAGGAACTGGGTGGCGCCTTCTCCGCACGCGTCGTCGTAATAGGCTACGAAGCGCGGGTCGGCCAGGTAGCCGTCGGCCAGATTGCGGTGGGCTTCGGCGGTATAGCCGCTGCCCCAATGCACTTTGATCCACTGGGCGTGCATCTCTGCCAGTTGCCGGGCCAGCGGCGACGTCACATCGCCCTGGGCCATGGCTTGGGCGAGCACCTCCTTGATGCGGGTCTCCAAATCTTCCTTCAAATCCCAGGCCTCTTGACTCATCTCCAACATGCGCTCGTTGGCCTCGTCGATGGCGTCGTTGCCGTAGCGCTGTCTGGCCTCCTGCCCGTAGATTTCCTCGAACTGCTCGACGGACGTGCGCTTCAGCTGCTCGAATTTCTGCTGATCGCTCATGGTTTCGAATTCCTCCAATCCCGCCAAGGCCGCTTCGGCGGTGGCGATAGTGGTTTCCAGTTGGCTCCTCTGCGCGCGAAGATGGGCAAGGTGATCCGAGAGCAGGAGGGCGAGGTTGGGCTCTTCGGTGTCCAACGCATTTGCGATGGAGTCAAGCGGCATGCCGCAGGCCCGCAGCAGCAGGATGTGCTGCAACCGGCGAATGTGGACAGCCCCGTAAACGCGATAGCCGTTGGCGCGCCGCGTGGGCACCAGCAGCCCTATCTGGTCGTAGTAGCGCAGCGTGCGGGGGCTAACGGCGGCTAACTCGGCCAGCTCTTTCGTGCTGAGCGCCGTTTGTTTGTCCACCTGTGGCATCCCGCTTTGCTCCTTTCGCAATGCTTTCGGTTGCCTTGCCGGAGAGCATTCTGAACTATGACGTGGCGTAATGGTCAAGCGCTTCCCTATGATCAGGCATTGCTATTGCTCGATGAGCCCTTTCAGGTAGGCGAAGTATTCCTCGCGCAGGCTGCTGGGGGCTTCTATGCGTACGGCTCCTCCCAGGCCTGCCAGCCAGCCGAAGAACTGCGGGGATTTCTGCACCTTCACCACTGCCTTCGCCGAGCCGTCCGGTTGCGGGAACAGCTGCGCCGCCTTTCCGAAGCGATCGAAAATGATTTCCGCCTTGCCCTCTTCCACCAGCAGCGTGACGGTAACCGGCTGGCCGGCAAAACGGCCGAAGCTGCGGTATTCCTCCTCGGCAAAGGAATGGCTGCGGATTGCCTCGTTGCGGGTGGCGGGCTGGTCGGTTACGTGGATGGCTCCCATGCGGTCGATGCGGAATTCGGCGAAACCATCGTGGTCATCGCTCCAGGCGGTGAGGTAATAGTTGCTGTCGGCGTAGGCGATGCCTACCGGCGTTACCACATGGGGCTTGCCGCCACGGGTGGGTTGGCGCTTGCCGGATGCACCGATGCGGTGGTAGGTGAACTGCGCCTTGCGTCCCAGCCGCATGGCCTCATGCAACGTGTCGATGGCCTCGAACACCCCGTTTCCGCTAGTGGTAGCCCTCTCTGATACGTGGATGCGCCGGTCGAGCTGCTGGCGCTGGTGGTCGCTGGCCAGCAGTTTCAGGTTGGCGGTGATGGTGCGGGACTGCTGCGGGGTGAGGAAGGCGCACGATTCCACGGTGTCCATCAACAGCATCAGCTGGGGCAGAGTGAACCCGCGGTGCACCAGGGCATATTCCACGGGGTAGCGGGGCAGCGTTTGGATGTCCATTCCGAACTCCCGCAACGTGTCGATGTCGCGGTAGATCGCCTTGCGCTCAGCGGGGATGTCCAAGTCGTTCAGGCGGTTGATGAGCTGCGGCATGGTAAGGCCGTGATCGGCATCGGTTTCCTGCTCGAGAATTTGGCGAAGGTAGAGGATCTTCAGCTTCGACTTCGGATGGTTGGCCATGGGCACCTCGCTGGTGGGGGACTTAGGGAGTCCATTCTACCTTATTGGTTATCTGTTGCGCCGAAGTGCCCAGTTCTCGGCTCCGCTACGCCGAAATCCCGGGGAAAGTGTTTTTCGCAGTGGTATAACAAATTGCCGTTAGGATCATTTGGGAAAGGAACGTCAATGAATGATGTCGATGAGCTGCTTTCGGACGGCATAAAAAATACGCCCCCTTCGTTTGTGCGCAGCATTTTGAAGGCTGCCTCCGACCCCAACGTTACCTCGTTTGCCGGTGGCTTGCCCAACCCCATCTCCTTTCCCCAAGAAGCGCTGCTGGAATCCATGCAGAATGTGGTGGCGCAGCAGGGGGCCACGGCGTTCCAGTACTCCGCCACGGCCGGCATCGACGAGCTGCGCCAATGGGTGGCCGACCGCTACAACAAGCGCTTCGGCACCGATTACGTGATGGAGGACGTGCTGATCACCACTGGTTCGCAGCAGATCCTGGACCTTCTGGGCAAGGTGCTGCTGGACAAGGGCGATGGCGTCATCGTGGAAAACCCCACCTACCTGGCGGCAATTCAGGCGTTCGCCCTGAACCAGCCGGTGTTCCGCACGGTGGAGCTTACCGACCAGGGGCTCAACATCGCCGAGCTGGAGGCAGCGCTGGAAGCGGGCGCGAAGATGATCTACCTCATCCCCAACTTCCAGAATCCCACCGGCCTTACCTATAGTGCCGAGAACCGGCTGCAGGTGCGCGAGGTGCTGAGCCGCTACAACATCGTGGTGGTGGAGGACGACCCCTACGGCGAGCTGCGCTTTGAAGGGGAGTCGCTGCCCTACATCGGCGGCGTGAACCTGCCCCATGGCGTGGTGATGGGCTCCTTCTCCAAGACGGTCACCCCCGGTTTCCGCATGGGCTACATCCTCACGAAGGACCATGTGCTGCTGAAGAACATCTCCACCGCGAAAGAAGCGGCCGACCTGCACACCAACGTGTTCTCGCAGTATGTGGTGTACGACTATCTCACCCATCATGAACTGGACGAGCACCTGGTGAAGATCCGCGACCTGTACCGCACTCAGGCGAAGGCCATGGTGGAGGCCATAGAGGAGTTCTTCCCCGAGGAGGTTGAGTTCACCAAGCCCGAAGGCGGCATGTTCATGTGGGCGAAGCTGCCGGAGGGCATCTCCACCATGGATATGTTCCCGAAGGCGCTGGAGCGCAACGTGGCGTTTGTGCCGGGTGACCCCTTCTACGCCGAGCCGGGCAAGCGCTCTACCATGCGCCTGAACTTCACCAATGCCGACGAGGAAACCATCCGCGAAGGCATCAAGGCTCTGGGCGAAGTGATCGCCGCGGAGATGGCGGCGCAGGAAGCGTAAGGGCTGGGCGTCCAATCAACAGGCACCGGGCAAAGCGAAAGAACAAGCAAAAGTAAGGGGCGGTTCGCAATGAACTGCCCCTTTTGCGTGTTACAGCTGCTTCGATTTTTGGACGCAGGCGTCTACGGCGTTCATGATGCTGGCGCGGAAGGCGCCTTCTTCCAGGGCCTTCACCCCTTCGATGGTGGTGCCTCCGGGCGAGCACACCATGTCTTTCAGCTGGCCGGGATGGTAGTCGGTCTGCAACACCAGCTGGGCGCTGCCCGCCACCGCCGCTGCGGCGAACTGGTAGGCCTGGGCGCGGGGCATGCCCGCTTCCACGGCGCCGTCTGCCAGCGCCTCGATGAACATGAACACGAAGGCGGGGGAGCTGCCGGCCACGGCTCCGGCGGCGTCCATCAGCCGCTCAGGGATGGTGATGGCCTGCCCGCAGCTGCCCATGAGGGCCAGGCAGGTGGCGGTGTCGGCAACGCTTGCGCCCGGGCCCGGCGCCACGGCGGTGCAGCCGGCGTTCACCAGGGCCGGCGTGTTGGGCATGCAGCGGATGAGCGGGAAGTCTGCCAGATCGCGCTGGAACAGGGCGGCGATGCGCTCCAGGGTAAGCCCAGCGGCGATGCTTATCACCAGCGCATCGGGGCGCACCGCCTCGCGAATCTCCTCGATTACCTCGGGGAAGAATACCGGCTTCACCGCCAGCACCAGCACGTCGGCCGCTTCGGCCACCTCGCGGTTGCTGGTAGTGGTGGCGATGCCGAACCGCTGCGCTTGGGCATGGCAGGTGGTCTCGGTTTTGGCGGATCCGATGATGTCGGCGGCGCTCAGGCGCGTGCCGTCTTCCAGCACGGTGCCTTCGCTCACGAGGCCGCCGATGATGGCGGTGGCCATGTTTCCCAGCCCGATGAACCCTATTTTCATGGAAGCCTCCTGCGGTTTAGTGAAGATGAGGGCCAGTATACAAGAAGCCAACCGAGCCGGCCGGCGCCCCTTGGATATAATTGTCCGAATGGAATCTATGGTTTTTGATTCGAGGCTCTCCCGGAGGTGGGGGGGGGGGGGGGGGGGGGGCGCGCGGGCCCGCGCGGACGCCGGGCCGCGCCACACCCCCCGCCCGGGGGGGGGGGGGAGCGCGCAGGGGGGCG
>CANSTH010000138.1 GCA_947649875.1 uncultured Parvibacter sp. | reverse complement strand
AACCGCCGATGCTTCAGCCCCACCGCATCAAGAAGCTGCATGACGCGCTCTTGCGGGTTGTCCATGCCGTAGAGCTTGGCGTAGAACATCAGGTTCTCTTCAGCGGTGAGATCAGGGTAGAGCATGGGCGCATGGGAGATAAGCCCCACCTTGGCGCGAATGGCGTCCGGATCCTCTTTCAGCGCCGCCCCGTCTATCTTCACCACTCCGGAAGTGGGCTTGGAGAGTGTGGCGAGGATGCGCAGCAACGTGGTCTTTCCGGCTCCGTTGGGACCGAAGACGGAGAGAAAGGCGCCGTGGGGCAACGCAAACGACACCTTGTCCAAGGCCTTTCGGGTGCCGAACACCTTCGACACCTTCGAAACCTCAATTGCAGGGGGCTGAGTCATGGGCAGCTAATCTTCCTGTTCGCCGTTATCGAGGGCAGCAGGACGCTTCCCGTTGCCCGGCACCTCCGCCGGCCGCGCACCCGCCGGACGGCGAGACGCGAACATGGCCAACAACGTGCCCAGAACGAGCATACCAAATCCAGTCCACACAAAGCTAATCAAAGGATTGACTTTCGCCTCCATGGCAATCGCGCCATCATCGGTAATGCCGGAGAACACCACGAACAGGTCTTCCAGCGGAAAGCCAATCACCCCGGCGTTCGACTTGGTTTGCATAGTGGTGGCAGACATCTCACGGGACGGAGAAACCTGGCCCACGAACTGGCCATCGCGATAGACGTCGAACGTCACCGTGAACATGGGACCATTGCTGGTGGTGCTGTCTTCCTGCCCAACATAGCGCAGTTCGAAGTCCTGAATGTGCATAGGGGCCGCAGTGTCGGCCTCGGCATCGTATTCCAAATACTCGGTCACCGTTGTCACGTACATAGAGGAGCCGATGAGTCCCACCAAGATAACCGCCATGGCGAAATGGCTTATAGAGCCGCCCAGAAGCGACAGCCGTCCGCGCACCCTCCCCTTGATGTGGGAAAGGCTGCGCACGATCATGTAGCCAGAATTGAAAAACAGCAAACTGGCAACGGCGAATCCCACGACCGCCAACCCGTTGTAGTACCACGGCGCCCCCTGTTCGAGCAATCCGTTGGCCGTCTCGCCGCCCACCGCCAACATGGCATTGTAGCTGGGCAGCAGATAGGTGAAGAAGTACGCCATCAAGACGACGAACAGCACGAGGGCGCAAATGCCCGGCACGCGAGCTTTCTTGAAGAACGCCTTGCCATCGGTGTGGCCCCAACCCAAAAGCGGGCAGACCGCCACCAACAGGCAGTACAGGATGCCCAGTGGGCGCGCAATTGCATTGTAGGTGCCGGCGGAGAGCGACTGGCCGCCGAAAGGCAGGAAGCTGGGCAGCGCCGCAGAAATGGTCATGTAAGCAAGCAAAACCGCAAACACGATCATGATCAGGTTGTTCACGTAGTACGCCGCGTCGCGGGAGAGCAGGGAATCGATGTCCTCCTGGCCATTGGCCGCGAAGCCCTTGCGGCGCACCAACAGGCCAACCGCGCCAGCCAGCAGCGAAGCGATGATGAGCACCAGGAACAGCACCGTGGAAACGGCATCGCCGCTAAAGGAGTGCACCGATTGCACCAGGCCCGACCGGGTGATAAAGGTGCCCAAGATGACGAACGAAAACGCCAAGCAGGCGCACATGATGGCCCACTTCTTGAAGATGCCCCGTTGGCGATAAAGCGTGAAGCTATGCACGAGGGCAACGCACACAAGCCACGGCAGCAGGCTGGCGTTCTCCACCGGATCCCAGCCCCAGTAGCCGCCCCAGCCCAGCACCACATAGGCCCACACGGCGCCAAGGCCAATGCCGATGCCAAGCAGCAGCCACGAGAACATCGTATAGGGCGTGGCCCTGCGCACCCACGTATCCCCCTCGTCGTTGGCAATGAGGGTGGCAATGGCATAAGCGAAGGGAATGGTTAGGCCGGCGTACCCGATAAACAGCGTTGGCGGATGAATGGCCATGGCCCAATGCTCCAGCAGGTTGTTCATCCCCCACGACAGAGCAGCGCCGCGAAGCGCGCCAGAGCCATCAAAGTAAACGGAATCGAGCACCTTGAAGGGCATGTTGTCCGCCGAGAACAAGAGCACGCCCACAAAGCACCCCAGCACCACCTGGCTTACCAGCAGCGCCAAGTTGTCCAGTGCTACGCCCTTCTTGCGAGTGGCCAGCAGCACTACGGCATTGAACAGCGATATGAGCCACGCCCAGAACAGAAGCGACCCCTGGCGACCGGCCCACAAGCCGGAGAGACGGTAGAGCCAGCCCAAAGAGCTGTCGGAATTCGAGCGGTAGCGCACCACGTACTCGATAGAGTTGTCACCGGTCATGAAGCACCAAACCAAAATGGCGCAGCAGACGGTCAATGACAGCGCTGCCACCAATACGGCAACCCTGCCACCCCAAAAGAAGCTTTCCGCCCGTTGCTTGTTTTTGCGCTGCCACCAGCCTATGCCAAAGCAGACAATGGAAATCACCACTGCGGCAAACGCAATGAGGATCCCCAGCAAACCGATCATCGCCATGAAGACTTACCCCTTGTCCTTTTCCCAGCTATCTTAGCTCTTGCACCAAAACAGCCGCATCGCCGCCGCGACGCAAAAAAGGGCGTCCGAACGTACGAACGCCCAAAAATACTAGCCTTCCAGTGCTACTTCCGTGGCATCGAACGTGCCATCGTCGCTCAACGAGCCGGTCAGCACCACCACCGTGCCATCGGTCACCTCATCCGAGAGGGCGCCGTCGAACATAACGCCCATCTCGTTTTCGCCGTCAGTCAGCACGAAACGCTGGCCTTGCCCGGCCGGCTTGAGCGTATCGGGCGCAACGGTACCGGTCACTTTGACCATGGTGCCCACAATATCGGACCCATAGCCCAGCAGCTGCCCCACTTCCAGGGCATCGGTGGCATTCTCGTACTTGGACGGGCACTTCGTCACCAGTTCAGAACAGGACAAAACACCATCATCGCCCATATGCCCAGTGCATATCGCGGTCACATCGTTGCCAAACGTCGAAGAGGCAGCCCCCTCGTAAACCACCTTCAGCGGGCTCGCCCCCTCGTTTTCGGGGTCGTAGATCTGGAAGGTAAGGGTGTTGCCCTGCGTGCTGAAAGAGTTTTCCACCACATTGCCGGACACCTGCACCTTTTGGCCGGAGAAACCGCCTTCGGCCGCTTGGGCCACCGTAATGCTGGTTGCAGCCGAGTTGCCGCCCACAAAGGCAAGCACCAATACGAGCACCACGATGATGATGCCGGAAACCGCAACCAGACGTCGCTTCATTTTTGCGTTCATAACACCCTCCTTGAAATTACCGGGTCATATTCTATGCAGTTTCCCCAGATGGGGTATCCCCGTGCAATCAACTTCAGAATGTCCCTACAAGATACCCCAAACTGCTCCCAAGAAACGTATCGAAAAATGTCCTTTAGCCGTCCAAACGACAAGCAGCTGCGGAATTTTAAAACCTGCCCCAAGGGCAAGCACAACCCCCTCCACACCCAACCCACAACTCGTTCAGTACAGAAACCTATAGGTTTTCGGTTTGTGTTGACTTGCCCTGCCATTTCCCTTGGGAAGAGAGTAGAATTGCACCTGTCGAAAAGAAACGGCTGCGCGCCCACCGGCGCTGCACCTCCCTCTTCGGCAGCCTCTTGCATCACCCCGTAGCGCTCTTTTGCCTTCGCTGTTTTCTTGCTCTTTCGCGGAGCCCTCGGCCTTACGGAAGCTTTGCCCACATCTATCGGTGCCCCGCGGCGCCCGAAAGGCCGATTATGTCCTCTGCAACCAACGCTATCGCCCAAACGGCCGAGCAAAACGGCTTTACGCTGCTCAGCCAGGAACCGCTCACGGAAATCGATGGGACCGCCTACGTGATGGCCCACCGTGCGTCTGGCGCGCGCCTTCTGTACCTGCAGAACAACGACGACAACAAGGCGTTCTCCATCTCCTTCAAGACACCGGCCGCCGACGACACTGGCGTGTTCCACATCCTCGAGCACTCAGTGTTGTGCGGATCGGACAAGTTCCCGGTGAAGGAACCCTTCGTCAACCTGCTGAAGAGCAGCATGCAGACGTTTTTGAATGCCATGACATTCCCCGACAAGACCATGTACCCCGTGGCGTCCACCAACGAGCAGGACCTCGAGAACCTGATGGACGTGTACCTGGACGCCGTGTTCCATCCGCTCATCTACAGTCAGCCCTCCACTTTCCAGCAAGAAGGTTGGCATTTGGAGGTGGCACCGCTGGAAAAGGAGCCGCTAGAGCAGCAAGCGGGAGACGTCAAAGCGGGGCTCGCCTACAACGGTGTGGTGTTCAACGAGATGAAAGGGGCGCTCTCCGATCCGGACTCGGTGCTGTACAACGCCCTTTCCGCAAG
>CANSTH010000137.1 GCA_947649875.1 uncultured Parvibacter sp. | reverse complement strand
GTTCTCAACGCAGGCACGGCACTTCGTGCATTCGCTGAAGGACATGCCGGCCTCGGGGTGGCGCGGGTTAATACCTTGCGGGCACACCTGCGAGCACACTTCGCAGGAATGACCCTTGGCGGTTTCCAGACATTTGGCGTTGTCAATGGTGGGCACAAAAGTCTTGTTGCCCTTGCCGATGAGGCTCATCAAAGCAGAAATGGGGCAGATCTTCGAGCACCACTTGCGGAACACCAAAAGCTCAAGAATGAGGATGACGGGCACTACGACAACCGACCAGGTAACATCGCCGAAAGCGAACAGGCGCATCACCAAAAGAATGGTGGCCAGCGTAAGCCCGATGGGGCAGATGAGGCAGAATACCGGGAAGCCGAAGATGGCGGCGGACACCAGCGAGCCGCCCAAGATCACGTGGCGAGAATCAAGTTTCTGGAACTTGCTGGCACAGGTGCTGCAGCTGCCGGAGCAGCCCTTGAGAGCATTTTTCTCCTCTTCGGTAAGAGCAGCGCCTGCGGCCTTTTTCTTCTCGACGGCAGTGGCGGCCATGGCTGCCTCGGGCTCAAGCGCGCCCACGCCGGTCATATCGGTGTTGGAGGCCTTGCCGCCGAAGATGCCGCGAATCTTGGACACCAAGGGCACTGGGCAAATCCACCCGCAAAACGCGCGGGCGAACAGCAGGATAAGCACAACCACCACCACAAAGGAGATGAGCACCCGAGGAACGGCCATCTTAGAGGCAACCAAAGTGAGCAGCGAGCCCAACGGACACAGAAGCGAGATATCCATCCAGCCAAAGGCGGAGATGGTACCAATGCCGAAGGCGGTGACATAGCCGATAGCGACTATCAGCAGAACCACCAAGGGGATGATCACGCGAAGTTTGTTGGATTTCATGGTAACTGTCCCCTTCCGCTATTTCACAGGCTCGACGATGATGGCGCGACGATTGGCGCCGGCGGTGATGGAGCCGTTCTGCATGGATACGCAAACGCTCTCGCAGGCACCGCAGCCATTGCACTTGTCGTCAATCACGTAGGGACGGTTGTTCTCATCCAGCTCGATAGCATCGTACTCGCAGGCGTCATAGCAGAACCGGCACCCGATGAGGCGGTAGGCCAGGCACAGATCAGTGTCCAGGTCGGCAATACCGAGAATGGTGTTTTCGGGAGTGGCACCCTGGGGCAACTGGAGCGCCTGGGTGGGGCACACCTTCACGCACAGCGGGTCTCCGCCGTTCTCCTCCTTGCACCAATCGCACCAGTTTTGGCTGTAGGTCATGACCGGGGTGCGCATATTGACGATACCGTTCTCGATGTGAGCAGGGGCGATAACGTTGCGCGGGCACACCTCATAGCACTTCTCGCAGTGGATGCAGGCAGACACCAGCTGATCCTCGTTCTGTCCTCCCGGAGGGCGCACCAGCGGATCTGCGGCCACATAGCGCACAGCGCCCAGCCCGCAGAGCACGGCAGTACCTCCCAACCCCACTAACAGCGAGCGCCGAGAAATGACGCCACTTGAGCTCTCCTCAGCCGGAGCGCTCTTCTCTTCTTGCTCGGTCATGGCTCCTTCTCCTCTCCCTAAACGAATAGGTTCCCGACTCCCAGCAATTTATTTCTACGCCTGCAGCAAGTCCTGCAGGAATTCGAAATCAACGGTCATGAAGCCATCGGTAAGGCTTGCCAGGCCGCGGTACAGATCGGTCTTGGCGAAGCGGCGCATATCGGAGGTCATCATGGGCACCCAGGCCATCAGATGATCCTCCAGGAAGTTCTTCTGCGTAGTGAGCAAGTCGATGGCGGCATCCTCGTCGCCGGCCTTCAGGGCATCCACCGTGCGATTGGCGAGGATCTGCATGAACTCCAGCTCCAGCGCCAAATGGTCTTCCGCTTCCTTCCAGGTCTCCTGCTTGTCCAGCCCTTGGCTGCGATAGATGGCAAGCACCTCGTCGCGAGCGTCCTGCATCATCAGGCGCTTCTCGGAGGTGTACACCGACTCGTAGGGGTACGCGGCCGAGAAGGCATCCACACCATGGCCAATGAAGGTGCGCACGTAGTCGATGGCAAGGTCGGTGATGGTGTTGCCCCAGGTGTTGGAAAGGAAAGTGGCAATCAGGCGGTAGCCCTCGTCCACCTGGCTGTTGCCAGTGGCGGCCGGGAAGCGCATGCCCTTCATTTCCTTCAGGAACTCCTCGTCCACCTCCACACGGTACAAGCGGGACAGCAGGCCATAGGTAGCCGAGCGCTGCTCGGTGATGGAAATGAGCGCCTGCTTGGTTTCCTCGTCCATCGGCTCGTCAACTTCGGTTTCCTCGACGATCTCAGTAATTTTTTCAGTCATTTAGATAGCATCCTTTTCTAAAGGGAACAATTTCGAGAATGGTCGGGTTTCGGCACTTAGGCCTCGACGCCCTCGGACGCATCGGCCTCGGCGGTTTCGTCTTCTTGGGCCGCCATCATTTCCTGAACCATGGCCAGGCCCTCGCGGCCGATCTCGGTGGTCTTCCAGCTGTCGGCCCACTCCAGCGCATCGCACTTCTCAAGCTTGTCGATGAAGTGCGGGGCGTACAGACGGGGCTTTTGCACCAGCGGATCGTCGTCCACCTGGGCGTTGATCTCCTTCACCGTCTTGCCGTCCTCGCACATGGTAAGGATGCGCTCGTAAATGGGCAGGTAGATGGTGTCTTGCTCCAGGATGTCGCGCAAACGGTCCAGCGGGCGGTCGGCGGCCAGATAGTCGGCGCCGTCCTCGGTGATCACCCAGTAGATCTCGGGAGGATCCACCGGCTGCAGGTACTCCACGCCGTCGATTTCCACGATTTCCGGCTCGTTTTGGATGTTCTCGTAGGGCTCGCCCTCTTCGGTGACACGGGTGATGGCGCCTGCCTGCTCGAGCAGGGCGGACAAGTTGCCGGAAGAGTACACCGAGAAGTTGTGGGCCTGCAGCTCGTCCACCTTCGCCTCAAGCGCAGTGGTGGATTGCGGGGTTTCCACGAAGGCAAGGATGCCCAGCAGGGTCTTACGGCGCGGAGCCATAGACTTGAACAGGTTCTGAATGCGCTCGGCTGCGGGAATCTGAGGCACAACCGGCTCTTCTACCGCATGCTCCTCCCCCAGATAGCCCTCAATGCCCACATAGTCCTCGTCGTCCTCCTCGGGCTCGACTTCATCAAGTGGGTTGTAGTCCTCGAAATCGGACTCAAGATCTAGATCGAGAAAAGAATTATCGTTCGACACAATAACCGCCCCTCTACATAACGTTTGACAAATACCTTGCGCATTAAAGCACAAAGCAGCGATTCGCGCCCCCGCGAACCAACTTTTGCAAACATTATCCGTGCGATTATTCGAACGGTTTCCCCAAACGCCATAGTAGCAGAGGTTTCCCCTCTGTCAAGAAGCCTTCTCCCTGATGGCCACGAACGCCCCCGTAAGGCAACATCAGAGTAGCGGGAGAATGCCCTCCTGGAGGCGTTTTCGCAGAAGGCGCTTATGCTCGGCCCGCATTGGCTCGGGCATGAGCACGATGCCATAGGCCTCTTCCGGCACGCTGTCGATCAGCGCATCGATGGCATCCATGTCCACCGCGGCCGCAAAGCGCTGTATGGCGGCAAAAAGGTCAGGGTTGGAGGTTTTGGCCATGTACTCGAAGGGGTGAATGGCCGCGCTTCCGCCCTGACCATCTGGAATGCGATAGCAAGAAACGTTTGTGCCAAAAGCGTCTTCCTGCTCGGCGCACTCATCGTCCAAACGGCGCTGCGCCACACTGGGGCTGCGCTTGCTGAAGAGGCAGCTGCCCAGATCATAGACGGGAGCCAATTGATAGGTAAGCGGTGCGGTCATCAGCACACCCCAGTTGCCGTTGTTGCGGTCGGGGTTCTTAAGGAAGGCATCCACCACGAACATATCCCAAAAGCGCTCGAGCACCCCCGGCACGCTTCGCAACAGCTCCGAGGTCTCGATAGTTGCCAGCACATCGCCCAGGTAGATGCTCTCTCCATCCGAAGGGGCAGAGCTGAAACCGGCATCATCGTCAGAGAGGGCATTTTTGATATCTTTGAATTCGAAAAGGCGCCCATTTGGAAAAGTGAAGTCGCGACAGGCGCACACTATCTTGCCATTGCGATAGCCCAATATGGTTTCATGAACCGGAATGCCGAGCAGCCCATAAATATGAGATCCCAGGTACTCCGAAACAGGACTTGAGGTGTAAGACGGAAGATGACGCCCCACCAAGTCCCGAGTGGTCCTGGGATATTTGGCTATCCAGGGCTCGCCATCGATGAGGATACCCTCTTTCTGTCCGGCGCGGCCGCCGTAGAACAAGCCGCTCGGAGCACAACCGCGCAAATCTGCGATTTCGGTCATAGGGAACCTCCTCGACATGTATCTAACGAACAGCCCAGCTATTGTAGCATGGGGCATTCCAGAACGACACACGGCCAGGAGCCCTATTTCTCGCTCGCCAAGCAAGGAGCAAGTCCGCTAAATGACCATTTAGCGAAGCTCGTCTCTTCGGAATTTGGCAGACGGTACGATCAGACA
>CANSTH010000136.1 GCA_947649875.1 uncultured Parvibacter sp. | reverse complement strand
TCGGGCGAAGCCCGAGTTAGTTCCGACCGACGACGCGTCGAGCGTAACCCCTTCGGGCCCGCTCCCCCTCCAAGAGAGCCGCAGCCATTACAGCTCGGGGAGGCTGGCGGCGGCTACCGACTGGCCTACGCGGCGCATCTTCTCGTCGGGCAGGGTGACGGTTATCTGGGCCGCCAGCTCGGGGTACTCTTCCGCAAGCACGCGGTTGCACTCGCTGATCAGCAGATCGCCGCCATCGCCCGAGGCCACGCGCCCCAGCACCAGCAGCGTCTTGATTTCGTAGAACATACTGTAGAGCACCAACGTATGGGCCAGATAGCAGCCGATGGAGCGGTAGATGTCCAGTGCCGCCTCATCGCCGCCGTTGGCCAGCCCCTGCACAACTTTAAGCTTCTCGGCCGGCGAGAGGGTGGGGTCGAGGATGATGTTGGCGGCCGGCGCCAGCTTGATCACGGCGTCTTGGCTGAAGTACTTGCAGCCCACGCCGAAGTCGGTGGACCACTCGTCCTGCATGGCGTTGGGGGAAAGATCCACCGGCGCGAAGGCCAACTCGTTGATCCAGCCCAGCACGTTGCCGTCGATGTTCACATAGCCCACCGCTTCGGAGGTGCCCATGGCAATGCCGAGGATATCCCCCTCGCCGGTGGACATGAAGCCGGCCAGCGCCGTCACATCGCCGTCGTTGGCCACCACCAGCGGCACATCGCCAATTTCGGCGCCAGCGCGGTCGTAGATGCTCTTCACCTCATCGCGGCGCTCGCGGGGCACTTTGATGAACAGGGAGGCAACCATGGGGCTGTTGCCCACGAAAGTGCCGGCGGAGCTGACGCCGATGGCGTCCACCCGCGGCATTTTGGAAGCGGCAGTCTTGAAGGCGGTCACAATCTCGTTGAAGTGGTACTCGGGATCCTCGGTGATCTTGGGGAACCATACCACTTCCTCGGAGTACACCGGCTCGCCGTCAATGACAGCGGACACCTTGCGGTCGGACCCGCCGGCGTCGAAGCCGATGCGACAGCCCTCCATGTGACCGCCAATCTGCTTGGCGCTCTCGTTGGCGGCGGGGAAATCCTCTTCGCTGACGGCAATCACCTCAAGGGGCTTCTCGTACACATCCCCCACGAACTCGTAGTCGAAGTGGCGCTCCCCTTCGGGGCTATAGGCCTGGCCCAGCTTCTCGGCGATGTCATCGCAGCCGCACAGGTATACCTTGAAGCCGCCGATGGACCACAACTCGAACTTGATGAGGCGCTCCACATAGCGCAGGTTGGCCTCCGCGAACTCGGGGCCGCGAATGGCGCTCTCCCGTACCGACACCAGGCCGTTTTCCCGCTCCACCGCCACCTTGATGGGATGGGTGGCGCCCTTCAGGTACTCCTTGGCCCAAACGCCGAAGGGGATGAACCCGGGATCCAGCACCGGGACGTTCTTGATCTCGTAGTCAATCCCTAGATAGTTCATGTTAGTCTCCTAGAATCTCGGTGATCACTTGCTCGGTCATGCATAAGGCCCGCGGCACGTGGAAGGGGCCCTTGAACGTGGAGCCCTTGGTGGGGGGCATGGTGGGAAGGCCATCACGACGCAGGTAGCCGTACCATTCGCCGTACTCCGGGTCGGCGAAGTGCTCGCGGCAATAGTCCAGCGTCTTGAACAGCCACTCGGCATAGTAGTCGTCGCCGGTGTCGCGATAGGCCTTCGATGCGGCGATCATGGTCTCGTTGTGGGGCCACCACAACTTCATGTCGTGTTCGTAAGCCTCTGGCGGCAGCCCCTTGGCATCGATGAAGTACAGAAGCCCGCCGTACTCCTTGTCCCAGCCCGCCTCGATGGCCTGACGGAAGATGGCCTCAGCGGTTTGGTGCAGCTGCGCATCTCCGCGATAGTTGGCCTCGTCCATCATGAACCAGCTGCACTCGATATCGTGCCCCGGGTTCACCACGCGCCCGGCGGTGTACCACAGCTCCGGCGTGCCGTCCGGCGCCACCGACTCCAGCGTGCAGCCCAGCTCCGGATGGTAGTGCAGGTTCACAATAGCATCGGTGCACTCTTTGGCATGACGGTCGTACTCCTCCGTGTGGGCCGGGTCCACCCGCCGCATGATGGAGATGATCTTCAGGAATATCATGGGGTCGCCCAACGCCCGGCCGGTGCGGGTTTCGGGAATAGTCTTGGGGCCCAACCCCGTGGGATCTTCGATGAGGCCGTTGTTCAGCTGATATATGAGCTGATAGGCGCGGCGCGCCCGGGCCAAGTGCTCCTCTTCACCGGTCACGCCATAGTACTCGGCGTTGGCGATGCAGTAGAAGCCTTCTGAGAAGCAGTAGCGCCGCTGCCGCAGCGGAAGCCCCTCGGCGGTGACGGTGAAGTACAGCCGCCCCCCGGCCTCGTGGTTGATGCAGTGCTCTTCCAAGAAGTCCAGGCAGCTCTTGGCCGCCTCCAGCCACTCGGGACGGGCGCCGTACACGTGGCACAAATACGAGAACGTCCAGGCACAACGTCCTTGCATCCATACACTCTTGTCGGTGGAATAGACCTTCCCCTCGCGGTCGAGACAAGTGTACACCCCGCCGTTTACCGGGTCCATGCCATGCTCCAGCCAAAACCCAATGCACGTTTCCAGCTGCTGACGAATCCAATCCCGTTCCAGCCGCAAGCGCTCAGTGTGATCGGTACCCAACGCAACCTCCTCAAAATCTCAGGGTTTAGAAAACCTCGCTTAGGATAACCAACCGGCAACCGCCCACAAACAGAGGAGCTGCAGAAGTTGCCTTTCGGTTACAAGGAAGCCCTCCCGAAAAACCGGAAGGGCCTTGCACGTTGCTGCTTTTCGCTATTCGCGGCCCTTACTGGCGAACAGGGGCATCCGCATCCATCATGCCCTCTTGTTTCAACACGGCCACAATGGCTTCCACATCGTCGCCCACCAGCCGCTGCACCGGCTCGCGCATCTCGTTGCTGTTGAACACGCCCATCTGCCACAGGGCCGTCTTGAAAGCGCCCACGCCGGCACCGAAGCCCACCGTGGCGCGCACATTGCGGGTGACGAACATCAGCCGGGCCAGATGGTCCTGCAGCTCGCGCACGCGATTCCAGTCGCCCGCCTGCGAAGCCTTCCACATCTCCACATAGGAGTAGGGGTCCACGTTTGCCAGCCCGGGCACGCTGCCGTCGGCACCGCCCAGAAGCGCGCCGTCCACCACCACTTCGTGGCCGGTGAGCAGCTGCATGGGATGGCCGGCCTCTTCATTCTCCAGCACCAGCCAGCGGAAGTTCACATCATCGCCGGAAGAGTCCTTCACGCCCTGGATGACGCCATCTTTGCCCAGGCGCATCAGCATCTCGGGAGAAAGCTTGGTGTGCACACAGCAGGGAAGGTCGTAGGCGAACAGGGGCAAATCGGTGTACTCGCGGATGGCGCGGAAGTGGCGCTCCACCTCTTTCGGGCCGCCCAACGCGTAGAAGGGAGCGGTGGCCACCAGGGCGTCAACACCAAACGATGCAGCCCGCTTGGCCTGGTCCACTACGCGCATGGTTTCCATGTCGATGATGCCCGCCATCACCGGAACGCGGCCATTCACCACAGCCACTGCCTCTTGCAGCACATGGTAGCGCTGCGCATCAGTGAGAAAAGCCACTTCCCCGCTGGAGCCCAGGAAGAACAAGCCGTCCACGCCAGCATCAATCATGCGGTTGACGCTACGGTTGAAGGCGTCCAGATCCAGGGATTTCTTCTCGGTCAGGGGAATGACAACCGGGGGAATTACCCCACGGAAGGGAGATTCGCTCATCTTAAGGAGTCGCTTTCTCTTCGGTGATATCGAAACGGGGGCGCCAAAAAGCGCACGATGTGCCCTCGTTTTTGTCATGGCCTAGCATAGCCAACATGCGCAATCCCGCAACCGCGCCGACACAAAGCCGTAATTATTTCACATGGGCCATGTATTGGGGCAGTCGCATGCCAGGAGACGGGAATGCCCTGACGTGCTGCAGCCTACAGCTCTACCGGCTGCCACGAGCCGTCGATGTCGCACACCCATGCCCGGGGATCATCGATGGTGAAGAAGGTGAGGGCGGGGTCATCGGGCCCATCGTAGCTCTCCCCCAGCGCTGTCATATGCTCGTACCCCGCAAGCCGCACTGCTTCGCTTGCGCGGTCGACAAGGTTCACCTGCCCCCGCATAATCACCCAGCCGCTGCCCGGCTTCCAAGCTGTCAGTTCCACCGCAGGGTTCGCGGCCATCTCGCGATAGACGTCTTTCGTGGTAGCGGTGCAAAACTGAATCTGCCCCTCTTGCAGCATGGCGAAGCTAAAGGGACGCACATGCGGCTGCACGGTACCGTCCTCCCCCACCTCGGCCGTTGCCAAATACCAAGCAGGCACGCTGGTAAGATAGTCGACGATAAGCTGATTTCCGTTGTCCATGACGTTTCCTTTCGTAAATCTTGTTTGACGCTCTCTCCGAGGATGGGGGCACTTGCCAGGGTTCCGTTCGACGCGTCGTCGGTCGGAACTAACTCGCGCTGCGCGCGAGTGGATTTCCTCCC
>CANSTH010000135.1 GCA_947649875.1 uncultured Parvibacter sp. | reverse complement strand
TGCGGCCGTCGCAAGGCCGTCGGTGGAAAGCGCCGCGCCCAGTTCGGTGTCGGAAAGGGCGGATGCATCGATGCCCTCCTCCAGCGACAGCACCACGCATTCTGGCAGGGTCATGATCTGGCCAATCTCACCGTCGGCCGCCGATTGCTGCTTGGTGCCGGTGTAGGTGAGCACGCCGTCTTTCTCGTCGCCGTACACCGCCTGCACCTTTTCGGCGTCCTGCTCGGTCATGAACATCTGCAGGTTTTCCAATTCGCTTTTGCGGATGGTGTCGGGCACGGGGCTCTCGATGCCCCCTTGCTGCAGCCCCACGTCCACGATATCGCTCATGTAGTTGGGCAGCGAAAGCTCCAGGTTGGCCTGGATGACCAGCAGCACGGCGCAGATGAGCACCGCCACTGCATGGCCCTTGAAGAAGCGCAGTAGTTTCATCGGCTCGCCTCCTGGGGCCCTTCGCCGCATTTCTCCGTGAGGATCTGGGCCAGGTGCCGCATCACCCGCACGCCATCTTCGGCGTCGCGGGGGCCCAGAAGCTGCAGCATCTTGGTCACGTGCGAGCGCAAAGCGGCAATATGCTGATCGGTCACCTCGTGACCTTTGGCAGAGAGCGCCACGGTCACGCTGCGAGAGTCGGTAGGAGAGGGGCGCTTTTCCACATAGCCCTTCTCCTCCAGTGCGCGAATTATATTGGAGACGCGACCCTTGCTCAGGCCGGTGATCTGGCCCAGCTTGCCCGGCGTGGCTTGGCCGCCCAAGTGGGAGAGCGCCCCCAGTACTCCTACGCTGCCGCGGCCGATCTCCATCAAATCCGGCGGAATGGCCGGAGGCTCGGGAGGCGGAAAGTCGTCGCAGCCGTTGCCGTTGCTGCTGGCCCCCATATGGGGCGGCCGATGGGGCGGCTTCATACGGGCCATCAGCAGCACCACTTCCGAAGCGAGTGCTTCATAGTTGGGGGTGCCGTCGATAACAGAGCGGCTTTCCGGTGTGGCTGTTGCGTCGGTTGCCGAGATGTGTGTGGAGTTGCTTGCCATGGCGTTTCGTTTCTACTGGATACCAATTTACGAGAATGGATAGTATCGTGTAGAAACTATTTGTGCAAGAGCGGCTGCTACCTCGCAACCAAATCGCCATATGCACTGATATGCTCCTGGCAAGATGGCCGCATAGTGCCTGTTCATTCGTAGGGCAGCGATTCTATTCCCGTCTGGACCGACAGCCGGTATGTGGTTGCAGCTTTAGGCCGAGACAGAATCTCAATCCTGCGAATTCGATCCAACTCCCATTGCTCCTCGTTGCTTAAGCTTGGCCGAGCCTCGCTCCGACCCGCCGAATCGACCCATTCGTGATATTTCGGCGTCGTTTCAGCGCATAGGAAAACGTCAGCACGGTATAGGCAGCTCTTGCCGCATAAATCTAGCCAGTGTGGACAAGATGGGGAGCTGGGTACATAGAGCAATCGAAAGCCCCTGTTTTGGCCCTCACAATGGACAAGATCGGGAGTTGGGTACATTGGGGCAACAGCAAATTCGAGAACTTGGCTATTCCAGGGGATCATTAACCGGGCAGTAAAATCATCATCATGAATAAATGCCTTTTCAAAAGCTTAGCGTATCAACTGTTGTGCTTCGGACTATACTGCCGACAAAACCATCGCGTTAAATTCATGTACCCAACTCCCGATCTTGTCCAAAAACAGGCCTTTTTTCGCCAACTTGTTGATGCTATGTACCCAACTCCCGATCTTGTCCATAGATGCAAGCCCTTCATGCCGATAAGCCGGTATGAACGAACGGGCTTCGCATGTCGCTCCCGGAAAAGGATGCTCCGCTGATTGGTCTCCCTTGGCAAATCCGTCTGGAATTTTGGGGTATATTCAAGGGGCAACGAGCAGTGAGTACCGTAAGTCCAGTTGCGCGGTCCTCCTCGTTGCCCTCGCAGAGTGCCGCGCATCGGCGCGAGCAGAAAGCCCCCCCATGAAAGAGAATAACTATCTGCCCATGTTGGCGGTGCTGTACGGCAGCGCGTTCGTGGCCGCCTTCAACGAGAATACGGTGAACGTGGCGTTGGTGAGCATCATGGCCAATTTCTCCATTTCTGCCACTACGGCCCAATGGCTGGTCACCGGCTATATGGTGATTACCGCCATCGTGGTAACCGCCACTGCCTTCCTAAGCAAGCGGCTGCGGCTGCGCACATTGTTTCTGGCTGCTTCCGGGTTTCTGATCGGGGGCCTGGCGCTGTCGCTGGTCACGCCCGCCTGGCCGCTGTTCTTGGGCAGCCGTCTGTTGCAGGCGGTGGGCACCGGCATCTTCATTCCCCTCATGATGAGCACCGTGCTGGTAGTGGCGCCGAAGCAGAAGATGGGCACCTACCTTTCCATCGGCACCGTGCTGGCGTTTGCCTACGCGCTGAAACGGCGTCGCTTGGCGCGAAATGCGCAGGAAGGGCAGACGTCTGTTGCTGTGGCGGAAGCTGCTCCTGCTGTGGTGGTGGATACCGTGCCCGCCATGGCGGCAGGACGGGATTAGTGCGAGGCTTGGCTGGTGCCCCTGTCTACGCTTCCGCGCCGGAAAACAGCTCCGGTGTCCACGAAGGCGATGCTGAGTCCAGCTCCGGCGTCCACCATCGCCATGGGGAAGATGGAAAAAGTGTCTACGAAGCTTGACTGGTGCAGCATGTACAAAGCTTGGGGGCATGTTTTCTGTACTAGTTGGTAAATTGAGGAAATTCTTTCTGTACTAGTTGGGAAAAAGCGCAATTCGTTTCTGTACTAGTTGATGAATTCGCGATATTCTTTCTGTACTAGTTGATTTCAGGGAGGATTTGAGAATGCTGAAGCGCAAGATGTACCGCAAGCTGGAAGAGTGGAAGGCGAGCAGCCAGCGCAAGGTTCTTCTGTTGCTTGGTGCGCGTCAGACGGGCAAAACATTCATCGTCCGCGAGTTCGCCCGCAATTCCTACGATGCGTTTATAGAGGTGAACTTTCTCGACGATGAGGAAAACGGACGCTTCCTTGCCGGCGCCACAAGTGCAGAAGAGCTTATCAGCCGGCTGTCCCTGATTGTCGGCCATGCGATTCAGCCGGGAACGTTGGTCTTTTTCGATGAGGTGCAGCATCTCGGCCATGACATTGTGACGTTGTCGAAGTTCCTGCTCGACGATGGTCGGTTCGACCTCGTTCTTTCGGGCTCTCTTTTGGGGACAGTCCTCGATGGCGCCACGTCGTTTCCCGTTGGCTATGCGCGTATATTGCGCATGTTTCCCCTCGATTTCGAGGAGTTCTGCTGGGCGATGAGGGTTCCCGATGCAATCATCGAAGAGGTACGCGTTGCCTATCGTGAGAAGCGGCCGCTCGATGAACCGTTGCACGACCGACTCGTGCGCATCCACCGCCAGTACATGGTAGTGGGGGGAATGCCCGAGGCGGTGCAGGGCTTTCTAGACAACGGTCGCGATCTTGGAGAGCCGCGCCAGGTGGGAACAGATATCGTCGAGCAATATCGCTATGACATCATAAAGTACGCGCCTGGGCGCAAGATGCAAATTTGCACCATCTTCGATAGCGTTCCTGGGCAGCTTGCCAAGGTCAACAAACGTTTCGTGTTCAACCTGATTAAAAAGAGCGCCACGTTTGATTCCCTTGAAGACGATTTTTCCTGGCTGGTCAAATCCGGTGTTACTTTGCCGGCCTATTTGGTGACGGAGCCGAAAGCACCATTGCTGCGGACGAAGGTGCAGGAGAAGTTCAAACTCTATGCTTCTGACTGCGGGCTGCTGCTCTCGCAGTATTCCCTCGCGAGTTCGCGCAGCGTGCTGGAGGGCGTAGGGGATGCGAACTTCGGAGCCGTGTACGAGAATATTGTCGCCCAACAACTTGCCAGCGCAGGGTTTCCGCTCTTCTACTACAACAACAACCGCAAGGGCGAGGTGGATTTCCTTATCGAGTCCGCCGAAGGGAAAGTTCTTCCTATCGAGGTGAAGTCGGGTAAAGACTACAAGCGGCACATGGCGCTCAACAACCTCTTGGACGCGAAGGGCTTTGATGTCAGTTGCGCCTACGTACTTTCCGAGTTCAACGTTTCTGTGGGAGAGCGCGCAGGAAGGCCAGTCTACTACCTTCCGCTTTACATGGCGTTCTGCCTGGAGGAAGAGCGCGGAAACAATTTGGAGGGATTCGTCCTGGAGGAGATCTCTTTCGACGATTGGGGTTAGGGCGATTGTCGGCGATTGCCGCTGTGTCATCTTGCCGTAAACGATCCAATTTTCGAACCTGGGAATGGTTTTCGCTCATGGCGTCTCTTTTGAAGGCCCTGGGCCCAGAATAAACGCTTATTCTGGGCCGTGTGTCCTGAGGGCAAAGAAAAGATGCCGAAATAGTATAATGAACGCTCTTTAAGAGTTGTTTTTGACAGCTTGTCGGGCCAATTTGTGGCGTTATCCCGGGTAGTGGCCAGAATGGGCGCTTGTTCTGGCCACGTCGGCATTACAGATTGAGCAAGTCCGCATCTGAAGAAATAAATTGCCAGAAAGGACGCCTATTCTGGCCAAAAAGGTTGAAAACAATACTTTG
>CANSTH010000134.1 GCA_947649875.1 uncultured Parvibacter sp. | reverse complement strand
CACCGATCCAGAAAGGGCGAACAGCGCGATAGCATTGGGAAGCACCATCAGCTGATTGAACATGTCGGCCAGCTCCCACACCAGATCGTTGGAGAGCAGAGAGCCGGCAAAGATGAACAGCAGTGCGATGACGGTGAAGGGCATGACCGCCTTTTTGCCGAACAGCCACTCCACGTTCAGCTTCGCGAACAGGTTCCAGGAGAGAATGGTAGAGAAAGCGAAGAACATCAGGCAGATGGCCACGAACCACGCCCCTGGACCCGCGCCGAAGAACTGGCCGAACGCCATCTGGGCAATGTTGGTCTTGGTGATGGTCTCGGCGGTAAGGGTGGCGTAATCGCCGGTGGCCAGCGCGCCATCGCCCACATAGAGCACCGACAGCACCACCAGCGCCGTCATGGTTACCACGATGATGGTGTCGATGAACACGCCGATCATGGCCACAACGCCCTGCTCGTGCGGATCCTTCACCTCCGCCAGCGCATGTGCGTGCGGAGTGGAGCCCATGCCCGCCTCGTTGGAGAACAGGCCGCGCTTGGCACCTTGGCTGATGGCGGCAATGATTCCGAAGGTGGCACCGCCCACCGTAGCCTGCGGGTTGAAAGCGCACTCGAAGATGAGGGCGAACGTGGCAGGGATGTTCTGGGCGTTCATAATCAGCACCACCAGCGACCCAAGCACGTAGATGATGGCCATGATGGGCACTATCTTCTCCGTCACGGAAGCCAAGCGGGACACGCCGCCGATGAACACGATGCCGGCCAACAGCACAACCGCAAGGCCGATAATCCAAGTGGGAATGCCAAAAGCATTGTTCATGGTCTCAGCAATGGAGTTTGACTGCACCATGCAGCCCATGAAACCCAAGGCCAAGATGATGGCCACCGCGAAGAAGCCCGCCAAGAACTTGCCGCCGTTTCCCTTAAAAGCCGTGGTGATGTAGTACACAGGTCCGCCGTGCACAGTGCCATCGGCATCCACAACGCGGGTCTTCTGGGCCATTACTGCCTCGGCATAGTTGGTGGCCATGCCCAGAAGCGCGATGATCCACATCCAGAAAATGGCACCGGGGCCGCCCACAATGATGGCACCACACGCACCCACGATGTTGCCGGTGCCCACCTGCGCCGCCACCGCAGTGGCCAGCGCCTGGAAGGAGGTCATGCCGCCCCCCTGGTTGCCGCCGCGGAACGAGAAATTGCCGAACATGCGGCGCCAGCCTTCGCCGAAGCAGCGGAACTGGATGAACTTCGTGCGCACGCTGAACCAGATGCCCATGCCCAAAAGCAGGATGATCAGCACGTAGTTTGAAAGATAGCTGTTGATGGTGGTAACAATGCCCAGAAGAAACTCTTCCACGCTCTCCCCTTCCCTTACTCGTTGAAAACCCGGGAGAGCACGTCCGACGTTTCGGCGTTGCCCCTCTGTCCTTTTGCCTGAGAGATTCAGATTCCAGCGGAATCCTTGCACCTTCGGCACTCATTTAAGAGTTCTCCAGAGTTTTCTCCGCTTCCGGTTCGCACTGCGTCCCGAAAGCATCACAGAAATAATGCGGGGGCAATTATGCTGCCCCCATCGCAGCTCGGCACCCACATTTCTGCAACGTGCACAATTTCATCCCGAGCGGCCCGGCCGTGCCCCGTCAAAACAAGCGATTCGTAAACCTATAGGTTTACATTGGAAGGCATAAGCTCAAGGAGGGCTTGGCCGAGGGCCAGGAACTGCTGCTGGGTAAGGGCTTCACCACGCAAGCGCGGGTCGATGGCAGCGCAATCGAAAATGGTCGGCAACAGCAACTGCACCTCGGGAGTAGAGGCGAAGTAGGCCTTGCAGGAGTTGGCCAACGTTTTGCGCCGATTGGCGAAAGCGGCATCGGCCATGGTGCAGGCAGCCCGCAGGAGCTGCGGCGAAGCAGGGGCGCCATCGGGACCTTGCACCACAATGCGGTCGAGACGGATGACGGCGCTGTCTACCCGTGGTGGAGGATAGAAGTTCCCAGGGCCCACCGCAAACCGGCCTGCCGGCTGGGCGAAGAGCCCCAGTTTCACCGTATAGGCACCGTAGGTTTTCGATCCGGGGGAAGCAGCCATGCGATCGGCAACTTCCCGCTGCACCATCACCGTAGCGCTTTGCAGCGAGGAGAAGCGCTGGAAATAGTCCAGCACCACGGTGGCGGCCACGGCATAGGGCAAGTTGGATATCAGCTTGCTCGGAAGGGCCCTGTTTCCAAGCGCTTCCACCGCTTTGGCCACATCAGCCGCCTCCAGGTCTAAGGCATCCTTCTCCACCAGGAAAAAGCGCTCGCGCCACGGGTAGAGAGTATCGGCCAGCACCGGCGGTAGATCACCGTCACGCTCAACGGCCACCACGTATGCTGCCCGCTGCAGCAGAGCGGCAGTAAGCGTGCCAATGCCCGGGCCCACTTCCAGCACCCCGTCCCCTCCCCCTGCACCTGACAGCTCCAAGATGCGGCGCACCACGTCATCGTTTACCAGGAAGTTCTGGCCGAAGCTGTATTTCGCTGTAAGGTCATGGGCCTCCAATACGGCCCTCGTGGCCGATGGGGTGGCATATGGGGAGCAGCGCTGAGGCTCAGCCACGGCTGCCGCCCTTCCTCTTTCCGCCACGGGCTTTGGCACCAGACGAAGCGCCCTTTGGCTTTCCCGCGCGCGCTTTTCCGCCGCCGACACCTTCGGAGGGCTTGCGCCCGGTGCCTCCCTTTTGCGGCATGCCTTCGCCCGAACCCCCAAGGTTCAAGCGGGCACGACCGCCGCTGCCCTTCGCAGGCGATGCACCGACGTCAGAGCCGCTGCATTCAACATCGCTCCCATACCCTGCAAAAGCGCGCTCAGCGGCGCCATCGTCGAGAGAAGCACATTGCTTCTCGTGCGCAGTTGTTGCGCACGCCTGACCATCGGACTCCTCTTCCTCTTCCAGCACTATCCATTCCCCATCACCGTCCCATCCAAGGGCAGCACAGCCGCCCGCGGGCGGAATGGGGTACTCGTCCGCTTCGGCGGTGATCTCTCCTTCAGGGGTGATCTTCCCCACCCAGTCAAGCACCAGCTCTAGCTGGAAGCCCGCCACCAGGATTGCGGAGGAAACCGATTGGATGAGCGGCTCGAAGCCATAGGGGTCGTGCCCCTCCCCCACCACATGCAGCACGCAGGGACGAAGGCCGCCCTTGCGCAGATCTGTCCAGAAGTAGGGCTGCAACCGATCAAGCATGGCTTTGAACCGGGAAGGAGCGCTGGCAAAATACACCGGGCACACCACCACCAGCTCATCCGCGGCATCCAGATGTTTGCGCACTTCGGCCATATCGTCTTGGATGATGCACTGATGGCCGGCAGCCCCAGAGGCGCGCACAGCGGCACAAGGGGTGAGTGGATCGCCATCCTTCAGGGGCTCGGGAGGCTGAACGGGCGTCTTGCAGCCATCGCAGCCGATGCAGCCGCCCACCTCTACGCTGGATACCGCCACAATAGAAACGCCGTCTTCGGGACATTCCTCAATGCACGCGTTGAACAGCTCATCGGCCAACGCGGCGGTTCTTCCATCCGAGCGGGGTGATCCGGCCAGGATCAGTCGGTGCATGGTTTCTCCTTCTCGCAAATCCAAACAGAGCCTAGCGGGGACGGTCCAACAGCCCCAGTGCGTTAGCGTACACAAGACTCAAAAAAGCCTCTCCTTGTGGCGAAGTGGGATCCAGGCCTTCCACCCGGCAGAGCGTTTCGGCTGTGAAGACGGTGTGGGCCGGACCGCAGGCAACCCCGCGCATGGGCTCAGGGGCCATATAAGGGGAATCAGTCTCGGTGAGCAGACGGTTCCAGGGCACTTCCCCTGCCGCTTTGCGCACATCATCGGCTCCCTTGAAGGTAAGCGGGCCGCCAAAGGCAATGTAGCAGCCGGCCTCCACCCATCGGCGCACCTCGGCACTGTCCAGGTTGAAGCAGTGCAGAAGCACCCCCGCCTGGGGAAACCCTTCCTCTTGCAGTATGGCGAAGCCGTCATCGTGGGCCTCGCGCATGTGCAGCACCAGCGGCAACCCCACCTCGTGGGCCAGAGCAACCTGACGGCGAAACACCTCCCGCTGCACATCGCGAGGCGAAAGGTCATAGTGGTAGTCCAATCCCACCTCGCCCAAAGCGGCAACGCGCGGGTCTGCCAGCCGTTGGCGTAGCAGGGCTTCCAAGGTGCTATCGTAATGGGAGGCATTATGGGGATGGCACCCTACCGCGATGCGCAGCCGCGGCACCAAGGCCGCCGGATCACCCTCGGCCCGAACGCGCGCGGCAACAGCCTGCGCCAAGTCGGCAGCTGCAACCGCATCGCCGCTCAGCAAGTCGGAGCCGAAAAAGCCCGGCCATTGCCCTTTGTCAGCACCTGACGGCACCTGACCGTTCGCCTCGGCTGCCAGCTGCGGCAGCAACCGAACCGCCTCATCGCGCCACGTCCCAAGATTGTCGAATGTGACGGCCCCGTCTTCCCAAACGTCCACGATGGAGCAGATAAAGCGCACGCCATACGCCCCCGCCCTCGCCAACGCCAGTGCCGGATTCGCCAACAGCTGCACATGGGCATGGGTATCGGCTACCGGAGCGCCCAAGCGGGGCGCTTCCACCGGCCTCCACTT
>CANSTH010000133.1 GCA_947649875.1 uncultured Parvibacter sp. | reverse complement strand
AAGCACGACAACTCCTGGCCTGGATCCGTACACCCAATAGCCTTCTTGGAGGTAGTAGGGGTTGCTTCCGCCTATCGCCTTTCCATCTTCTTCAATACCGGCCGTAGCGTCATCAACTACGATATTTCCCTGAACATCCATCAGGCAGCTGTAGGCGCTGTTCTCATCATCGTCAGTGGCTCCGTAGCCCTCCAGGATATGGTTTTTCGATTCGACCGAGACCCAAATCATTCCCTCGTTGGCTTCCGAGAAGCTTAAATCGCCTTCTTGCAACGGCACCAACCATTTCTGGTTTGAGATGCAATAGAGGCCTTTGAGGTCTTTGTTTTCGCCACCATGGGGGTTCACCTTTTCGGCCTGGACAGACACTATGCCGCTAGCTCCCGGCTGGCCATTGAGCGCGAATATTTCAGCGTCCTCTATATCGCCCTCTACGTTAAGCGAGCTAGGATCGAAGACGACATTGCCAGAGTAATCAACCGCAGCAGTGGCGTCAAAACCAGCCATCATGTAGCCATTCCCCAGCGATTCCAGATGATCCTCATTTTGAGCAAGGATTATTCCGTTGGGATCCACTATGAGGCGATTGTCGATGCATAGAACACCATCATGGTAGGCTGCATCTCTGGTCGAAGATCCCCTTGTATCAAAATCGATATCGAACTCCACGGGCACAGTGCCTTCATCGGCGTATCGATAGCGATCGCTGTCTCCAACGGTGAACACCACATTGCCCTGCTCGTCCAAAACCACAATCGTCTGGCTGCTGCCCGCTCCCTCAAGGCACAACACCATCCGACCGTCTACATAGATCGGCTGATTAACAACCTTAGCCCCCTCAAAGAACCCTTGAGAATAGAAGCTGAAGCTGTCCACAAGGTCGGTAAGGTCTTTTACGATCTTTCCTGTTTGGTCGAGCAGCGCGTAATGGGTGGCTTCGTTGAACTCCGTTTCCCATTCCTCATCGTACTCGCTCGTTTCCCAGGTCACGAAAATGCGTCCCTCGGCAAAGCCGCCCATGGGCATCATCTCCGCAATCTCAAACGGCACTTGGTTGCCCTCCAGGTCTTCCAAGCCCCATTGGTTGACAGAGCCGCCACCCGATGCAAATCCCAATCCTGTTAGGAAGTATTGATTCGGAATGTCGAGCTTTGCAGGCTCTGGCTCTGGCTCTGGCTCGGGTGCGCCTTCCGGCTCAGGGGACGAGGCCTCCTGCGCCGGTGCCTGTGGCGGCTCCGGCGCCTCATTGCTCGAACATCCGCCCATCACCATCAGGGCGAGCAGAATTGCCACTACCACCACAGCAGCACCGACAATCATCCCGCTCTTGTGTACGCTTCCCTGCTTTGACTGCATATCTTCTTCCTTTCCTTCCCTTTCTTGCGCGACTTTGTCTTCTTCTGTCAGGAGATACCCGCAACGGGCGCAATAAGTCGAATGATCACCGAGGGGGGCACAGCATCGAGGGCACCTCACTGCTGCCACCCCCGCTCATTGGCAAACACCAGCTTCAATGGAATTATTCGCAGCGACAGATGCCCCTTATTCTTTCGGACAACACAGAACCGCCCCAAAGAGGCATAACCTCTTGGGGCGGTTCGATTATGATGATGATTTCTGCTGGCGAAGCAGCAGGGGGCTAGAGAGCGAATTGCATGAGGGCAACGGCCGGACAATAGGCTTATTCGAAGGCCAAGGGCCAGATCAGAAGCCTTGTTTAGAAGACCCCCCCCCAGCACATATTTTTCAAAACGCAACTCATGGGCGACAGTCTACCACAACTCATGCCAAAGCATTTGCGGTTCTCGGCGCAAGACGGCTGCAGGTGCGCCCGCGTTGTACACAGCCACATGCGAACTGTCCGTTTAGGCAGAGATAGAATCTCTGCCCTACGAAAATCGGGGTCATAGCGCTAGAGCGAAGCGGAACGCCATATCTGAACTGGCCAAATACAATTTCGAGGCCGCTAAGCCACCACTGGCGGCTCGTTGGTTTCCAGGATGCGCAGGAGGGCCGCCTCATCCAGCACGGGCACACCCAGGGCCACTGCCTTGTCGTACTTGCTGCCGGCCGCCTCGCCCGCCACCACGAAACTGGTCTTCTTCGACACGCTGCCGGACACCTTCGCGCCCCGCGCCTTCAGGGCCTCCCCCGCCTCGTCGCGGGTCATGCCGCTTTGCACCAACGATCCGGTGAGCACGAAGGTCATCCCCGCCAGGCATTGGGGCAGCCCCTCCCCCTCACCGGGTGCGGCATCCGCCAGCGACACTCCGGCCCGGCCCAGCCGCTCGATCACCTCGCCGTTGGCAGGGGTGCGCAAGAACAGGTAAATGGAATGGGCTACGATGGGCCCCACCCCCTCCACCTGTGCCAGCTCTTCCTCACTGGCCGCCTGCAGCGCCTCCATCGAGGGGAACGTGGCGGTTATCTGCTCGGCAGTGGTCTTGCCCACGTGGCGAATGCCAAGGCCGAACAGCACGCGGGCCAGCGGCCGCCCCTTGCTGGCCTCCAGCGCCAACGCTAATTTCTCGGCCATCTTGCGCCCCAGGCGGATGGGCTTTCCGTCTTTGGACACGCGCCCCATGTCCAACAGCTCCAGCTCATCGGCAGAGAGGGTGTAGAAGTCGGCCACATCGGACACGCGCCCGGTTTCCACCAAGCGCCCGATTATCTCGTCCCCCATGCCGTCCACATCCATGGCGCCGCGGCTCACCCAATGGGCCAGCCGCTCCTGCTGCTGCGCCGGGCACTCCAGGGAGATACAGCGGTAAGCCACCTCCCCTTCCTCGTGGATCACCGGCGAGCCGCAGCTGGGGCAAGTGGCGGGCATCTGCCAGGGCTCGGCCCCCTCAGGGCGCAGCGACAGCACCGGCCCCAGCACCTCCGGGATGACGTCCCCCGCCTTGCGCACGATAACCGTGTCGCCCACTCGCACGTCCTTGCGGTGCACCTCGTCCAAGTTGTGCAGCGTGGCCCGCGCCACCGTGGATCCCGCCACCGCCACCGGTTCCAGCTCCGCCACCGGCGTCAGCACCCCGGTGCGCCCCACCTGCACGGTGATGTCCGACAGAAGGGTGGTCTTCTCTTCCGGCGGGAACTTGAAGGCGATGGCCCAGCGAGGAGCCCGGGCGGTGAAGCCCAGCTGCCGTTGCAGCGCGAAACTGTTCACCTTCACCACCACGCCGTCGATGTCGTAGGGCAAGCTGCCGCGCTTCTCCTGCACCTTCTGGCAGAACTCCAGCACCTCGTTCGCGCTCTTGGCCAGCATCACATCGGGGTTCACATGGAAGCCCGCCTCCCGCAGCCATTCCAACAGTTGGAACTGCCCTTCCACGTTCAGGGCGCCGTCGTCGCCGATGGCGTAGAGGAAGGTGGCCAGGTCGCGCTTCTCGGTGACCTTCGGATCCTTCTGGCGCAGGCTTCCGGCGGCGGCGTTGCGAGGATTGGCGAAGGGGGCCTTGCCGTTGGCCTCGGCGATGGCGTTCAGGCGCTCGAAGGAGGCCTTGGGCATGTACACCTCACCGCGCAGCTCCAAGCTGGGGGCGGCAATGGCCCCGAGCGCCTCTTGGCGCAGCCGCAGCGGCACATCGCGCACCGTGCGCATGTTGGCGGTGACATCCTCGCCAGTCACGCCATCGCCGCGAGTGGCAGCACGCACCAGCACCCCATCGTCATAGGTGAGCGCAATCGAGGAGCCGTCTATCTTCAACTCGCAGTCCAGCTCGGGAAGATAACCCAAGTCTTCCCGAATGCGCCCCATCCAGGCAGCCAGCTCCTCCAAATCCATCGCGTTGTCGAGCGAGTACATGCGCTGAGCGTGCGCCACCGGAGCGAACTGCTCGCCCACATAGCCGCCTACCCGCTGGGTGGGCGAAGACGCGGTGACAAGCTGGGGGTATTGCGCCTCCAGCTGCCGCAGCTCGCGCATCAGGGAGTCAAAGGCCGCATCGGAAATCTCGGGCTTGTCCAGCGCATAGTAGAGGTAGGTATGGTGTTCTATCTCGCGCCGCAGCGCCTCGGCGCGCCGTCCGGCCTCTTCCAGTAGCTCTTCATCGGTTGCAAACAGCTTATCTTGGTTGGTCACGCGAATCCCGGCCTTTCGCCAATAGAGTTAAGCCCAGTGCATGGAAGGGGCCCGGTTTCCCAGGCCCCGAGAACGTGCTCATTATAGCCCCAGCAGCCCCAAACGGGCGTCGGGTTTACGCCGCATGATGGGAAGTGGTGATCATGCGATCTATGGTCACACCGCATACGGCCATGGCAACGCCGCGGCAGATGAGGAAGAACGCCAGGAACACCACGAACGACGCAGGCACCAAGAAGAACGCCAAGGCACACAAGATGGACACGATGCCGTTGAACACAACCCAGCCGCGCCCGGCACTGCCCTTCGACCGCGCCGCAAGCACCAGCTCGAAGATGCCGTAAGCGGCCATGAACACGCCCGCCACCCACGGGATGACGGCGGAGAAGAACACCGGGTGCAGCAGAAGCACGGCGCCCAGCACAATATCGCAGATGGCATAGGCAATGGTCCAACCGTCTAAATCCATCTCGTCACGATAGCGCGCATAGGCGTAAATCTCGAAGCCGCCCGCCACCACCAAAAACGCTCCTGCCACCGAGGTGACAGCCACCAACGTGATCCCCGGCACCGCCAGGAAAACAAAACCAATGATCACAAGGGCAATCCCTAAGAAGAACATGCCCCAGTCC
>CANSTH010000132.1 GCA_947649875.1 uncultured Parvibacter sp. | reverse complement strand
TGCCGGCGCTGGAAGACCGCTCGAGCGTGGAGCAAGAGGAACAGCGGCTCTCCAAGCGCATCGCCGGGTTGGGCGCCATCAACCCCGAGGCTGCTCAGGAGTTCTCGGCCTTGAAAGAGCGCTACGACTATTTGATGCAGCAGGTGGGCGACTTGGAGTCGGCCCGTCGTAGCCTGGCCCGCATCAACCGAGTGATCGATGCCCGCATGAAAAACGACTTCCAACGCACATTCGACGAGGTGAACGCCAACTTCCAAGAGGTGTTCTCGGTGCTGTTCCCGGGCGGTACGGCCCACCTGTCCCTTACCGATCCCGACGATGTGGACAATTCCGGTGTGGAAGTGAACGCCCAGCCCCGCGGCAAGCGCATCACCAAGATGACCCTTATGTCCGGTGGCGAGAAGTCGCTCACTGCACTGGCTTTGCTGTTCGCCCTGTACCGCACCCGCCCAACGCCCTTCTACATTTTGGACGAGGTGGAAGCGGCGTTGGACGACACCAATCTGCGGCGTCTGATTGCCTACATCGATCAGCTGCGCACCACCACCCAGCTGATCATGATCACCCACCAGCGGCGAACCATGGAAATGGCCGACGTACTATTTGGCGTCTCCATGCAGGCTGATGGCATAACGAAGGTGATCAGCCAAAAGCTCGACCGGGCGTTGGAGTACGCCGAGTAGGTGAAGGATAGCCCCAAAAGGCTGCGGGCAGCGGCGCTTTTGAGCTAGAATTTGCAGGGCGGAGATTGCTGTTGCCGCCCTTGTTGCAGATAGCGGCCGGCGCAATGCAGGCCGTGCATAGTTTGACGAAAGGCTTGCCCATGGGCTTTTTCAACCGCATAAGCGAAGGCCTCTCGCGCACCCGCGAGCGCTTCGTGGAGTCCATGAATCTGCTGCTGGACTTGGGCCCGGTGGTGGACGATGACTTCTGGGAAGAGCTGGAGGCCACCCTTATCATGGCCGACATCGGCGCGCCTGCGGCCGCTTCCATTGTGGCCAACTTGCACGAGCAGGCTACTCGCAAGGGGCTGGAGAATTCCGCTCAGGTGCTGGACATGCTGAACGATCAGATTGCCGCCACCTTTGCCGACGGGGGCAGCGAGATACTGGAAGGCGAAGGGGCCGTTGTGCTGTTCGTGGGCATCAACGGCACCGGGAAGACCACCACGGTGGGAAAGATTGCCAAAGAGAAGACCGATCAAGGGCGCAAGGTTATCCTGGGCTCTGCCGACACATTCCGCGCGGCTGCCATCGAGCAGCTGGAGGTATGGGCGAACCGCGCCAATGTGGAGATGGTCACCCGCGATCGGGGGGCCGATCCGGCCAGCGTCTGCTTTGAGACGCTGGAGCGGGCGGAGGCAGAAGGGGCCGATTTGGTGCTCATCGACACTGCCGGGCGCCTCCATACTTCCGATGATCTTATGCGCGAGCTGAAGAAAGTGGTATCGGTGGTACGCAAGCGTTCGCAGATGCCAGTGTACCTGGTGCTGGTGATAGACGCTACTACCGGCCAAAACGGCTTGCAACAGGCGCGCGAGTTCGACAAGGCGCTGGACCTGGACGCCCTCATCGTCACCAAGCTGGACGGCACCGCCAAGGGCGGAATCGCGTTGGCGGTCAGCCACGAGCTGAGCCTTCCCATCTTGAAGATAGGAGTGGGAGAGGCCATCGACGACCTGCGCGACTTCGATCCTTCGGAATTCGCCGCCGCCTTGGTGGGCGATTTCGCCAAAGCCCCTGAGGGGGATGCACGATAGCAACCGAGCTTTGTTTCGGCCAGTTCTTTCGAAAAGCATCCCTGGTCCGGCCTCCCGCAGGCTGGCCCGGGAAGCTATAGCACGAGATACGAGGAGGCACCATGCTAGAGAATCTCTCCAATCGCCTTCAGGGCATATTCTCCGGCTTGCGCTCGAAAGGGCGCCTCACCGAGGAGGACATCAATGCCGCTATGCGCGAGATCCGCATGGCGCTTCTGGAGGCGGACGTCAACTTCAAAGTGGTGAAGGCCTTTGTGGCCCGCACTAAGGAGCGTTGCCTGGAGGCGGAGGTGCTGGATTCCCTGACGCCTGCCCAGAACGTGATCAAGATCGTGCTGGACGAGCTGACCGCCCTTTTGGGGGAGGACCAGGCGAAGCTGGAGCTGGGCAACCGCATCCCCGCCGTCATCATGCTGGTGGGCTTGCAGGGCTCGGGCAAGACCACTGCAGCAGCGAAGTTGGCCTATCGTTTGAAACAGCAGAATCACAGCCCCCTTCTGGTGGCGGCCGATGTGTACCGCCCTGCCGCCGCCGACCAGCTGCAAACCTTAGGCGGCGAAATTGGGGTGAAGGTGTACCGCCACGACGGCGCCAATCCGGTAGACATCGCCCGAGAAGGGGTGCAGAACGCCATCGACAACTTGCGCGACGTGGTGATTATCGACACTGCCGGCCGCTTGCACGTGGACGATGCCATGATGGAGGAGGCCCGCGCCATCAAAGAGGCGGTGCAGCCGGAGGAGATCCTCATGGTGGTGGACGCCATGACCGGCCAAGACGTGGTGAACGTGGTGGAGGCCTTCGCCACCGCAGTCGATTTCGACGGCGTGATCATGTCCAAGATGGACGGCGATGCCCGCGGCGGCGGCGCGCTGTCGGTGCAGGCGGTTACCGGCAAGCCCATCAAGTTCATCTCATCGGGCGAGAAGCCCGACTCTTTGGAGGAGTTCCACCCCGACCGCATGGCGAAGCGCATTCTGGGGATGGGCGACATGGTGTCGCTCATCGAGAACGCAGTGCGCATCCAGCAGGAAGAGCAGGCGGCCGAAGAGGCCGAGGCGCTGGCGGCCGGCAACCTCACGCTGGACGACTTCATCACCATGAACCGTCAGATCCGAAAGATGGGCGGCATTTCCAAATTCATCTCTGCCCTTCCCGGCGGCGACAAGGCGTTGGGGTCGGGCCAGGTGGACGAGGGAGCCCTGGACGCCATGGAGGTAATCATCAACTCCATGACCAAGGAGGAGCGCGTTCGCCCCGAGGTGCTCAACGGCAGTCGCCGCGCTCGCATCGCTCGCGGCGCCGGCGTGTCGGTGACCGAGGTGAACCAGCTCATCAAGAAGTTCAACGAGACCAAGAAGATGGTCAAGAAGATGACCGCCGGCATGGAGCAGCAGATGGGCCGCAAGGGCAAGAAGGGGAAGAAGGGCAAAAAGCGCCCCCGTATCCCCGGCATGCCCGGAGGCATGGGCGGCATGTCCATGGCCGACCTCAAACGCATACAAGACATGATGAACCAATAAGTTCCGTCGTTCTGGCGAACGCCGGAACTGGTCGTCCGCATAAACGGGCCCATGCACGTCATCTTGCCGCTTCCCGCTGCCTCGGCGTGTGCCAAAGCACACTTGGGCAGCGGCGCACGCCAATCTGACGCACCTGGCCCCGTTTCTGCTACTTTTTTGGTCCAGTGCGCGGTGTGCAGCATTGAGGGGCGAAACATGCCGCTTGCGTGGTGGGGGTTGCTAAATTTTGGGGCGTGGCCTAATATAGGCAATTGCTGTTTTCGCGCACATATTCTGTGCTTGCGTATAAAGAAACAAAACAAAGGAGTTCAAAGTTCATGGCTGTTAAAATTCGCCTGGCCCGCCACGGTGCCAAGAAGCGTCCCTACTACCGCATCGTCGTTGCCGATTCCCGCGCCCCGCGCGATGGCCGCTTTATCGAGGAAGTGGGTCGCTACAACCCCATCGCCAAGCCGGCCATGGTGCAGTTCGACATGGAGCTGGTGGACAAGTGGATTGCCCAGGGCGCTCAGCCAACCGACACGGTGGCCCGACTGCTGAAGAACGCTCGCGAGAACGCCTAACCCTATGGACTCCGTAGAGAACATCGCCGGTTTGGTGGAAACCCTGGTGGCGCCTTTGGTGGACTTCCCGGATGACTTGGAAGTGACCGCCGAGGAGGCCGAGGACGGCACCATTTTGGCGGAGATTCGCGTCAACGAAGAGGATGCCGGCAAGGTTATCGGCCGTCAAGGGCGCGTCATCAAGTCCATTCGCACCCTTGCCCGCGCTGCCGCTTCTCGCGATGGCGTTGCCGTCGAGGTGGAACTCGTCGATTAAATGCGACCTTGGGTGAATGTGGCCGTATTGGCCCGAACCTACAATTTGGAAGGAGGATTCGTCGCGCGTCCCGCGGCGGATCTTCCTTTTTTGTTGGAAGAGGGCATGGAGGTGGCCTTGGTGCCGCCGCAGTTGGATGCGCCTCGTCGCGTTACGGTGCGCTCCGTTGCCCCCAAAGGGGACGGCTCTGCAGTGGTGTTCTTTGACGAAGTAACTGATGCGGCGGTGGCTGCCCGCTTGGCCGGATGCTCTTGCTTGGTTCGCCGTGAAGAAGTTGCCGAGGCCATTCCCGTTTCCGCCGAGGAGTGCCCTTGGATCGGCTGGCAGATGATGGATGCGCGGGCGGGCCTGGTTGGCACCGTGTCCGCCGTGCGCCAAGGGCCCGGTCAATCGTGGCTGGTAGTGCAGGACTCAGCTGGCCATGAGGTTTTGGTTCCCTTGGTGGACGAGTTCGTTAAGGATGTCGACGAGCAAACACGGCGCCTCTCGGTGGCGCTGCCTGCGGGCCTGTTGGAGCTGTGAGGCGCTCTGTGATAATCGAGACCTTGTCTACCTTCCCCGAGATGTACGCCTCCGTTATGGGGGCGTCGATGATGAAGCGCGCCCAGGAGAAAGGGCTGCTGGACTTCACTGCCTATGATCTGCGGGATTGGACCTACGACCGCCAT
>CANSTH010000131.1 GCA_947649875.1 uncultured Parvibacter sp. | reverse complement strand
TTTCGGGGCTCGCTTCCGAGGCGGATATCGATCGCAAGACGTTCTACCTGCACTTCGACTCCATTGACGATTTGGTGGATACCGAGGTGCGGGAGCTTTTAGAGCGTTTAGTGTCGGCAGCCCTGCATCCGGAGGGCGATCAGTCCGGGTCTATTGATATGCGCCGCGTGCTGCTGGCGTTCCGCGATTTGACCGAGGAGGACCCGGTCATATACCAGAGATTGCTGAACTCGGTGTCTATGGAGGCGATCATAGATATGATTCAACCGGCTATTATCGATGAGCTTGGCGTAGGATGCTGCGGCGATGATGGTCGGCTGACCGCCGCCGAGTATTTGACCCGCTACTACTTGGGCGGCGTGTTCTCGGTGTTTCTGCATTGGTTCAAATACGATAAGGACACCCCGCTGGAAGACCTTATTGCCACAGTGGAGCAATCGACTGGCGGAGCGTTGCGCTTCAAGCCGGTGACGCTTACGGCGTAGCCACCACCCTCCGGGCGCTCAGCCTGAATGGCTCAGGGAGCGTACACCCCTAGGCACATTCCGATTCGGTCATGAACAGGATCCCCAGGGTTCCCGGGCCGCAGTGGCTGGAGATGGTGCAGCTGGCGATGGTGGTGTAGATGTTGCGAAAGCCCTGCTGCACCAGCGCGGTGCGCACTTGCTGGGCTGTGTCATCGCTCACGCCGGAATGGGTGATGAATATCTCGTCCTTTATGACATCGGGATAGCGTGCCAGGGTGTCCTCCACGTAGCGCTGCAGCACCTTCGACTGTTTGCCGCGGTAGATGTGCCCCACCTTCATGGCGCCGCTTTGGTTGTCCACCAAGATGCCGGGTCGGCAGCTGAGCTTCCCTCCAAGATAGGCTACCAGGCTCGGGCAGCGGCCTCCGGCAGCCAAGAACTCCATGGTATCCAGCACAAACGACGCATGGGCGCGGTTGTGCAGTCCTTCGGCCGCGCGGGCTATTTCTGCTGCGTCCATGCCGGCATCGCGCATACGGCATGCGGCCAGCACCTGCAGGCCCACGCCGGTGGAGAGGCTTTTGCCGTCTACCACGTGCACATTCTTCATCTGCGAGGCTGCTTCGCAGGCGTTGTTGTAGGCAGCGGAAAGGGCGCTTCCCAAATTGAAGTGCACCACCGAGGCGCCATCTTTCTGCAGCTCCTCGAAATGGAGCCGGTAGGCCTCCGGTGAACAAGCACCCGTCTGGGGTAGCGATTTGTCCTCGTAAAAGCCATCGAACAGCTGCTGAGGTGTGATGTCGATGTTGTCCAGATGGTCTTTCCCCCTGAATTCGATATGGAAGGGGAAGCTGTGCACGTTGTGCTCGAGCATCTGTTGGGGGGAGAGGTCGCAGGTGCTGTCTGCGCTGATGCATACGTTGCTCATGGTTCTTCTTTCCGAAGGGGCCAAGTTCGGCGAGCATTGTAACGCTCATGAGGGCCATCGCCCCATATGAACGGCGGTAACGCTCCAAAAAACGCAAACGGAGGCAAAGGGAAGCGCTTTGCCTTCCCAAGGCCTTGAAGAGGCTCGCATCCAGTTGCCGTAGGTCGGTGGCAGACGGCCTTCCCCGCACGACATCCATGTGGGCTGTGGGGGAATTACATCGGAACCGTCTGCTGGCAGCCGAGGGAACCCGGCTTGCATTGCGCTCGGGCAAGCGCTAATATCTGCCACCGTGCATAAAGCGCACCCGTTTATCCAGAGTCGGGGGAGAGGGTTGGCTCAACGATCCCGACACCAACCTCAAGGCAGCGCGTCAGCGCCTTAAAGGTGGTCCGGCCAACAACGATGAAGGAGGAGCCTCATGGAAGAGCATCCCAACAGCTATCTATTCACGTCCGAGTCCGTTACCGAGGGCCATCCCGACAAGATGTGCGACCAGATTTCCGACGCCATTTTGGATGCCATCTTGGCCAAGGAGATCGAGCTGCAGGCACAGGGCTATGTTGCCCCGGGCGGCCAGCCGGCCGATGTGAACCAGGTCCGCTGCGCTTGCGAGACCCTCACCACCACGGGTATAGTAGTGGTGGCCGGCGAAATTCGCACCCAAGCCTACGTGGACGTGCCCGGCATCGTGCGCGAAGTGGTGGCCGACATCGGCTACGACCGTGCCAAGTACGGCTTCGACGCCACCACCTGCGGAGTGTTCAACGCCATTCATGGCCAGAGCCCCGACATCGCCCAGGGTGTGGACCAGTCGTGGGAGGCCCAGCACGGCCAGGGTGCGGCGGACGACCCCTACGAGAAGGTGGGCGCTGGCGACCAGGGCATGATGTTCGGCTACGCCTGCAACGAGACTTCCACCCTCATGCCCATGCCCATCTACCTGGCTCATCGCATGGCCGAGCGCCTCACCGAGGTGCGCAAGAACAACACGCTGGATTTCCTGCGCCCCGATGGCAAGACCCAGGTGACTGTGCGCTACGTTGACGGCGTGCCCACCGAGGTGGAGAAGGTGGTAGTGTCCACCCAACATGGCGAGGACGTGGACCAGGACACCTTGCGAGAGGCCATTATCGACAACGTGATCAACCCGGTGCTCGATGCCGAGGGCGTGGCGCTGGCCGAGGGAGCGCAGATCCATATCAATCCCACCGGCCGCTTCGTGGTTGGCGGCCCCATGGGCGATTCCGGCCTCACTGGGCGCAAGATAATCGTGGACACCTATGGAGGCATGGGCCGCCACGGCGGTGGCGCCTTCTCGGGCAAGGATTGTACGAAGGTAGACCGTTCGGCCGCCTACGCCGCTCGCTGGGTGGCCAAGAACGTTGTGGCTGCTGGGCTCGCCGATCGCTGCGAGGTGCAGGTGGCCTATGCCATTGGCGTTGCGAGCCCTGTTTCGGTGATGGTGGACACCTTCGGCACCAATCACGTGCCCGAGGCCGACATCGAGCGGGCGGTGAACCAGGTGTTCGACCTGCGCCCCGCTGCCATTATCGAGGCGCTGGACCTGCGCCGCCCCATCTACCGCAAGACAGCGGCCTACGGCCACTTCGGCCGCGAGCTGCCCGAGTTCACCTGGGAGAAGACCGATCGCGTGCAACAGCTGCGCGAAGCCTGCGGGCTCGAGTAGCTGGCGCGTCTTGGAAGCACGCCGTTGATCCAAACCGCGTCGGTCATACTGGACATCCCCACCCAGGCGCTGGATTGCCCCTACAGCTACGGGCTGGACGCCGGCTGTGCTGCTGATGGCGAGCCGGTTTCGGTGGGGTGCGCAGTGCTGGTGCCTTTCGGGGGCCGCAAGGCCGTGGGGTTCGTGATTGCGGTGGAGAGCTGGGAGGACGGGGATTCTTGCCCAGTTGACCCCGCAAAGCTCAAAAGCGTTCAGAAAGTGCTGGCCGGCCCCTTCTTCGACGAGGAGGGGGCCGCCTGCGCGCAGTTTCTGGCCGAGCGCTACATTGCGCCCCTGTCCGCCTGCGTGCGCTTGTTCGCTCCTCCCGGCGGCGTGCCGCGCATCGTGAACGGCCCCCATGGAGCGCACATAGAGGCTCCAGCGGTGGGGGAAGTGGACGAACGCTGGGCGGTGCTTACGGAGGAAGGCCGGGGCGTTCAGCTGCGCAAGGGAGCCGTGAAACAGCAGCAGGCGGTGGACGCGCTGGCGGCAGCGGGGGGCGCCATCAGCGTAGCGCAGCTGGCGGCAGTGCTGGGCTCCAGCGTGTCTGGGCCGCTGAAAGCGCTTGAGCAGCGGGGGCTGGTACGGTTGGAGCGGCGGCGCAAGATGCGCTTCGCTGACGAGCTGGACGCATCGGCGGAGCTGCAAGGGCCATTGCCCCTTCTACCGGACCAGGCGGCGGCCCTCGCGACAATCGAGAAAGCCCGGGCCGACGCCAACGGCTCGGTTGTTGTGCTTGACGGCGTGACCGGTTCCGGCAAAACCGAGGTGTACCTGCAGGCCATATCCGCTGTGCTGGCCCAAGGACGCACCGCCATCGTGCTGGTGCCCGAGATATCCCTTACCCCCCAAACGGTAGGGCGCTTCCGCAGTCGCTTCGGCAACCGCGTGGCAGTGATGCACTCCCGCATGAGCGCCGGCGAGCGCTTCGATCAGTGGCAGCTCATACGCGATGGCGGCGCGGATGTGGTGGTGGGAGCCCGCAGCGCTCTGTTCGCGCCTCTGGCCAATGTGGGGCTCATCGTGATAGACGAGGAGCACGAGGGCACCTACAAGCAGGAGAGCGCTCCGCGCTATCGGGCGACTGATGTGGCCGAGTGGATGATGAAGCGGGCTGGAGGCGCCGTAGTGCTGGGCTCCGCCACCCCCTCGATCGAGACACTGGAGCGGTTGGGACGCGACCCCTTGTGGCACCGAGCCTGTATGCCGGGGCGCACCAACGGCAAGCCGTTGCCGCCCATCGAGGTGGTGGATATGGCGCGCGAGTTCTCTTCCGGCTCACGGTCTATGTTCTCCGGCGCTCTGGTGAAAGCGCTGGCAGAGACGCTGGGGGCCGGGCGCAAGGCGGTGCTCTTGCTCAACCAACGCGGCTTCGCAAAGTTCCTGTTGTGCCGCGATTGCGGGTTCGTGCCCAGTTGCCCATCCTGCGCCACGTCGCTTACCTACCACGAGCAGGGGTCGAAGCTGGTGTGTCACCATTGCGGCTATAGCGCTCCAGTGCCCCCAAAGTGCCCGGAGTGCGGTTCGCCCTACCTGAAGAAGTTCGGCGCGGGAACCCAGCGGGTAGAGGCGGATTTGCGCGTGCTGCTGGACTCTCTGCCGGAGGCGGGTCCCGATGTGCCCATCGTGCGCATGGATGCCGACACCACTCGCTTTAAAGGGGCCCATCAGCGGTTGCTGGACGCCTTCGGCT
>CANSTH010000130.1 GCA_947649875.1 uncultured Parvibacter sp. | reverse complement strand
TTGCGGAACTGGCGCCCAATCTCGAACACTTTCTCGAAACCGCCCACCAAAAGTCGCTTCAGCGGCAGCTCGGTGGCAATGCGCAGGTAGTAGTCGCGGTCGAGCGCGTTGAAGTGGGTAATGAAGGGCTTGGCGTTCGCACCGCCGATGATTGAGTGCAGGAACGGGGTTTCCACCTCGTAGTAGCCCTGCTCCTCCATGTAGCGGCGGATGGCGGAGACAATCTTGAACCGGCGCTCGAAGGTGGTGCGCACCTCCGGATTCATCACCAAGTCCACGTAGCGCTGGCGATAGCGAATCTCCTTGTCCTGCAGACCGTGGAACTTCTCGGGCAAGGGGCGCAGACTCTTGCTCATCAGCTCGAAGGACTCCACCGCCACGGACAGCTGCCCGCGCTTGGTGCGCATCATGGTGCCGGTGACGGCAATCCAATCGCCCACGTCCAAGTCCTTCAGCTCCTCGAAGGCCTCATCCCCCATGGCATTGATGCGGCAGAACAGCTGAATGTCGCAGCCGGATTCCCGCAGCTCCAAAAACACGATTTTTCCCTGCACTCGCTTGGCCATAACGCGGCCGGCCACCGTCACCTCGTCCTCGGTGGACTGGCCATCCTCGAGGCCAGCGTAGAGCTGGTTCAGCTGGGCCACCGTATGGCTGCGCTTGATGGAGTGCCCATAGGGGTCGCGCCCAGAAGCAATAAGCGCCGCGCGCTTAGCCTTGCGCACCTCGATAGGGTCGTCTTCAACGACAACGTTTTCAGTCTCTTCGCTCATGAGCCCTCCTAACACGACCATGGGGAAAATGGATGAACCTATATTTTCTCGAACTATTCAGAAATGCAGGCCCAACAAAGTGAGCGAGGGCTTCTGTGGTGCCCGTAATTGCCTTGAAGAGCGGCCGAACGCACTTCGGTGCGCGAGGGAAAGCCCTGAAAGGCAAGGACGGGTGCCACAGGAAGCCGCAGCGCCCGAGTAGTTCCGATGGCTGGCAAGCCATCGGAACATTAGTGTTCAATTTTGGTGATGGTCATCTCGATGGCACGACCAGTGGGGCCGGTGGTGGTCACCACATCGCCCTTCTTATGGCCCAAAAGCGCCGAGCCCACCGGAGACTCATTGGAGATGCGGCCGGTGGCCACATCGCTCTCGGCAGCGCCGACTATGGAGAACACGCGCTCCTTGCCGTTCATCTCGACGGTGACAACGGAGCCGATGTTCACTTTGCTGGAGCGCTTAGGAGCGTTCACCACGGTGGCCTCCGAGAGAATGCGGTTGATCTCGGAGATGCGGGCCTCCATCATGCCCTGCTCGTTCTTCGCATCGTCGTACTCGGAGTTCTCGGAGATGTCGCCGAACTCGCGGGCCACGCGGATACGCTCCCCTACCTCGGCACGCTTCTCGTTCTCCAGATAATGAAGCTCTTCTTCCAACTTTTCCTTGCCCTCTTGGGTAAGGATGTAATTGCTATCGGCCATACGTCCGCCTCCTTTAGTGATGTACGGGCCGTTGTGGCCCCGAACTGCAACAATGACGCACCGCCAAGCAAGCAGTGCGTCATTGAAGTTTCTGCGTTGAGCAGAGGGATTATACCCGGGTAACGGGATTTAGCAAAGGGCTATTCGGCCTTCTTCACTACCTTCTTCTTAACGGTCTTCTTGGGGGCCGGCTTCTCGGCAGGCTCTTCCTCCACCTCTTCGTACACAACTTCCTCATCGGAGGCCTCTTCGGCATCTTTCTTGGCATCGCCCATGCCGTCGCGCAGGTTCTTCACCGTCTTGCCGATGGCGCTGCCAAGTTTGGGCAGGTTCTTCGGGCCGAAGATCAGCAATATCACGGCCAGGATAATCAGCAGCTCGGGCACGCCCATTCCCAGAAACTTCATGTTGTCTCTCCTCAGTTTTAATTCGGTTCGGGCCTTGCCGCCCGCATGCAACTGACGGGAAAAGATAGCACAACGGCGGTCGCTCGCCCGAATCCCCTATAAAGAATCCACAGCGTAAGACCAGGGACCGCCGAAGGGCACGGAAGGCAAACAGCCGAAGAGCGCAAAGGAGGCGCGCGCCAAGCGGCCCCGTGAGAGCAGCTGCACTATCTTCAATGGATGACGAACCCTACTGGCCGCTCCCAGCATCCCATGAGAGGAACGCCCACGTGGTCACCTGCGGGTCGCGCAGCCGCAGCAATTCGCCCTCATGGCCCTGCGGAAGGGAGCCATGATCTTGAGCATAGCGGATGGCCTCATCGTTGGCGGCGATCAGCTGCTCGCCCAGCCATGCCTCCAGGCGCGCCAACGCCTGCTGCCGTTGCGGTTCATCCAGCTTCTCCATCGCACCCGCCGCCATCTTGCGGTAGCGCTCCATGGCGTCCTTGCGAGAAACGAACAGGTTGTGGCGCACGCTGCGGATGTAGGCAACCTCCGGGTAAAAGCCTTTATCCGCCAGAATGTTAAAGGCGAACAGGTAGTCCTTGGCCGAGTCTTCCGGCAGGCCCATCACCCGAAACACTCGGTTGTCCATGCGCGGCGAAGAGCCAGTGGCCAGCGTTACGCACACGCGTCTCCGCGCAGCGGCGATCAACTTGTCCAGCGCCGCTGACAAATCGGCCACCGCCATAGAGCGGGACGCCACGCACACGTCCACTGATTTCTCCCCCACACCATGAGCCGTCCAGTCATCCTCCCAGCTCATCTGCACCGGCCGCACCGAAGTGACGCCTTTTTCCGCCAACGTGCCCTCCATGACCCCCAGCATGCCGGCAGAGAAGTCGGCAGCTACCACGCCGTGGCCCCGTTGCCCCAACGGCACCGACAGCGCTCCCGTGCCGCAGCCCATGTCCAGCACCGTCTCGCCGGGACGAATGGCCGCCAGCCGCAGGAACTGGTGCACGTACTCGCTGGGGGCATCGGCCGAGCTGAACGTTTTGGAGCGCTCGTCCCAATAGGATGCGTCGTCGGCATGGCGCCGCGTGGCCTGAAAGGCCTTCCACCGGCCGTTCCAGTCTATCGGCTCAAGCAGTGGGTTGTCGGTCATGGGAAGCCTTCCGTCGGGGGTGGTTGTATCTCTGCCCCTATTGTACTCGACAAAGGCGAATCGAAGGCACACAGGAAGACCGCCCTTCAGAAAAATACCGCTTGCCATTGCGTACGGCTGTGTTATTATAGCCGTTGCTGTTTTAACGGGTTGTGGCTCAGCTTGGTAGAGCGCTGCGTTCGGGACGCAGAGGTCGCAGGTTCAAATCCTGTCAACCCGACCAGTTATCAAAAAGGAGAACCGGGAGGTTCTCCTTTTTTCGTTCTTCCTGCAATTCATCCTGGATGGGCCGGCACGGCAGCTAATTGGCGGGCTGAGGGGCGGCGCGATGAGTGACGCGGCACATGATGGTGTAGTACACCAGGCCGATGGCCAGCCACACTACGCCGATCACCAACGGAAGCGCCCCCAGCGATGCAAGGATGCCGAAGCAGATAATGGCGCCCATGGCAGGGAACAACAGATGACGGAACACCTGATGGCGCGCTTTGTCCTTGAACCAGCACAGGCAGATGACGCATAGATTCAATATGACATAGGTGGAAAGGGCACCGAAATTCCCCACCTTCGCCACCATGTTCATGCCCAAGGGCGCCATGATGAAGATGAGGGCAAACGAGAGCACCAGCACGAAGATATTGGCGGTAAGTGGCAGGTTAGTGCCCTTCTTCAAGGTGCCCAACCTTGACGGCAGCGTGCCCTCCTTGGCCATGGAGTACAGAATGAGCGAGACGGAGGTTTGAGCCACCAATGCCGTAAATACCCCTTGGGAGAGCGCCACTGCCACTGCGCACAGTACCGCCAGCCAAGGGCCGGAGATCATCTGCGCCACAATGTAGAAGCCATTGTCGGGGTTGTTGGCAAACACCGCGCCGGTAGGGTCAATACAGGTGGCAATGTAACATTGCCCAGCAAACAGCACCAGCAGCATAACCGCCATGATCATCATGGCCCGCGGCGGGCCCTTCCGCTCGTCTTTTGCCTCTTGGGTAAGGGTGGCTATACAGCCAAACCCCACGTAAGACAACACTGCCAGCGACACGGCCGACATAGTATCCACGAAGTTGAACTCATCGGGATTGAACAGGGCCTGAACGGTAAACCCACTCGTAGCGGGATGATTTGCGATATACATGATGCCCAGCACCATGAACAGCCCGAGGATAATAATCTCGGCAATAAGAGCCAAGCGGTTAACCACCATAGTGGTTTCCATGCCCCGAAGAGAGACCACGACAACGAAAGCCCAGAAGATCAGGCACCAGCCCCACACCGGCACGGCGGGAATGAAACCGTTCATGGCAGTGCCGGCGATGATGTACATGAGGGTAGGGGAAATGAGATACTGCAGCAGCATCAGCCAGCCGGTGAGAAAGCCCATGCGCGGACCCATGATACGGGATGAGTAAGTAAAGATGGAACCAGAGGACGGAAACCGCTGAATCATGATGCCGAACGAGAGCACCGAGAACAGCACGGCGGCAAAGCCGATGATATAGGCCAGCGCCGGCATGCCATGAGAGCTCTGGAAAACGCCTCCGTAAATGGCCATGGGGGCGATGGGCACCATGTAGATGAGCCCATACACTACCATGTCGGGTACGGAGAGGGTTGCACGGAAAGACCCACGGTCCTCGTTGTCCTGGACCGCAACCGAACCACTGGTTATCTTCTTTTCCATAATCTGTCCCCTGTCCTTGTATTCGCCGGTAACCGGAAGTGACCCGTCGCGCTTCAGGCCGCCGGACCAATCGCAGGGCAGAGATTCTATCTCTGCCTAAACGGACGCGTGCTTACAGCCCAGGCAGACATAGAATGCCTGCCTTGCGAA
>CANSTH010000129.1 GCA_947649875.1 uncultured Parvibacter sp. | reverse complement strand
CGTGATAGACGAAGACTATACCGGAAAGAACGACCACGACCCGCTGGTGCTGGTGAACCCCGAGATCGTGGAACTGTCCGGCGAGATGGAAACCTCTCACGAGGGTTGCTTGTCGTGCCCCGGCGTGTCAATTCCCGTCACCCGTCCGGCATTCGCTCGCGTGCAATACTACGATTTGGACGGCGAGTTGTGGGAGATCGAGGGCGATGGCCTTTTGGGTCGATGCCTGCAGCACGAGATAGATCACCTGAACGGTCGCACGCTGTTCGAGTCTTGCTCGCCGGAGGTGCGCATCCGGGCGCTAGCCGCCTACGAAGAGGCGAAAGCGGCGGGTGCCCGCCCTGGCGAGACCGCCATCGTGGTGGAGGAAGAGGAGTAGCCCATGCGCGCAGTGTTCATGGGCACACCGCAGTTTGCCGCAGATATCCTGACGGGCATGATTGCGAAGTTGCCCGAAGGGTGGGAGCTGTGCGCCGTGTACACCCGCCCGGATGCGGTGCGCGGCCGCGGGAAGCAGCTGGTGCCTTCGCCAGTGAAGGAAGTGGCGCTGCGGGCGGGCATTCCGGTGCTGACTCCCAAAACCTTGAAGGACCTGGTGGCCCAGCAAGAGTTGGCAGCGTTGGCTCCCGATGTGCTGTTGGTGGCCGCATACGGGCTTTTGCTGCCGCAAGCGGTGCTGGACATCCCGCGATTCGGCTGCTTCAACGCCCACGCATCTCTTCTGCCCCGGTGGCGTGGAGCGGCGCCGGTGGAGCGGGCCATCTTGGCCGGCGACGAGCAGGCGGGCGTGTGCGTGATGAAGATGGAGGCGGGGCTGGACACCGGTGACTTCGCTTATTGTCAGGCGGTCTCGCTCTCTGACCTTTCGGCCCAACAGGCACTTTCCCAGCTGGCGCCTCTGGCGGTAAACGGCTTCTGCCAGTTGCTGGGGGCGTTTGCGACGGGGGCGACGGTGCCGTGGGAGGCGCAGGACGAGGCCCTGGTCACTTATGCTCACAAGTTGGAAAAAGGGGAGCTGGACCTTTTTCCCGAGCAACCGGCTGTTGTGGCGGCCCGAAAAGTGCGGGCATCTTCTGAGGGGCATCCGTCGAAGTGCCTGATAGACGGTGCGCGCGTGGCGGTTGTCAGCGCGAATGTTGCGGACTGGGCCAATGTGCCCGAAGGGGGAGTGGCCCCTGGGGAGGCGCTGTTCTTCTGCAAGCGGTTGTTGCTGGGCACGGAAGACGGCGCGCTGGAAGTGACTTCCCTCAAGCCGGAGGGGAAGAGGGAGATGGAAGCCAGAGCCTTTTGCGCCGGACGTCCCGCGCTGCGCGGCGCGGGGGCGCGGTGGGACGCTGCGCGGGGATAAGCGCAGTGAGGGGCCGAGCCTTGGCGCGAAGGCCGGAAATGATGCTGCCGTCCTGGACTGTCTCCAGGAAAGGCGTGCTGGACGTGTTCCGCTTTTGCGGTTGCGATAAATGTGAAAAGCCGACTGATTGCAGGCGAGACGCCCATGGGCGTCGAAGGATGGACGAGGAAACGGAGACTCATGAGCTCAGAAGACAGGCCCCAGGGAAACGGCCCGCGCAAGGACGGCGGCCAGAGTCGCGGAAGCTACGGCAAAGGGCCGAAACGGCCGAGCGGCGATGGTGCCCGCGGCGGACGGGGGCAGGGCGGCTACGGCAAGCGCGATGACTCCCGCGGCGGGCAAAAGCGGGATGGCGGTTATCGCGGCGGCCCGCGCAGGGACGGCGACGGTCGAGGCGCCCCACGTCGCGACGGCGATGGCTACCGGGGCCAGGGCGCGGCTCGCGGTGAGGGTTACAAGGGCAAAGGCTCGTCGCAGCACCGCGGCGGCAGTGAGGGATATCGCGGCGGCTCCGCGCCACACCGCGACAATAGGGGCTACCAGGATGCTGATCGGGGCCCGCGTCGCGATGGATTCCGCGATGGCGAAAACCGCTCTGGCCAGGGGCAGCGTGGCGGCTCTTCTCGCCGGTTCGATGGCCCTGACAAGCTGAAACGCCCTTACGACGGGGCCGAGCGTCGCAGCCTCGACAAACCGAAGGGAGAGGGCTATTCCAGAAAGGATGCCTCTTTCGATGGGCCTCGTCGCCCTCAGCCGGCCAAGCCGCCCCGGCCTATAGCCGAGGGGCAGGAAAACTACTATCGCGGCCCGGAAGAGCCTTTCCGCCCTGGCGGTGCCAATGCGCGGCCTCACCAGCCCCGCATGACCGGCAAGCCGCCGGCCGCCCGTCCCCCGCGCAACGACGGCAAAACGCCTCCGCGCCCGGTTCGCCACGCTACTCCGGCCCGCCGCACTGCGCTGGCGGCGTTGGAGCGCATACGCACTCGTGACGCCTTTGCCGAAGAAGTGGTGGACACGGTAGTGGACCGCGCCCAATTGAGTCCTGAGGACAAGGCTTTCGCCACCCGTCTGGTGCTGGGAGTGGTGTCTACCAGCGGCGTGCTGGACGAAATGCTGTACCGTTGCATGCGCACTCCCGATGATGCGCAGCCCGATGTGATGAGCGCTCTGCGCATCAGCGCCTACGAAATACTGTTTTTGGGCAAGGCTGATCACACTGCCGTCGACCAAGGGGTTGAGCTGGCACGCGATGTGGCCCCTCGCGCTGGCGGCCTGGCCAATGCGGTGCTGCGACGGCTGGCCACGGTGGCCAAAGCGTTCCCGTTCGGCGACCCCAAAACCGACGACGGTGCCTTTGCCTTCCAACAGGGCTTCCCCAAGTGGCTTTTCGATGAGGTTCAGGCCTCCATTGGGCAGGAGGAAGGGCGCCTGTTCGTGGTGGCCAGCAACGAGCCTGCGCCTCTGTACGTGGCTGTGAACTCGCTGCGGGCCACTGATGAGGAGATGCTCGCCCTGCTGGCTTCTGCCAAGGGCAACCCCCAGCCGGCTTCTTCTGGCGGCATTACCCCTCCCGGCTGCTATCTGCTTGAAACCGGGCGCGTGCTGCAGGACGGTCGCGTCGCCCGTGCCCTCAATCTGGGACAGCTCATCGTGTCCGATGCCTCCGCCCAGGCGGTGGCCACCCTGTGCCTGCCGGAGCAGAAGCCTGCGAGCTTTTTAGAGCTCGGCTCGGGGCGTGCCACCAAGACCGCCCTCATCCAAAGCGATGCGCAGCGCAAGTACGGCTCCCAAATCGAGCGCTATGTTGCGGTGGACAGTTTTGCCTTCAAGGGACGCATCCTCAAAGAGCGCGCCGAAACCTGCGGCTTCAATGTGAGCGATATGGTGGTGGGCGATGGTCGCAAATTGGACGAGCTTTTAGGGGAAGAGGTATTTGAGGTTGTGTTTCTTGACGCCCCCTGCTCGGGGCTGGGAACTTTGCGCCGCCACCAGGACATCCGTTGGCGCATCAAGCCGGAGACCATTGATGAGGATGCCAAGCTGGCAGGTCAGCTGTTGAGGTCTGCCGCGACGAAGGTGGCTCCCGGCGGTCTTCTGGTGTTCTCCACCTGCACTGTTACTCGCCAAGAGAACGTGGAGCAAGTGGCCCGGTTCTTGAAGTCGGAGGAAGGCAGTGCGTTTTCCATCGAGGAGGTAAACGGAAAAAGCGGCTTTGCCAACGAGTTGGTGCCCGGCGGCCCCGATGCCCACTTCGCCGTGAAGCTGCGGCGAAAGGGGTAGCGAGTCCGCGCCGCAACACCGCACCTCGCCGACCAGTTAACAGTTTTGAAATATTGCCCGTGCGGCGCCTCGGTAAAATTGTTCATTCCCATATTGGTGAATCATTTTGGAAGGAGGCGCCGCTCATGGAGCCAAATATAAAAGAGGTGGCGGGGCGCATTCGCGTTCTGCGGGAGGATTTGGATCTCTCGATGCAGGAGATGGCCGACATTACCGGTCGCTCCGTGGCGGAGTACGCCGCACAGGAGTCCGGTGAGCAGGACCTCTCCTTCACCTTTCTGTACAAGTGCGCAGAGGCCTTTGGTGTGGATGTGATAGAGCTTCTTACCGGCGAGAACCCGCACCTGTCCGGCTATTCGCTCGTGCGTGCGGGCTATGGGCTGTCCATCAAGCGTCGCGCCGGATTCGAGTACCTGCACAAGGCCCCCCATTTCAAGAACAAGCTTGCGGAACCCTTCCTGGTAACCGCTCCCTTCCTTCCGGAAGAGCAGGACAAGCCCATCCACCTGTCCCACCATGCGGGGCAGGAGATCGACTACATCATCTCCGGTCGCATGCTGGAGGCGGGCGACATGCTGATGTACGACTCCGGCAAGGGCCATGGCATGATAGCCATCGGCGGCGGGCCCTGTGTGTTCCTGGCCATAGTCATCAAGGCCCCCGATTCCAAAATTAGCTAGGCGCATCGCTGGCGCCTGCCGGCCTTGCGCCTTATAAGCACCAATCCCCGGCCGCACCTGCGGCCGTTGCCGTTTGCCCCCTAATGAAGGAATCGAAACAACCATGAGAAACATCAATTTGCGCTACGTCGACGAGGCCTATTCCGAGGACGGCGTGCTCACCAAATTCGACATCCACGCGCCGGAGAGCTTCAACTTCGCCTACGACGTGGTGGACGACATCGCCGTGAACGACCCTTCTCGCCGCGCCATGATCTGGTGCAACCCGGAAGGGGAGCAGCATACCTTCACTTTTGCCGACATGAAGTGCTGGTCCGACAAGACTGCCAACTACTTGGCCTCCATCGGCGTGAAGAAGGGCGATTTCGTGCTGGTCATCCTGCGTCGTCACTACCAGTTCTGGTTCGTGGCAACGGCGCTTGCGAAGTTGGGGGCGGTGATGGTGCCTGCCACCTTCATGCTGAAGGAGCACGACCTGGTGTACCGCCTGCAGGGGGCCGACATATCCACTGTCATTGCCACCGATGCCGGCGACATCGCCCAGGTGGTGGACAATGTG
>CANSTH010000128.1 GCA_947649875.1 uncultured Parvibacter sp. | reverse complement strand
ACTCGGGCGAAGCCCGAGTTGGCTCCGACAGAGCGGAGCGTCGAGCGCAGGCCTGTCGAATCGGCCCACCTCCGGGAGATTTACAACTCGTCATTGCTGCAGTTTAGGCAGAGATAGAATCTCTGCCCTATGAATTCTTCATGAGAGCTTTTGGCATTAGAACGAGAGGGTGTTGGGTTCGAAGAGGGCGCGGAAACGGGCCTTGGCAAAGCGGTCGGTCATACCGGCCACATAATCAGTCACCGCCCTCAGAGGGTCTCCCCCGGAAATGGCGTGGTATTCCTGAGGCACCTCACCGGGATGCTCTACGTAGTAGTCGAACAGCGCGTTCAGCAGACGCGTGGCCTTGTCCACTTCTTCCAGCACCGCAGGTGCCAAATACACGTTCTGAAAGAGGAATTCCCGCAGTTCCATCATGGCGTCCCATACTTGAGGAGAAAGGCGTATGTCCCCTTCGCGAGCAGAAGTTTGCACCATGTCGGACACCAGCGTCTCTATGCGGGAAGAGTGGTTTTCTCCCAGCACCGCATGGGTGGCAGCGGGCAGTTGTCCTTCGGTAAGCAGATTGGCGCGAATGGCATCGTCGATGTCGTGGTTCACATAGGCGATGCGGTCGGCCGTGGCCACAATGCGTCCCTCAAGGGTCTCCGCTCGCAAGACGCCGGTGTGGCACAGAATGCCGTCCTTCACCTCGGCGGTGAGGTTGAGCCCTGCCCCGCCATTCTCTATTACTTCCACCACTCGCAGACTCTGCTCATTGTGGTGATATAGCGCCTCAATAGCCGGATTGTCCGCAGCCATGCCGCGATGGCGGCCAATGCAAGCGGCCAGGGCGCTCTCGCCGGTATGACCGAAAGGAGTATGGCCCAAATCGTGCCCCAGCGAGATTGCCTCCGTCAGGTCCTCGTTCAGGGCGAGGGCTCGGGCGATGGTGCGGGCGATCTGCGCCACCTCCAATGTATGGGTGAGCCGTGTGCGGTAATGAACCCCTTGAGGCGCCAGGAACCCCTGGGTCTTGTGGGACTGGCGCCGAAACGACTTGGAATGGAGTATCTTGTCGCGATCCCGCTGAAACTCATTGCGCAGAAGGTCGGGGGACGTGCTGCGCACCCGCCCTTCCGTACGACCGGAAAGCGTGGCATCGGCGCACAGAACCTCTGCCTCGCGATCTTCCTGGTCGCTTCTCCAGATGACGTCCATCTTCCGTCCTTCCTTCCGCGCGTGGTGTTACAGTCCCCGTTTTCGCAGGGCAGAGATTCTGTCTCTACCTAAGCAGACAACCCGTATATGCTTGCGAGCATGTCGGGGGGGGGGGGGGGGTGTGGGCCCCCCCCCCACCCCCCCCGCCCCCCGACATGTCAAAGAACAACCTGCATGCCCAATATTCCCGACAGCAGCAATCGAACGCAGCAGTTAGCTTAAGGCATCTTGCAACTGGGCGGGGCGGAAAACCCCGGTCTCCGTTATGATTGCAGACACTAACTCAGCGGGAGTGACGTCGAAAGCGGGATTCTCCACCTCCACGCCCTCAATGGGGCGGGGCAGTACCTCGGCACTGTCCCGCTGCTCGATGACGATATCGCTTCCGGTGGCGGTGCCCGTATCAATAGTGGAGCGGGGAGCGGCGATGTAGAACGGGATGCCAAAATGGCGAGCGAGCACTGCCACCCCCAACGTGCCGATCTTGTTGGCCACGTCCCCGTTGGCGGCTATGCGATCGGCCCCTACTACCACGGCATCCACTTTGCCGGCGCCCATAACTGATGCGGCCATGTTGTCGCAGATAAGGGTCACCGGCACGCCGGCATGAGACAGCTCCCATACCGTGAGGCGAGCCCCCTGCCCCACCGGCCGCGTTTCATCGGCGTACACCCGGCGCAGCTTCCCCTCCTCAGCAGCGGCATAGACAACCCCCAACGCTGTGCCGTAAAAGGCAGTGGCCAGGCTGCCGGCGTTGCAGTGGGTGAGCACCGTACAGCCGGGGGGCAAAAGTGCGGCCCCGTTGCGCCCGATGGCACGATTCACCGCCTCGTCCTCGGCAATCATCCCCTGGCACAAGGAGAACAGCGCCTCGGCAACTGCAACTGGCCCCTCCCCGGCTACCTGCAAATCTGCCACTATTCGCATGGCGCGGTCCACCCCCCAAGCAAGGTTCACCGCCGTTGGGCGCGCCGCCGCAATCTGATCGGCTGCCTCATCGAGGCTTTCTTGGCTATCGGAGGAAAAGGGCTCCCACGCCCGCAGCATGACGGCAGCCGCACCGGCCACTCCGATGGCCGGGGCCCCGCGCAGCGCCAGCGTCTTGATGGCATCTACCACGCTTCTCCAATCCGACGTCTCGATATAGGCTTCGTCGTAGGGGAGCAAGCGCTGGTCGATCATGCGCACCACCGGCACGCCGCCCCGCTTCTCCACCGTTATAGTGCGCGGTAATTTGCTTAAATTGAGGGCCATCTTTTCTCCTGTTTCCGTAATTCATTCTCCGCCATTGGGACAGAATCAGCATGGGCATCTTCGCAGTAACTGGTCTATCGCAGGGCAGACATTCTTTGTCTGCCTGAGCCGCAATCATACTCAGGCTGTCGGTTAGGCAGAGATAGAATCTCTGCCCTACGAATTCAACATGCATCTGCCATGCGAATAGAAATACGTCGCGTGCAAAAAGGGCCCCGCGATGCGAGGCCCTTCTGTTCGCTTGATGCTTCGAACTCTTCCCTACTTCTGGGAAAGCGCCGCTTGGGCAGCCGCCAAGCGCGCCACCGGCACACGATAAGGCGAGCAGCTGACGTAATCCAGGCCGATGCGGTTGAAGGTGGCAATGGAGTCGGGGTCGCCGCCGTGCTCGCCGCACACGCCGCACACGATGTCGGGATTGCCCTCGTGGCCCAGTTCGACGCCCATCTGCACCAGACGCGCCACACCGGCATCCACCGTGGCGAAGGGGTTGTAGGGCAGCAGTCGCTCAGAGAGGTACTGGGGCACGAACTCGCCCTCCACGTCATCGCGGCTGAAACCGAAGGTGGTCTGGGTGAGGTCGTTGGTGCCGAAGGAGAAGAAGTCAGCCACGCCGGCAATCTCATCGGCGGTGACGGCCGCACGGGGCAGCTCGATCATGGTGCCAATGGGGATCTCCAGCTCCACTCCCTCTTCCACCTGCACCTGGGCGATTACCTCCTCGGCAAGAGCGCGCAGCTTCGCCAGCTCGGTGACTACCGACACCAACGGAATCATGATCTCCGGTTTCGGATCCAGCCCCTCCTTCTTCAGGCGGGCGCACGCAGTGGCGATGGCGCGCACTTGCATGGTGGGCAGGATGGGGTACACGATGCCCAAACGGCAGCCGCGCATGCCAAGCATCGGGTTCTGCTCGGCGAAGGAGTCGATCTTTGCCATGAGGTCGCGCTTCTCGGCCACAGCCGCAGCATCGGCGCCGGAGGCCTCCAAACGGGCGATTTCCACATCGAGGGCGCGGGCGCTCTCCAGGAACTCATGCAGCGGCGGATCCAGCAGACGTACGATAACCGGCAGGCCGTCCATAGCCTTGAACATGCCGTAGAAGTCGTTGGTTTGCACCTCGAGGAGTTGCTGTACAGCCTGCTCGCGCACTGCCTCGTCATCGTTCAGAATGAAGGTTTGGATGATCTGCTTGCGATCGCCCAGGAACATGTGCTCAGTGCGGCACAGGCCGATGCCGGCGGCACCGAAGCTGCGAGAGAGCTCGGCGTCCTCGGGGTTGTCGGCGTTGGCGCGCACCCCCAGCGTGCGGAACTCGTCGGCCCACTCCAGGATGGAGTCCAGATCGCCGGTGATCTCGGGCATCACCAAGGACACCGCCCCCAGCACCACGATGCCGGTGGTGCCGTCGATGGAGATGATGTCGCCCTCGCGAATGACGATGTCGGTGCCGGCGATGCGGGCCTCTTTGGCCTCGGCATCGATCTTCAGCGCCTCCACGCCGCACACGCACGGCGCCCCCATGCCGCGGGCGATAACCGCCGCATGAGAGGTTTTTCCGCCATGAGAGGTAAGGATGCCTTCGGCGGCAATCATGCCAGCCAAGTCGTCGGGGTTGGTCTCCCAGCGCACCAGCACGCAATTGCGGCCCGCTTCGTTGGCAGCCACGGCGTCGGCAGCGGAGAACACCGCCTCGCCCACGGCGGCACCGGGACTGGCATTCAGGCCGCGGGCCACCACATCGTAGGTGGCGTTCTTGTCGAACTGCGGGTGCAGCAGCTGATCCAGTTGATCGGGCTCCACGCGCATGACGGCCTCTTCCTTGGTGATGAGGCCCTCCTTCACCATCTCGATGGCAATGTGCAGCGCAGCGGCGGCGGTGCGCTTGCCCACACGGGTCTGCAGCATCCACAGCTTCCCCTGCTCGATGGTGAACTCGATGTCGCACATGTCTCGGAAGTGGTTCTCCAGCACCGTAAAGATGTCCTCCAGCTGCTGGCCCGCTTCCTCCAGGCCCTCTACCGTCTTCAGCTGGGCAATGGGGCTGGTGTTGCGGATGCCGGCCACCACGTCCTCGCCCTGGGCGTTCACCAGGTAGTCGCCGTAGAACTCCTTCTCGCCGTTGGCAGGATTGCGGGTGAAGGCCACGCCAGTGGCAGAGGTGTTGCCCTTATTGCCGAACACCATCGACTGCACGTTGACGGCAGTGCCCAGGTCATCGGCAATCTTGTTCTTCTTGCGGTAGAGCACCGCACGGGGGTTGTTCCAAGAGCCGAACACCGCCTCGATGGCCAGCTGCAGCTGCACGGTGGGATCTTGCGGGAACTGGGCCTCGCCGTCCACCACCAGCGCCGGGTAGGCGGCCGGGTCGACGTTCTGGGTGAAGATGCCCTTGAACTCCTCCACCAGCTGCTGCAGGTCATCGGCGGTGAGGTCAGTGT
>CANSTH010000127.1 GCA_947649875.1 uncultured Parvibacter sp. | reverse complement strand
GGGCGGCTTCCAGATCGCCAACATCGACCTGCCCGCAGTGATGACCCCCTTCACCGTGACCAACTGGGAGGGCAACATGGCCCAGGCCTACCAGGGCTTGGTCTACTGGCCCACCCCCTTGGAGCTCGGCGTCGCACTCGGCGTGGTGGCGCTCGCCTTCCTCATTTTCTTCCTGGGCGTGAAGTTCCTGCCGCTCAAACCGGCCGAGCAGGGGTAGCCTTTACCTGCCTGCGACCGAGGCAGAGATAGAATCTCTGCCCTACGAAAAGGGAGTCAGTAACCCGATGCGATGCATGCCGGGGGACGGGGATGGCGGCATATGCCATTAACCCCGGCCCCTGATAGGCCCGCATTTACCCGATGCCCTTCATGCAAGAGCCTCCGGAGTCTCCGGAGGCTCTACTTGTCCCGACGCGATTCCATCGTGGGATGGGCATTTGGTTTCCTCGATTTGCGGTGCCTCAAAAGAATTTCTTTCTCGAGGGTCGGTCTTGTGTGGCAAAACTCCTTTGTGGGCATTCGATGCTTGCCTTGCAAGGAAATGCAGACGCATATAATATCGACCATAATATTGCACGATGGGGGGATAAATGGATATCGATTTTATGCGGGAGTACATTGCGTTTTCGCGTTTGATGAACTTCTCCCGCGCCGCAAAGCAGCTGCATATCTCGCAGCCCACATTGAGCAACCACATTGCTGCTATAGAGGCAGAGGTTGGGGCTTTGCTCGTGGATCGGTCGACCCCTCTGCGGCTAACGCAGGCTGGTCGTGTGTTTCTGGAAAACGCCTCTGGAGTTGTTGATGCCTACGACCGTGCCATCGAGATGGCACGCGCGGTGGGGCAGGTTGAGCTGCCCTTGGTCATCACCTCCAGCGGTGACTCCAATTGCTCTGGTTGTGCTTTTGCCCAGTCCATCACGGGCTTCTTGGCCGATCATCGCAATATCTTCTTCTCTCAGATGCAGTCGGTTGCCGGTACGGCGTTCGATGAGCTGCAGCGTGATGGGGTTGATGCGGTGATGGTGTGCTATCGATCTCAAGAAGTGGATCGCGAAAAAGGCGTGGCGTTCTTAGAGCTGAAGCCTACCTTCCCCAATCGCCTGGGGGTTTGGATGGACTCTTGCCATCCTCTTGCCGGCAAGGACAAGCTTCATTGGAGCGATTTGAACGGCCAGAAGTTCCCCATGGGCATCACGGTTGAATTGTGGGCATCTGGGGTTATCCAAATGCTGAAGGATCACGGGCTGTCTTTCGAGACGAGCATCGTCAGCCAACCGGGAATCAGCTTCCTCTCTGCCTACGAGCCCGATGAGATAATTATCATGGACGAAACCCTGGCGGCGCTTCCCTTCATTTCCGCGCCTGGGCGCTGCTTTCGGCTGCTCGACGAGCCGGATGCTTGCGCGAAGACCTTCATCGCATACCTTCCCGAAAAGGTATCGCCGGCGTTGCGTCTTTACTTGGATTATCTCGAGACAGCTTGAGTTGAGGGAAAGCCAATATAATCCATCTATCACCAGGGGCTATTCAGAAATTTGATAGCTATTTCAAGAGGTATCTCTTAGAGCAACTCCAACTTTTGTCAGCTTTGCAAAATCTTCCATAGCCGGTTTTATTGATGTTTTTCGCTTCGCCCTCCACCATCTTCTCTGGGGAAGAGGGGCCAGTTTCAGCGGGCCCCGCAAAAGAGAGAAGGAGGATGGAATGGAGCAAGAATCCAAGCGGCCTGTACCCCTTTCGCGCCGGACGTTTTTGGGAGGGACGGCCTTGTTGGCCGGCGCCGCTGCGGTGGGGGCCGTGGGCGTTGCGGGCAATTCTGGCCTTGCATGCGCAGAGCCGACGGCCGGTGGAGCTGCCGAAGAAGTGAAGATCAACTATTGTCGCGGTAATTGCGGCGCGAACATGTGTCATTGGGACGTGCATGTGCGAGAAGGCAAGGTTGTGGCCATGAAGCCCCATGTCCACGCGGATGCCGATCCGGTGACCAAGGGTCGGAGCAAGGGTTGCTTGCGCGGCATGAGCATGATGGAGACGCTCTACAATGAGCGCCGCGTGAAGTATCCGATGCGACGTGCGGAGGGAACCCCGCGCGGCGGTGGCGAATGGGAGCGCATCAGCTGGGATGACGCGCTGAACGAGATCGTCCAAAAGTGGGGCGGCTACATTCAGGAGTTCGGTGGAAAGTCCATTGTGCGCTGGTCCGTCTATGGGTCGACAGTAACGCTGAACAGCTCGTACGGCTCGTGGCCGCGGCTCTGCACCATCTTGGGCATCAGCTCGTTTCTGCCGGGCGCCGACCAGGCCCAAATGTTCACGCTCACTCAGATGGGTTTGAAGAATTTCGGTTGCGACGGGCCTTCTATTGCCAAGAACAGCAAGAACATAATTATCTGGGGCGCAAATCCCGCCGAGTGCAGCCCGCAAGAGTTCCGCTATATGCAAGAAGCTCGCGATCGCGGTGCGAAGATAACCCTCATCGATCCGAATATCACTGCCACAAGTGCGAAAGCAAGCCGCCAGCTGTTCGTCCGGCCCGGAACCGATGCGGCGCTGGGCATGGCCATCTGCAAGTACCTCATCGAGAACCAGCTGGTGGATTGGGAATTCCAGATTCGCAGCTCCACTGCCGCATGCCTGGTGAAATCGACTGACGGTCGATTCCTGCGCGATAGCGATTTTGGCATCCCGGCGGTGCCCAATGGCATGTCCAACAGCGCTACCGGCGTTGCCTATACCACCGACCCGCCGTTTTTCTGGGACAACGCCCAGGAAAAGGCGGTGCATGTGGAAGAGGTGACGGACCCTGCCTTCATGGGCACCTTCACCGTGGACGTGAATGGTCAGCCTGTGGAGTGTTCGACGGCCCTGAGCTTGCTCTACGACCGTGTTTCCGAATGGACTCTCGAGCGGACCGCAGAGCTTTGCGGCATTACCGAGCAGGAGATAACCGACCTGGCTGACGCCATGGTGGACGGCCCCACGATCTTCGCCGTTTCCAATGGCCTCGGGCACACCGTCAACTCTCACGGGGTGTATTCGACGGCTGCTGCGCTGGCCATTCTCACTGGGAACTTCCTGAAGCCCGGTTGCGGCTTGGCCTATTGTGGCGTCACTGCCAGCATGCCGTGGATCCCCATTTCCTATGAGGGCTATATCGTGCCCCCCGACGCGAAGGCGGGGCCGGTGTACGCGGCGCTGAAATTCCCCGATATCATGGAAACGGGAAAGTACCGCGGCGAGGACGCCCCTATTAAGAGCATCGTGGTGGTCTCTGCCAACCCCTTGGCGAACACGCCCGATCGGCAGGCGATGCTGAAGGCGTGGGAGCAGGTTGAGTTCACGGTTACCGTTGATCCCATCATGACCGAGACGGCTCAATTTTCCGACCTTGTGCTTCCGGCGGCCCAGTGGCTCGAGGAGGAAGATGCCAGCGTTGCCATGTTCACGCCTTACACGCCCTGGGGCGAGAAATGCGTGGAGCCAACATTCGAGCACAAGAGTGATTTCGACATCACCAAGGAGCTTGCGCTGAAGTTCGGCTTGGAGCAGCTCTACACCAAAGAGTACGCGCAGGTGGCCCAGGAGATGATCGCCACGTCCATGAACGGCATGACGGGCAAAGAGCCGCTGGACATCAACGGCGACCTGGTGACCCACGAGCGCCTTCAAAAGGAGAAGGCCATTCGCGTGCTGCACGACGAGTACTTCGATCCCTATTTCCTCACGCAGGACTTCCGCATCTCCTTCTACAACGAGGATCCGCGCCAGATCAACGATTTCGGGGTGCCCATCGATGTGGAGAAGGAGCACCTGCCCTTCTTCCTGCCCCCGGCTGAGGCGTGGCCATACGAGGTGGCTGGTTTCGAGAAAAACCCGTTGGCAGAGAAGTATCCGCTCATCTTCTTTACGGCCCATACGCGCTATCGCACCCATACCACCACCGGTTACAACCCATGGCTCTTGGAGCTGCAGGAGGGACCGCAGCTGCATATGAACATGAAGGATGCTGAGCCCCGTGGGCTGGCGCACGGCGACCTGGTGAAGGTGTACAACGACCGTGGCTATGTAGTGGTGAAGCTGTGCATCGATAACGCCCTGCAGCCGGGCATCGTGAACTTGCCCCATGGTTGGCAGGCAGATCAGTTCATCGAGGGGCACTACCAGGACCTCACAACGCGCGTATGCGATGCGTTCGACTGCAATGACAACTACTTCGATTGCCTGTGCGAAGTGGAAAAGTACGAGGAGGCTTAAGACCATGAGTCATTATGGAATGGCGATAGACCTGAATCGCTGCATTGGCTGCCACACCTGCTCGATGGCCTGCAAGATGGCCAACAACCTGCCCGAGAATGTATGGTGGAACCGCGTGGCCACTACTGACGGCTACTCCATGGACAGCACAGTCACCGAATGGCCTCATGGTGCCATTGAATTTGTGCCCATGTCCTGCCAGCACTGCGAGAACCCCGCCTGTGTGAAGGTGTGCCCGGTGGGGGCCACCTACAAGGATCCGGAGACCGGCATCGTGCGCCAGGACTACGACAAGTGCATCGGCTGCCGCATGTGCGTGGCCGCGTGCCCCTACACCGGCGTGCGCAGCTTCAACTGGGAAGAGCCGGCGTTCTATTACGATTTCGCAGTAGGCGATGCGGGCGTGCCCGAGCATCAGAAGCACGTGGTGGAGAAGTGCACCTTCTGCTACCAGCGTATTGCCGATGGTCAGGAACCGGCATGCATGCACCTCTGTCCCGAGCGCGCTCGCTGGTGGGGGGATCTTGACGACCCTGATTCCACGGTGAGCCAATTATTGGCGAAGAGGCAGTACAAGACGCTGCTGCCCGAGAAGGGCACCAAGCCGTCCGTCTACTATCTGGTCTAGCCGAGAGGAGATACGGAAATGACTGAAAACGTTTCGACGGCCGGCGCCGTCAAGGCTCCCTCGGCACCTGCCAAGGCGGGCAAGGGCGCCACGGTGGGGATCGTGGTGTCCGCGATCGTGGCCGCGATAGGCATCGCCCTGTGGATGGTGCAGCTCTCCGGCGGCATGGTGCAGACCGCCATGCGCAACCTGGACAGCTGGGGCCTCTACATCA
>CANSTH010000126.1 GCA_947649875.1 uncultured Parvibacter sp. | reverse complement strand
ACATTCTGCGCGACAGGAAGTGGCAGGGCTAAAGCCCATTCCCCCACACCCTCCAACCAGGGGCTCCGCCAGCGGAGCCCCTTCTTTTTTGCCTCCCGGAAGCCCGAGACTCCAGATTCCAACAAAATCCGATTCTCCATCGGATGAAAAGCGCGAAGGCAGCATTTAGGATGAAGCCTGATCAAAACGGAACCAGCATCAATGAGGGGAAGGACCGCAATGGGACGCATCGAACTTGAGGTGTACACGCCTCGCTATATTCCCAACGGAAACGCCGCAGGAGACGATGGAGCGACTGCGAACAGAGCGCGCCGAACGCGCAACGGCGGCCGATACGGCTCCCACGCAACCCCAAGACGGAGAATAAGCTAACAATCGCAAAGCGCTTTCAAGGCCCTCTTCGCAGGGCCTTTTTCAGCGCTCCCGTCCAACAGTCGGACGCCTTGCCCATAAGAACGTGGCGGCGCCCTACCCCACAGCTGGCGTGCGATCGGGCGCAAACCGCAACCGACAACCCCCCCGAAGCCCTACTCGCCGTGGGCCTCCACCAAATCGATGAGCTCTTGCTGCTTGTGCACGTCCAGCTTGCGGTAGATGTTCTCGATATGGGTACGGGCGGTGCCCTTGGCAATGTGCAGGTCGCGGGCGATGATGGAAAGCGTGCGCCCGTAGGCCAGAAGCACCAGCACCTCCCCTTCCCGCGGCGAAAGGCCCCAAACAGCTACGCCACACCCGACAGACCCCTGTCCCAGCGCCCCGCTTTCCTCCCCGCGGGGCGCTTTTATATCAGATGTGCCCCTATCCCCTCTCCCGTTGGATGAGATCGATCATCTCTTGAGAGGTGTGCACCCCCAGCTTCTGGTAGATGTGCTGACGGTGGGTGGAAACAGTGCTCTTGGACAGGTACAGCTCCTTCTGCACGTAGGGAAGGGTGCGCCCTTTCGCAAACAGCACCATAACCTCTAGCTCGCGCTCGGTAAGGCCATAGCGCTCGGCCACACGACGGCAGCTCTCTTGGAAATGTCCCTGTTGCGAAGTGGGCATAAGGTCGAGGGTGCGCCCCAAGGTGCGCTCGGTGAACACGAAACTCTCCATGATGACCAGCAGGGAGGCGCAGATGAGCGCCGCCACAAACAAGCTGGGCGCCGTGAGCTGGCCATCCGCCAAGAGCCACCGCCCCACCAGCATGCCGCACAGCGGGCCTGCCGCCCATGCACAACGAATGCTGGCGAAGGTGCGCAGGCACGTGGTGAAGAACCGGCGGCATGTGCCCGTCAGCAGCACCCACATCATCATATTGAGACAGAGAAACGAGGCGTTGTTGATGGCCAGGGGCCATATCACAGAAAGCTCAGGAAGCAAAAGTGGTGCGGGTAACAGCAAAACCCCCAGCAGCAAGAAGAACACCGTGAGCCGATAGCACAACTGCGGCCCCCACGAGCTGCGGGCCGCGGCCAAGGCAAGGGCCAACACCATAGACCCCAGCGCAACGATGGTGGTGACAATGACCTGCGAGATGGCATATCCGGCAACCGTCTCTTGGGCAAATGCCCCCATCTGCACATACAAGGTGCGCGAGAGCTCGTAGGCGATGCCTGCGACGAACATGCACAGGGAAAACGCAATGGTGAGACGCCTCAGCAGTTTTCGATCGGCTGGATTGGCCGGCATCTCTTGGGGCGGAAGCGGGTCTTTCTCCTGCTGCTTCTGCAACCCCAACGTGCGCACGCCGTAGTAGAGGAACACTGCCCCCAAAGGTGCGGTAGTGGCGGCACAAATTGTGGCTTCAAACGGGGAAAAGAACAGATACAGCGAGAAAACCACCGTCGAGAGGCCGTAGCCGGTGGCAATGGCCACAATGCTCTCCCGCAGCGGCAACATGCTGAGCACCACTCCGAAATACATGAGGAAGAACGCGGAGGACACCCCCGACAACACGCCGCTGGCCCAAACAGCCACCGTACCCGCCGCCCCCGGCGCGCCGCTGGCGTACATGAGCACTGTGCTGGCGGCCAATACAGACGGGATGACCACGCGCATTGCATTCGTGCCCAAAATGGATCGCACTTGCTTGTGAAAGACAGCGATGAAGCCCAACGTTGCAGCGGTAACGACAATGGAAATCAGATACACCTCGTCCATAAGCGCCTCGCCGTTGGGGAAATCATGGAAGATGCCCAAGCACTGGAACGCCATCATGACCCAGGACAGGGCGCAGCCAAAGGCCACGCCTATCGATACAACCGGAAGCGATATCATGCCCTTCACGTAGCGCCAACGCGAGCGCAGTCTTCCTGATTCGACAACAGAACCAGTCACATGAACCCCCTTGCCTTTTGCGGCAGCCCCAAAGCGGTGCCCATTATAGAAGCCGATGGCACCATGAACCCAGTTTCTTTGGTTTTCTTTATACCGAATTGCATTTTCCCACGTCAATACCATCGTGCTTTTCGCCCGATTTGGGTCAATCGGGTCTAAGGCTTGGTTTCATGCCCTTGTTCGCGCCTTACGTTTACGCCATCCGCAAAAGACGAGAGGAGGATGCATGAGCACAATGACCCTGTCGCGCCGCAGCTTCATGAAAGTGGCCGCTGCCACTGCCGCCGCGACTGCTCTTGCAACGCAAACCGTTGGCCTTGCGCAGGCCGACCCCCAGGAAACCACCGAGAAGGAAGGCATCAAGCGCATACGCAGCTGCTGCCGCGGTTGCGGCAAAATGGAGTGCGGCGTTTGGGTGATCGTGGAAAACGGCCGCGCCATTCGCACTGAAGGAGACGAGAGCGCCTTCCAGTCGATGGGCAACCATTGCGGCAAGGGCCAGGCATCGCTGCAGGCCGCCTACCACCCCGACCGCCTGTACTATCCCATGAAGCGCACCAACCCCCGCGGCGACGACGATCCCGGCTGGGTGCGCATCAGCTGGGACGAGGCCATGGCCACCATCGCCCAGAAGCTGCAGGAATGCATGGACCGCTACGGCGGCGAAACCGTATTCGGCATGTCGGGCACTAGCCGCATCTGGGGCATGTTCGCCTATGGGGCGCTGGGGCAGCTCACCGGCTCGCCCAACATGGCCATCCCCTGGCAGGTGTGCAAGGGGCCGCGCTTCTTCGCCACCGCCATCCAGTCGATGATGCAGGCCTCCTGGATGGAAACCGTAGGACGCCCGAAGGTGTACACCTCCTGGGGCACCGGTCCCGAGCTTTCCAACTACGACGACTCTTGCCGCACCGTGGTAGACGTGGCGGAGAAGGCCGACACCCACATCGTGGTAGACCCTCGCATGACCAACCTGGGCAAAGAGGCAGATGTGTGGCTGAACCTGCGCCCCGGCACCGACGGCGCCATGGCCATGGGATGGCTGAACGTCCTGATCGAGAACGACCTCTACGATGACCTCTTCGCCAAGAAATGGACCAACGGCCCCTTCCTGGTATGCAATGACATCGAGGCCACCGGCTACGAGTCCTTCCGGTTCACCTCGGGCAAGTTCGACATGAAGACGCGCCTGCTGAAGGAATCCGACTTGGTAGAGGGCGGCAGCCCCAGCCGCTTCATGGTGTGGGACAACATCGCCGGCGCCCTCACCTACTTCGATGCCGACAGCGGCCTTTGGGAAGGCGAAGTGTGGACTCCCCCCACTGCCGGCAAAGAGGGCATGCAAGAGCATCTGCTGCCCGGCGTGTCCCAAGGCTGGGTGCCCGATCCCACTGGATTCGACCCGAACATCGACCCGGCATTGTTCGGCCAATTCGAGGTAACCCTGAAAGACGGCCGCACCTCCACCGTACGTCCCGTGTGGGAGTACTTCGCCGAGCGCGTTGCCCAGTACACCCCCGAAAAGGTTTCCGAGATAACCGGCGTGAAGGCCGAGCTGATCGAGCAGGCGGCCAAGACCCACGCCACCCGTATCTACCCCTCCACCGGCTACGGCAACGGCGGCATCCAGTACCAGCTGGCCATCGAGCACAGCTGCAACGCCATCGCCACCGTTCGCGCGCTGGACGCCTACATCAGCCTTTCCGGCAACTGGGACGTGCCCGGCGGCCATCGCGGTGGCACCCAGGGGCAGTTCATCTTCAAAGCGGGCCTGGGCGCCGTGGCCCCCGGCATCCCCAACATCTCCGCCGAGCAGTTCAACAAAATGGTGGGCATCGACGACTACCCGCTTTTGGGCTGGTGGCAAGGCTGGGCCGACGACGCCTCCATCTGGAAGGCCGTGGAAACCGGTGAGCCCTACCCGCTGAAGTTCGGCTGGTGCTCCACTGGCGACTTCATGTGCATGTCCAACTCGCTGCAGAAGTGGCGCGCCTTCCCGCAGGTAGACTTCTTCGTATGCGAAGATCTGTGGAAGACCCCCACTGCCGGCATGAGCGACATCCTGTTGCCCGCGCAGCATTGGTTGGAGTCCAACTGCCCCCGTATGTCCCAAGGCCCCTCTGGCGGCCAGGGAGCCACCGTGCGCGCCATCGAACCGCCGGCCGACACCCTGCACGACATCGAGATTGCCACCCGCATCTACAAAGAGATGGGCAAGCAGTGGGGCCCGGCCGACAACCCCTGGCCCACCTATGAGGAAAACCTGGACATCATGCTGAACGAGGGACGGCAGGGCGAGCCCACCACGTGGAAGGAGTACTGCGAGGACTTCCAACAGAACGGCTGGAAGGACGCAAAGGTAGTGGCGCCGGCCACCTGGGGCACCTACCGCCGCTACGAGACCGGTATGATGCCGCTCAAAGCCTTCGGCGACAAAAACGCACTGGAGGAATTTGGCAAGCCGGGATTTGGCACCCCCACCCGCAAGATGGAGCTGTGGTCTACCCTCATCGAGACCTTCATGCCCGAAGACGAGGAGGATTTGCTGGCCACCTACCAAGAGCCACCGCTATCCCCCACCGCCAATCCCGAGATGTGCGAGAAGTACCCCTTCATCGCCACCAGCGGCCGCCGCATCCCTGTGTACTTCCACAGTGAGCATCGGCAGCTGCCCTGGTGCCGCGAGCTGTGGCCGGCGCCGCGTGTGGAGATCAACCCGGCGGACGCAGAGGAGCTGGGCATCGAGCAGGGCGACTGGGTGTGGAGTGAGAACGATAACGGCAAGATTC
>CANSTH010000125.1 GCA_947649875.1 uncultured Parvibacter sp. | reverse complement strand
CCAGCCAATGGTACACCGGCACCAAGATGTCGGCACAATCGGCGGTGGGATGATGCCACAGGTTGGCCTCCATCCAGAAGTCCAGCTTGTTCATGGCCTCCCACGCCATCATCGAGCTGCCCTGGTTCATGAAAGAGCCAGAGTCGTTGGCGCCGGCCACAATGGGATAGGGATCTTGGTCGATAACAGCGCGCCAAATGCTGTGGGGCTCGGACCACTGGCCGTACCACTTGGTCATGGGCCAATCGTCGCCGCCAGTCATCATGGCGTTCTTGTCGTACTTCGAACCGGCCTCGGGGCTGGCGTCGAAGGTGCGGCCCAAGATGAAGTAGGGCAGCCAGCACTCGTCGTTGATGTAGGCATGCGTCGGACCGCGGTTGCCAGTAGGGGTGTCCATGTTGCCGGTCATGTGCGACAGCATCATAATGGCGCGAATGGTTTGGTAGTTGTTGCCGTTCTGGTCCATGGCCAGGGAGATGTGGATGCCGCCATTGCCGTAAGGCTGACCCTCGGGACGGGTAGCCCAGGCCAGGCAGGCATCGCGGATGATGTTGGCGTCTACGCCAGTTACTTCGCTCGCCCACTCGGGAGTCTTGTTCTGCAGCATATCCACGTAGTAGGCCCACACGGTACGGGCCTTATGAACGCTACCGTCCTTCAGCGTCACTTCCACCTCGCCCACCAGAGTGGGGTCGATGCCGGTGGTGAACTGGGAGGGCTCTACCAGCCAGCCTTCCCAGGGAGTGCCCTCCATGACCACCTGGCCGCGGTTCATAGCCTCATCGGTAGTGATGGCCTCGCCGTCCCACTGGGAGATCTCGGCATCGAAGAACGACAGGGCATCGTTGCCGGTGGCACCAGCAGCCACCTTGGCGGCATCCAGTACAAAGAACTTCTGATAGGAGCCGTCCTCGGCGATGTCGGACTGCTTCAGCAGGCGGGTCTTCATGTCGTGGGCACCGGAGTTGTCCACCATCCAGCCACCGGAGGGCTCCATGTCCTCCACCACCAGGAAGGGGGCGTTGGTCCAGCGCTTCATGTACAGCTCGTCCATGAGGCCGTTGTCGTAGATGAGCTTAGCCCACGCAAGCGCGATAGCGGCGTCGGTGCCGGGACGCACGTTCAGCCAGTAATCGGCTTCCTTGCCCACACCGGTCATGCGGGGGTCGACGATGATGAAGGTGTCGGCCCTCTGGGTGGCGTTCACCACGTTGCGGCAGGAGTCATCGTAGTTGGAGTACTCGATGTTGCCGCCCCACTCCACGTACACGCGCGGCTCGGTAACGGAGGTCATCCAGTTGGAGCCGTACTGGTCGGTGGTGGAGGTGGTCAGGAAGCGCGGGCCCTTGCAGATGCAGGAAGCCACATGGTGGTTGACGCCGCCGGTGATGATGCCCAGAGTGGCATAACCGCCCATGGCCCACATGCGGCTGGTGCCGTTCATGGTGAAGATGGCAGTGCCGGTGTACTTGTCGGACACCTCATGGAACTTGTCGGCCGCAATCTGCATGGCCTCGTCCCAACTGACGCGCTCCCAACCGGGATCCTCGCCCTTCGGGCGGGTGCGCTTCATCGGGTAGCGCAGACGGTCGGGATGGTAGCAGGCCTGCATTGAGGACTGGCTCTTGGTGCAGCAGTTGCCACGGCTGGTGAAGGCGGACTGATCGCCTTCCACGCGAATGGCCTTGCCGTCCTGCACCGTCACCCACACGCCGCATTCCATCTTGCCGCAAGCACGGCACACGGTGCGGATGCGCTCGACGTTGCCGTCGGACGCGGTCGCGGGCGCCGCTGTCTCGGCCAGCGCGTCAACGGTGATGCCCGTCGAGAGCGCTGCGATAGACGCGGTTGCAGCTGCCATCTTCATGAAGCTGCGGCGGGTTAGGGTATGAGTAACCTTCTCCCCCATATCTCCCTCTCTTTCTCTTATCCCCCGAAATGCACGGGGGATGTACGGAAATTGGGAATCCCCCATGGATTCCGCCGTTAACTATCCGTTAATTTCAGTGGCCGAACAATCTACGCAAATGCGGTAAAACATGCCCGCACCCCAAATCTCACCCTACTGTGTTTTACGGTATTTTTGCGTTTTACCTGTTCACAGTCGAGCAGCTAAATCGCCGCCCCATAAACCCCTTTGATTTGTGGCAAGTGAGGGCAACAGGGTTTGATACTATATCCTCATCGCAAAACAGGGGGGATATCTCGTGCCGACAAAGCTCAAGGAAAGCGTTTCCTGGCCATTTGCCGTTGGATTCGCTTTGAATTTCACGTGGACTTCCAGCGTGTTCTTCCACAGCCTGCTCTATACATCGGCCGGTCATTCGTTCACGTTCTCCAGCTTTTATATGGCCTCTATGGCAGTGCTCATCGTGTCGCTGGCTCTCATGGGGGTGTGCTCGCGGGCGATGGCCCACTCCTTTTCTGAAACCGGCGTGCTGGTGGTTGTCGGCCTCATCTTGTTCGCCGGCACCATTGCCGCCGCCAACGCCTCTGACGACAGCATCCAGGGCATGGTGTGCTTCTGGCTGGGAGCGGTGTTCACCGGCATCGGCAGCGCCTACATGTTGGCACTTTGGGGATGGTTCCTGGGGTCGCGCGCCCCTCACTCCGCCACCAGCATCTGCGCAGCCTATGCCCTTTCCGCTCCGCTTTACTTCGCCTTTGCGCTGCTGCCCACCAGCATTACCGTGACAGTGGTAAGCGTGCTTCCCGCCCTGTCTCTTTGGGTATTCTTCCGATTCGGTCGCAGCGTGCCCAACGTGCCCAACGCACCTGCCGATGAATCGGAGAACGCCGCCAGTATTGTAAAGGCGCTCCGAGCCGACGGCGCAGAGGATGACGAGGGCAACGATGGACACGATCTCGCCCAAATGGGTTTTCTCCCCCGTATCTCGCTTGCCGCCGTACTGCTGGGGGTGGTGCTGGCGCTGATGAACTACATGCCGGCCGGAGAAGGACCTTCCAATACCCAATTCGCATTCTTCTTCCTGTTGGCTACCGAAGTGCCGCTTATCGGGTTTTTGCTCTATTTCCAGGTGTACAAGGGCAAGTCCACGTTCCAGGACCGCTTCTTGCTGATGTATCGCACCGCTGTATTGGTGATGATGGGGGCCGTGCTGCTGTCGGTGGCCATGACCGAGCGCAACATGGCCTTCCAAATTGTGGCGCTGGCCGGGTATATCTGCCTCAAGGCGGTATTCTGGAGTCTATTCGCCGTCATTTCGCGCAATTCCAAAGTGAGCCCCGTTGTGGTGTTCTGCTTCGGAGAGGGCAGCCTTACCGCCGGCTTGTTCATCGGCAACCAGTTGAACGGCTTTTTAGGAATGCAGTACGCCAGCGCCATTGCCGCCATTACGCTGGCCATCCTGCTGTTTGACTACATGTTCGTGCTGAACGAGCGACGGGTGATCGCCATTACGAACGAGCCGGACGATGATGAGGGTGAGCCCACTCGCCAGCGCTTCCGCGACCGTTGCGACCAGATTGCCGTCACCTACAAGCTGTCGCGGCGCGAGACCGAGGTGTTCTACTTGTTCGCCCGGGGCCGCTCATCCAGCCGCATCGCCGATGACCTCTATATCTCTTCGGGCACCGCCAGCACCCACCTGCGCAACATCTATCGAAAGCTAGACGTCCATTCCCGCCAAGAGTTGCTGGACCTCATCGAGAACTTCGGGGAATAAACGCCCGCCTACTTCCACCTTATGGCTACACCGCGCTCGTCCGTAGGGGCGTCATTGGACGCTGTGCTACACTAATGCGTTTGTAAACTCCTTTTTCGAAAGAGGCCCCAATGGCAGACTATATAGAAGGCCGTCGCCCCATACTGGAAGCAATGCGCAGTGGCATGCCCCTGAAGTACATCCTCATGGCCGACAACGTGAAGCGCGACAGCCTGGTGAACGATCTACTGCGGAAGGCAAAGAACCTGGAAGTGCCCGTCAAGCAAATATCCAAGAAGAAGCTGGACGAGATTTCAGAGCGCGGCAGTCATCAGGGCTTTATTGCCGAGAGTCGCCCTTTCGAATATGTCAACGGCACCTATTTGCTAAATGCGGCCAACGATTACGCCGAAGCCCACAACGGGCGGGCGCTCATCGTGGTGTGCGACCACATAACTGATGCCGGCAACCTGGGCGCCGTTGCGCGCAGCGCCGAAGCGGTGGGCGCCAGCGGCCTGGTAATCCCCAACAAAAGGGCAGCTCGGGTAACGCCCGCCACCTACAAAAGCTCCGCCGGAGCCATCGCCCACATTCCCGTATCCCAGGTGGCCAACATCGCCTCCACATTGGAACGCTTTAAGGAAGAGGGGTTTTGGGTGGCCGCCGCCAGCGAGCACGCATCCGAGGTGGTATGGAAGGCCAATCTGAAGGGCAAGATCGTGCTGGTGCTGGGAAATGAGGCAGAAGGAGTGTCGCGCCTGGCGCTCGACACCAGTGATTTCGCCGTGAAACTGCCCATGGAAGGCGCGGTTTCCTCGTTGAACGTGGCCCAGGCGGGCACCGCCCTCATGTACGAGTGGCTTCGGCAGAACTTCTAGATCGCAAGGAATTTCGCAATGGTGCGCCAGCGAAAGAAGATGCTCATCGTAGACGGCTACAACGTGCTACGCAGCGGATACCGCTATCGGGCGGTAAACGAAGAAGACTACACCGACGATTTTTTCAACAAGGCGCGCGAAACGCTGATTAACGATGTGGTGAACTTCGCTGGGCGCGAATACAAGGCAGTCATCGTGTTCGATGGCGCCAAGAACCAGTTCTCAGAGGGGCGTCCCGAAACGATAGGCGGCGTGCAGATCATCTTTTCCCCTGCCGGACAATCGGCCGACAAGGTAATAGAGAAACTGGCCCACGATGCTCGTGAGCGCATGGTAGAAGCCCTGGTGGTAACCTCCGACGCCACCATCCAAGACACAGTATTTGGCGGAGGCATCGACCGCATGAGCGCCGATGGCTTCTCTCACGAGGTGGGCGAATACTACGAGGGGGTGCGCCTCGACGAGCGGCCGGAGGTGGCCCGCAAAAACACCGTAGCCGACCGCATCTCCCCCGAGGCCTTGGCCAAGCTGAAGAAGCTGCGCGACCAAAACTGAAGGCGGCGCCCAGAAAACGCTGTCGGGCGGCAGGACATTGCGGATGGGCCGGTTCGGCAGGTCGGAGCGAGGTCCGGCCAAGCGGAGTAGGGCCGA
>CANSTH010000124.1 GCA_947649875.1 uncultured Parvibacter sp. | reverse complement strand
TGGCTGGGCGCCGTGGTCATCGGTGCTGTTGCTCCGCTGCTGTGCGCCATCTTCGCCAAGAAGCAGCCGAAGATGTGGGTGACCCTGGGCATCGTGGCCGTCATCTGCGCGGTCATCGGCGCCATCTGCATGCGCATTGCCTTCTACAACCTGGGCATCAGCGTGTTCATGTTCTACTAGGATCTAACTTCTTGCCGGGGCTCCCAATGCCCCGGCCTTCCTCGGCAAGCCCCAGATGCCAAGGAAGTGGGAAACGCCTCTCGTGCGGGGGCTGCGGGCAAACCGCCTGCGCCCCCGCCTCGAGGAGGCGCTTTACGGCGAAATCCCCAGCGGGCCCGATTCGATTCCCCTCACCCCCCTTGCAAATTCGAATCGGCCCCGCTGGGGATTTCTTTTGTTGCGGGCGGGAAACGGCTACAATGTTTGGCGACTTGAATCCCAATCCAAAGGAGCCGTCATGGGCCGTCTTCACGTTATTTCCCATCCACTTATCGAGGCAAAGCTTACCCGGATGCGCGACAAGAACACTTCTTCGCAGGATTTCCGCCTGCTGCTGAAAGAGATATCGCTTCTGATGGGCTACGAGATCACGCGGGACTTCGAAACGGTGCAGGTGGAAGTGGAAACTCCCATTTGCGCTTCCCAGTTCCCGGTGCTCAAGCAGGAGTTCTTCACCATCGTGCCCATTTTGCGCGCGGGGTTGGGCATGGTGGACGGGCTTCTGGAGCTCATGCCGTTTTCCCATGTGGGGCACATCGGCTTGGTGCGCGACGAGGAAACCCACGTGCCCACCGAGTACTACTACAAGATGCCGGAAGGGTTTGAGACCTCCGAGGTCATTGTGGTGGATCCGATGCTTGCCACGGGCGGCAGCGCGGTGGATGCCATCAACAGCCTGAAGAAGCGCGGCTGCACCAACATCCGCCTGGTGAATCTGGTGGCTGTTCCCGAGGGCATTGCTGCGGTGCAGGCGGCCCACCCTGATGTGGACATCTACGTGGCCGCAGTTGACGAGGGGCTGAACGAGAACGCCTACATCGTGCCCGGCTTGGGCGATGCCGGCGATAGAATTTTCGGGACGAAGTAAGTTCCGATGGCCTGACGGCCATCGGAACGCCTCGTCCGCCAAGGCTTCCCGTGGCACCCCATCTTGCCCCTCACCGGCACCGCTTCGCGCACCAGAGTGCGCTCGGGTGCCGCTTCACGGCAATCTGGGGCACCACAGAAACCCTCGGCTGCTGGCGTTGGACCTGTAGATGGCCTATGCCATTTCTCATCCTTCATAGTCGTAGTCGGATTCGGCCTCGAAGGTGTAGGCAGGGAAAGCCTCTTTCATTTGCTCGACAATTTGCCGCTGCACGTTTTCGCCATCGCATTTGAACTGCAGCAGCAAGTTGAAGTACACGGTGCGGGCGTCTTCGTCGCCGTAGAAGCCGCCGAAGGAGATAACGGAGGGGTTGGCCCGCGTCAGCTCCTCTAATTTGCGGCGCATTTCGCCGAAGGCACCGGTTTCGTTCACGGCGTTGATGCCGACTACCAGCGTTACGTTGAACTTCTGCCGCACCCCCGCCTCTATCTTGCGGGACAGCTCTGAGATGGCGCGAGCGGTCATTGTGTCGGCCACTTCTATCTTCACGCTGCCGATGATCTCGTTGGGGCCGAAGTTGTCCAGCATCAGGGTGTCCGCCCGCTGCACGGCGGGGAAGCTTTCCACGTACTCACGGATTTGACGGCCGAATTTGTCGTCCTCGCGCGTGCCGATGAGGGGCGCCAGCGCCTGCCCCAGCACCTCGATGCCCGCCTTGCACACCACCAGAGAGATAATGAGGCCCACGATGCCGTCGATGTTGATATTCCATGCCAGCTGGGCTATGGCCACTACCAGAGTTCCAGCGGAGAGCACCGCATCGTAGTCGGAATCGATGCCGGAGGCGATGAGCGCCTGGCTGTTGGTGGCCTTGCCGCGCCGATGGAAGTACACGCCGATGACGATTTTCGCCACGATGGCCACCATGATCACCGTGATGGTGGTGGCGGTGTAGTTGGTGTTTGCGGGGTGGAGTATCTTGTCGATGGACTCCCGCAGCGAGATGACGCCGGCGGCCAAGATGATGACGGCTATGATCACGGAGGTGACGTACTCCAGCCGTCCGAAGCCGAAGGGATGGGCGCGGTTCGGCCGGCGCCCGGCCAGCTTCGTGCCCACGATGGTGATGATGGAGGAAAGGGCATCGGTGGCATTGTTCACGCCGTCCAAGATGATGGCGATGGAGTGGGAGGCAAATCCCACGATGAACTTGAACAGGGTGAGCGCCAGGTTGCCGAAGATGCCCACAAAGCTGGCGCGCACGATGGCCCGTTCCCGCTGGCGCTTGCTCTCGTGGGAGGAGGGATGCGCGTTCTGCACGTCTTGCGTCGCATCGGTGGCTTTGCGGTTGTTCTTGCCCATGGCTATGGACGCCTCTTTCTAAGTTGGCCTGCTGGGTCAACTATAGTCTGCTGGTGAGTCCCTTAGCCTGGTTCGGCTCCTTTGCCATAAGACTGTTTACCTGCAATAGGTGGGTTTTTCTGGCGTTATGGATGGCAGGACGCATTGGAAGTACCCTGCCGCGGGTGTTGCTGATCGGAATGGATAGGGGCAGGCGAAACTGTGCCCGAGTGGTTTCGCGGGAAGGGGCTGCCTGGTCTTCCTCGCACAATTGCTCTAGGCGGGGATGGCCAGCTGATCTAGAAGCTCGGTGAGGGTGGCAGCCGTGTACGTGGGGCTCTGGGCGGCCAGCTCTTCTGCGGAGAACATGCCCCACAGCGCGGCGGCGGTGGGGCAGCCGGCGGCATTGCCTGCCTGGATGTCGTAGGGGCTGTCGCCTACGTAGAGGGTGCGCGCGGGGGCGGTGCCCAGCATTTCGCAGCCCAGCAGGATGGGACCCGGCTGGGGCTTATGGGTTTCGCAGTCGTCATGGCCGATGAGCACGGGAAGGAAGGGGGAGATGCCGCTCATCTCAAGGCCGCGTGCTGCCATGGCGTGGCGCTTGGAGGTGACCACTCCCATCTTGATGCCTGCCGCTTGCAGCCGTTCCAGCGCAGCAGCGGTGTCGGGAAAGGCGCGGACGTTGGCGTCGTGCACGATGTCGTTGTGGTCGCGATAGATTTGGATGATGCAGTCGGCCAGCGCGCGGTTGCCATCGCAGAAGTGCACCATCTGGTCGATAAGCGGTGTGCCCACCCCGTGCATCAGCTCCGCGTCTGTACAACTTTTGCCAAGCACCTCGTTTATGGAGTAGCGCATGGAGGCGAGGATTATCTCGTAGGTGTCGATGAGGGTGCCATCGCAATCGAACAACACGGCATCAATCTGGGGCGTATCTGACATGGGGGCCTTCCTGGTTTGTCTTAATGGGGGAAAGTATAGTTCATTCGCGATGGTCGCTGTAAGCGCCCGCTTCAGAGCGGGCGTGCGGAGGGCTTTCATCCGGTTACGAGAGGGCGGTTCGGCCTTGCGCGGGTAACGGCGCGAAGGGGTGCGTTGGGGCGCGCCAATGCACAGATGCTTGGAAACGCGTTAGGAGATGGGGTGGCTCTTCTTGGTGACGGGGCATCTCACGATGCGCTCTTTCTTTATGTAATGGACAAGAAAGCCGATGCCTGCCAATGAGAGGGCAAGCCCCAGACCGGTGTAGAAGAACGCAACGAACCAGCCGGGCACAATGTTCAGATTGCGCAGGGCGATGCCGCCGCCCATCATGATGGTCATGAGGATGTAACCCTTGAGATCGAAGAACTTCAGCACATGGGTGCGCTTCGAGCGAATGCGCACGGTGTGCTTGCCCACCAGCTTCGAGAACATCATGTGGAACACGACGAACACGGCGGGGATGCCGACGAGGAGAAGCCACCAAGGCGCTGCTCCATCGAGGCAGGCAATCAGCCCAAGGCGAAAAACGTTGAAGCCGGCCAGAAGCCAAACGGCGAAGGCGATGAGGGTAAGGTATTGGGCGGGAACTTTGAACACGGTGCCTCCTTAAGTGCATCAAGCTATTGTAACGATTGGGGCAGAGGGGCAGGCAAATGAGGATGAATTGTCTCTTTGAGCGGTGAATCTCCATGGTTCGCTGCCGTTTATGGAATGTTTCAGATTAATGCTTGCTTTTATGCGGGAAGCGAGTAATATAAATCCTTGCCTTTTGAAGGCGCTCCAAATTGCGGGATGGAGCAGTCTGGTAGCTCGCCGGGCTCATAACCCGGAGGTCGTTGGTTCAAATCCAGCTCCCGCGACCAAAACTAACAGCCCCGGCTTCGGCCGGGGCTTTTTGCTTGCTGGACTGGGGAAATTGATCCCCTGGGGGGATTGTCTACCTTTTCATCGGTGCTTTTGCTAATTCCAAGGGTTCGACTAAAGCTATAATTTCTCAATCTGTCGACAACAAGACTGGGGAATGCATGACAACCACCAAAGAGCGACAAAGAGCCGAGCTGCATAAGACCATATGGTCTATCGCGGAGGATCTGCGTGGCAGTATTGACGGATGGGACTTCAAGCAGTATGTCCTGAATACGCTTTTCTACCGCTTCATAAGCGAGAATCTGAGTGCTTATCTTGCAGAACTAGAAGGCGATCCGAACTTCGACTATTCGAAGATGTCCGACGAACAGGCAGAATACGGACGCAAAGCAACAGTAGAGGAAAAAGGATTTTTTATCCTTCCAAGCGAGTTGTTCTGTAACATCCTCAATTCGGTTGATAAAGACGGCATGAGCAAGACCGAGGATGGCAAGGACCTCAACGAGCTTCTTGCGCAGGTGTTCAAGGACATCGAGGGGTCAGCTGTAGGCACGGAGAGCGAAGACGATCTCAAAGGTCTTTTCGATGACATGGATGTGAACTCGGCGAAGCTCGGTGGCTCGGTCATCGAGCGCAACAAGAAGCTGCGCAAGCTCATCGAAAAGGTCGGTGGTCTCGATTTCGGGGGTGCGTTCCAAGACAATTCTATCGATGCCTTTGGCGATGCCTATGAATTCCTCATGACCATGTATGCCTCCAACGGGGGCAAGTCCGGTGGTGAATTCTTCACGCCGCAGGAGGTTGGCGAACTTTTGGCTCGTATTGTTATTGCCGACAAAGACTCGGTCCGCAAAGTGTATGACCCGTGTTGCGGGTCGGGTGGGCTGCTTCTGAAATTCGCCAAGATTCTTGGCAAGGAGAACGTGAAAAACGGATTCTACGGTCAGG
>CANSTH010000123.1 GCA_947649875.1 uncultured Parvibacter sp. | reverse complement strand
CCAAAGTCAGGCTTATCGCCCTGTGCGTTACATCTTATCCTCGGTCCTGCCAACAGTGCGGACACACCGCAGATTGCCACGGTCCCGTTAGACAAAAGGGCCCCTAGCGGCTGCGGGATTTCATCTCTCGGTCTATCTCGCGCTTGGTATCACGCTCTTTCATGGACTGCCGCTTGTCATAGAGCTTCTTGCCTCGCGCCAGCGCCACCTCTACCTTCACAAGCCCCCGGTCGTTGAAGTACATCCGCAAAGGCACAATGGCCAGCCCCTTCTCCTTCACCTTCTCGTGCAGGTAGCGAATCTGACGCTTGTGCATCAGCATCTTTCGACGTCTGTCGGGATCCGGATTGTTGTAGGTGCCGTTCACGTAAGGGGAAATGTGCACGTTGTTCAGCCACAGCTCGCCATCGCGAATGAGGGCGAAGCAGTCAGTTAACTGGCAGTTGTTGTCGCGAAGCGAACGCACCTCTGTGCCAGTGAGCTCAAGCCCCGCCTCGAAGGTTTCTAGCACCTCGTAGTCGTGCAGCGCGCGGCGGTTTTTGGCAATGGTCTTTTGCCCGTTGTCTTTCATGCATCCTCCAGAGCGAATTCATCTGGCTGGTCGTAGTGATGGATGACCCTGAATCGCAAGCACCGCCCGCGCTCAGAATCGCTTTCCAGTCGTTTAGTTGCCCCGCCGCTCGTGGCACACACCGGCACCGCTGGTAAGCTCTTCGGCAGCGGTGCCATAGGTGCGGCTAAGCACCTCCATGGCCAGCGGGTCTACACCTGCATCGCAGGCATCGGCGTCCATGTCGGCCACGTCAACCACTCCCGCTTCGAGCCCTGTTTGGGCCTCGCTGTCGGGAGCCGCCTGCTGAGCAAAGGGGAAACTGGTGTCGTCTACGTGAATCTCTTCGTTTTCCATGGTCACTCCTCGGACGAGACGAAATCCTCGAGCACCTGCACCTCTTGGTTCAAGTCCTCCAGCACATCATCCATCCGAGAGTCTTCTTTGTCGGCGGCGAGGATACAGCCGTCTTCAATCTGTTCATCATCCGAAACCTTTTCCTGGGCATTCGTAGATGCGCCGCCCATGCCGGGCACAAAGGAGAGGTCTTCGGTGAGATCTAAGGCGAAGCGGGTTATCAACTTGATCGTGTTCTCCAAATCCTCCAGGCACACAACCTCGGTAGGAGTGTGCATGTAGCGGAGCGGCACGCTCACCAACCCTGTGGGGATACCGCCCCGGGTCACCTGGATGGCACGGGCATCGGTGCCGGTGACAGAGGGCTCCGCCTCGAGCTGATAAGGTATCCCTTCCTCCTCGGCGGCGGCCACCAGCCGTTCGAACACCACCGGATTGATATTCGGCCCACGGGCAATAACCGGCCCTCGCCCGCAAACGATGTGGCCATACTTGGTTTTGTCGATACCGGGATAATCGGTAGCGTGAGTAACGTCGAACGCCAGTGCTACATCGGGATTCACTGCATGGGTGCATGTCATGGCGCCGCGAGTGCCTATCTCCTCCTGCACCGTGGCAGCAGCCACGAAATCGCCTTCTGCCCGGCCGGCGGCCGCCAGATTCTCAAGCACCCGCACGGCAACGTACACGCCGCACTTGTCATCGAAGGCACGCGACACCGCCATGCCCTGCCCGAAGCGCTCGAAGCCCACACCGTAGGTAATCTCATCACCGATGCGCACCTTTGCCTTCACCTCGTCGGCGGGAAGACCCAAGTCGATCACCAACTTGTCCAGCGGCGTGACGCTCTTGCGCTCGTCTGGCTCGATGAGATGGATGGGCTTGCGGCCCACCACACCGCGCAGCGCACCGCACTTGGTATGCACGTCCATGCGCATGCCCGGCAAAACCGCGGCATCCACGCCGCCCACCATGGCAACCGACAGAAAGCCCTCGTCGCTGATGTAGGTGACCATCAACCCCACTTCGTCCATATGGGCAGCCAGCATGAGAGAGGGACCGCTGCCCTTTCCTTCCAACCGGGCGGTCACCGTGCCCATGGTGTCGGTGGCAATCTCATCGGCGGTGCCGCGCAAGCGCTCGCGCACCAAACAAGCCACCGGCTCTTCGCATCCAGTGGGCGAAGGGGTCTCCAGCAGCTTTTTCAAAAATTTGACATTCTTCTTTTTCACGAGAAATCACTCCTTCGGTTACCAATAGCCCTTTGTGACCTTGCGCTTTGGCTGAGGCTTCGGATCACGGAAATCGAGCTCCATCTGGCCATCGGACACCTTCGACTTGGCGCTCTTGCGCTCCACCTTCGTGATGGACCAGCTTACTGCGTCTTTGCCGAACAGCTCCAATAGCTTCAATCGCGCATCATGAAGGTTGGCGCGGGTCCCCACCCGGGCATCGCTCTCGAATTCGAACACCCCCAAGCCGCTCACATCGGCACCGTCGGGGGAACGGTAGTTTGCCACGTATGTCTGCATGGGCTTTTTTGGACCCGCCTCTCATTGCGAATGGTTTTCACCATCATAGCATCCACAGACGCCGGTCAATTCCAGAAGTCGCTCACTCCCTTGTTGCTGTCGGCGGCCTCGCGCCCCAACTGTTCCAGTACATCCGAATGAGCCACGTCGTCGCCATAGCGGCGCGCCTGAGCATAACCCTGCGCCACTAAGATGCCGTTGAGCATTTTAGCCTCTATCTCGCTGCGATCGTTGGGGTTGCCGGGCTTTTCCAGCCACACGTAGCGCAGCAGGCGACCGTATTGGTCGCGATCGTTCACGTCCGATTCCAGCCATACGACATCGCCCTCCCCCACCAGCGACTTGGTGTAATTGGAAGCTTCCACCCCCTCTTCGGTGTTCCGCTCCTCCTCCGGGGCCACCGATTCCGGTGAATTGATGCCGATAAGCCGCACCTTCTCCTTTTGTCCGTCCACCAGAACCTGCAGCGTATCGCCGTCCACCACCCGTACCATTTCCGCCCTCTGAAAGCCATCTGGGTTGGGAGCCCCGGCAGAAGAGGGAAACAGGAAGCTCCAGGCCTGTGCTAAGGCGATGATCAGCAGCGCGGCAATCACAATGCCGGGATGTCCGATGATGATGCCGTCCCACAAGCGCTTCATGGGAGACTCGTCCCTGCCGCCGCCCTCGCCCACGCCGCTCGCACGACCATTTCCATTGCCCATGGGCCCTCCTTCCCGCCGATCGATGGGGCGGCGCCCGCACAAGGGGGCCGCGCATTTGCCTAATGGTACCCCAATCGCGCTGCCTCCTCTGCCGCCTGGCGCTATCATGTGACCCAACTGAAAATCCCCATAGAACAGGAGCCTCCCATGCAGCTTCCCCTTTACAAGCGCGAATTCATCGAGTTCATGGTGAAAAGCGATGTGCTGAAGTTCGGCCAGTTCACCCTGAAAAGCGGTCGCCGGTCGCCGTTTTTCATGAACGCCGGGGCGTATGTCACCGGCCAACAGCTGCACCAGCTGGGGCTCTATTACGCCGAAGCCATCAACGACAATTTCGGACTTGATTTCGATGTGGTGTTCGGACCCGCCTACAAAGGCATTCCTCTGGCAGTGGTTACCGCCATGGGGCTGCAAGAGCTATACGGCAAAGAGGTAAAGTACTGCTGCAACCGCAAGGAGGCCAAGGACCACGGAGCCGATGCCGGCAATCTCCTGGGGGCGCCGCTTAATGACGGCGATCGTGTGATGATGGTGGAGGACGTGACTACTTCAGGCAAGTCCATCGACGAAACGTACCCTATCCTGAAAGCGGCCGCCGATGTGCAGGTGAAGGGGCTCATCGTTTCGCTGAACCGCATGGAGGTGGGCAAGGGCGGCGTGGTTACCGCCCAGCAGGAGATCACCGAACGCTACGGGTTCCCTGTGGCCTCCATCGTTACCATGGCGGAGGTGAAGGAGTACCTCACCGGCCGCGAAGTAGCGGGGCGCGTAGTCATCGACGAAGGTATTGCCGCCGCTATCGATGATTACTATCGCCAATGGGGCGTCAAATAGAGCGCCTGCGGAAACGGTAGCGCACCACCTGGGGCTGGCCGGGGTTCAAGGGGTCATCCTGCTCCACCCGAACGAAGGCGAATGCAGCCTCGGCAAACCCCTGCCGCAGCACGGCGTAGGCATAGCACAGCGCCTGCAGCCGATGCTTGGCATGCAATTGGCTGGCGGTCTCCTGAAGATGGCCGCCAGTTTTGTAATCCACTACAAACGCGCGGGTGCCCCCTGATTCGGCAACGGGGCCATCGGCGCAGAACAGGTCTATCTCCCCGTGCAGCGTGACCGCCCCCAACGCGGCCTGGAACGACAGCTCTGGCTGCATCCAAGACCACTCTCGTGCCTCGCGACGCACATCGCTGGACAGCCAGCGGTCGAACGCCGTGCGCAGTCGACAGCGATCCTGAACCCCGTAAGCATCCGCCACCGCATCGAAACGAGCACGGGCGGCATCGGCACCCGCCAGGGCATCCAGCTGGCACAACCGATGCAAGGCGCCCCCGAAGTCGGTGGCCTTGTCTCGGTCGGCCGCTTCCGCGGGTGGCGCCGTTTGGCTTCCATCGCCAAAATCGGCCGCCATCGCGTCTTCCCGAGTCCCACCGCACCGTTCAGCCGATGCGCCCCCGCGCTCATCGGCGAGAGTCGTCTCCTGATCGCAGGTGGCCGCAGCGGGCGCCTGCGACCAAAGCCCCGATTCTCCAGCCAGAGCATCGGGCATACCCACTTCCTCGACAGCGGACTCTAGCAGCATCAATGCCTCTTCGAGGGCCGCCCCTCCCTTCTCCGCAAGGGAGGAATAGGATACCAGCGGTGCCGGTTGGGCAACCAAGTCAAGCACAGCAGGCCGAATTTGAGAATCGAGCGATGGGTACTCTACCCAGCGGGCAGGCTTCGCAGAACCCGTCCCCTCAACCGCTTCCCGTTCTTCGTTGAATAGACGATCTGAATCTACGAACGAATAGGCCAGAGGCTGGCTGCCGCCGTAGGGCACCGATGCCCCCTCCCGGGGCACCTCTTCACCGAACAAGGCCTCCAGCACATCCTGCTGCACCCCTTTGGGCGACAGTCCCTCTTTGTTTTCCTTCACGCACAGCGATACCATCATAGCCTCGCTGGCACGCGTGGCGGCCACATAGAAGAGCCGTCGCTTCTCCAGCAGGCCCTCTCTTTTTCCCTCATCGCAAAGCTTGAGCCAATGGCCGGAAAGCGTGGCGGGCACTTGCTCGCAGCTCGCATCTTCCAGAGCCCTTTTTAGGGAGTCGGGCAAGGACTCCAGTAGAAAGCCGGCATCTGCGCGGCCATCGTGCACGGCGAAGTGGAGCGGGCCGCTATCGGGGCGCACTGAATAGCAGTCCGCAACCGCAACGAAGGGAAACTCCAAGCC
>CANSTH010000122.1 GCA_947649875.1 uncultured Parvibacter sp. | reverse complement strand
CCCAAGGGAACGCCGGCTATGTACTACGACGGCCCCTACGCATCGGAGGGCGGCAGGCTGCTGGAAGAGGGCGTGCGTGCCTATTGCGCAAGCCACACCGCCCAGGAAGTGGACGAGGAGTTCAATCGCCGTGGCATTCCGGCCAGCCGTATTCAGCAGTGGAAGGATATGCCCAACAATCCGCAGTTCAAGGCGCGTGAGTCTTTGACCACCTGGCATTCGAACATCAAGGATTGCGATTTGGTGGGCCCCAATGCCATTCCGAAAGTGAAGAACAACCCGGGGCAGATTTGGCGCGGCGCCCCCACCGTTGGCATGGACAACGACGATATTCTTGAGGAGCTTGGGTTCAGCCCTGAGCAAATCGAAGAATTCTACAGCGGGGCCGTGGTGGTTTCCAAGTAGTCGTTCTGGGCTTACGGGGGTCTGCGGTCATTGGGCCGCAGACCCGCTGCTTCTTTCAGGGCAAACGGGGGAGAGATGAGAAGGAATGGCGCAATGGTTGCTCAGACAATAGGATCGTTGTTCTCCCAAGTGGCATTTGACCGTGGCCGGCGTACGGCTCTGGTGAGTGACGAGGGAGAGTGCTCGTATGGCGAGCTTTTGGGGATGGCTCAGAATCTGGCGCGCGTTTTGAGGGACAACGGCGTTGCCCCTACGTGCCGTGTGGCTATTCTGGCGGAGAATAGCTCAATCTTTGTCAGTGCGGTTTTGGCGGTGAGCCTTATAGGTGCGGTGTTCGTGCCCCTCAACACCCGATGGCGAATTGGTGAAATGGAGCAGGCGCTTGAAGACGCCAAATGCGTTGCGCTGGTTTTTTCGCCAAAGTTTGCCGAAACGGTGAAGGATATTCGAACGGATGGGTTTGCGCCTCCCCTTCTTGTAGGGGAGGGGGCTGAGCTCCCTGCTGGTTGCCGTTCCTGGGCAGACCGTGCATGGAGGATTGGGCCCGATGAGGCATTTGCTCCAAGTCGGCCTCGCCCCGATGCTCCTGCTGCCGTCCTGTTCACTGGGGGCACTACCGGAAAGGCTAAAGGCGCACTTTTGTCCCATAGTTCGTTTGTGCTTGACGCCATTGCCGACTCGCGCGATCACCTGCTTTACGGGCCCGGTAGCGTGTTTTTCTCGGTGGCTCCCCTTGCCCATCGGGCGGCCCTTTCGTATCTGGTGAAAATACTGCTTTCCGGTGGGACTTTTGTTATGGCCTCCCGCTTCGACGCTCGCTCGTTTTTGGACACGGTGCAGCAATATGCCGTGACGGCAGCCTTTGTGATACCTGCTCCGTTCATTTACAAGCTGGCGGAAGAGGCGTCAGCGCAGCATCAGTCATTCCCGTCTGTGCGGGTAATTATGCTGGGCGGCACCGATGTGAGCGTCGATGAGCTGCGGGCGGCATGGCGCGTGTTCCCTGCTGCGTGCGTTCAGCGAGGCTATAGCCACACAGAAAACGCTGCCCATACGGTTGAGCGAATTTACGAGGCAGATTTCGATGCCGCCGCTTTTAACGCGCGGGGAATTGGGCGCCCTCGACTTTATACGGGCCTAAAGCTTTGCGATGAAGAGGGGCGGGAAGTGCCTCGAGGGCAGATTGGGGAGGCTTACGCCACATCGCCCTGGCAAATGATTGGCTACGAAGCGCAGCCTGGGCCCGTTGATGGCTGGGTTCGCACGGGCGATCTTTTGCGGGAAGCCCCGGATGGGACGTTTTCGTTTGAAGGCCGGGTGAAGGAGCTTATTAAGACGGGCGGTGAGCTGGTGTTTTGCGCCGAGGTGGAGGACGTGGTGTCCCAGATGCCAGAGGTGAGCCGGTGCGTGGCGTTTGGTCGCGACGATGACACCTACGGCGAAATCGTGTGCGTGGCGATTGTGCCCGAGTTGGGCCATGAGGTGACCCTGGAGGCGGTGCAGGCGTTTTGCGCCGCCCGAATTGCAGGGTTCAAGAAGCCGCGCGTGCTGGACGTGGTGGAAGACATCCCCACGACCGATACAGGCAAAGTGGACCGCCTTGCTCTTGCGCAGCGGCGTTAGGGCCTTTCGGGGCATGGGCCTCATGCAAATGTATGAGGCCTACGATGTTTTGGTATCCGACTCATGACTTTAGCGAATTGTGGCCACGCCCCTCCCTTCGGTATCTTTTTCCCAAGAAGAAGACCGAAGGGGGCGGGTGCAATGCAGGAAGAGTTGGTTCGTCTTTGCAAGGACATTTGTCTTCAGAAGCTGCAGGAGACAGAGGATTTCGGCCAGGTGGAGAACTATGCGCTGCAGACGATGAACAGCTGCATAATCGATGGCTTGTCTCAGGCGCTTTCGGAATTCGACGAGATGCTGTTTTCGGAACACGAGCAAGGGCTTCGCGTGAAAGACATCAGTTCTCGTACCATCGTAACGGCAATGGGGCCGCTGAACATCACTCGAAGGCGGTATGTGGACATTGAGCGCAACGACACCTTATGCCTGCTCGATGTGGTGTGCGACCTTCCCGAGCGCAGCAGGGTAAGCAAGGGATTTTCGGAAATGATCTGCTCGGTGGCTAACGCTTCGAGCGTACGGGCGGCATGTGCCCTGCACGGCTTTTATACAGGAGAGAGCGTTTCCCCGGCTACCGTGTTCGCCTGCGCAAAGCGCGAGCGGCAGCTGAAAGAGGCTTCTTAGTCTGCTGCCAATGGTTTTGGCGGCGTTTTGAAGATGATTGGAACGATAGGGAGAAGGAATAGGGATGGCGGATTTTGACGCAATAGTAGTTGGAGCCGGGTGTGCTGGGTCGGTAGCGGCTTACGAGCTGGCTTCGGCAGGAAAAAGCGTCTTGATGGTTGAGCGCGGAAATTACGCCGGCGCCAAAAACATGACAGGTGGTCGCATTTATTCGCACTCGCTCAAAAAGGTGTTCCCAAACTTCGAGCAAGAGGCACCGCTGGAGCGACGCGTTGTAACGGAGCGGGTTTCCTTGATGTCGCCCGATGCGAATCTGACGATTGGTTTCAGGTCAGACGAGATGCTGAAGGAGGGGCAGGATTCCTATACCGTTCTGCGCGGCCCATTTGATCAGTGGCTTGCCTCGAAGGCGGAAGAAGCAGGGGCGGAAGCTATTTACGGCATAGCCGTTGAGTCGCTGTTGAAAGATGGTTCGGGGAAAGTGACGGGAGTGCGCGCCGCCGAGGACGAAATCAGCGCCGAGGTGGTTATTCTTTGTGATGGAGTGAATTCCCTGTTAACAGCCGAGGCCGTAGGGTTTAAGACGCCAGAGCCCCATACGATGGCGGTGGGCATAAAGCAGGTGATAGAGTTGCCCTCTGCGGTTGTCACCGACCGCATTTTGGCTGTCTCCGACGATGAGGGTGCGGCGTGGCTGTTTGCGGGCGATGCTACGCATGGCCATATTGGCGGCGGTTTTATGTACACCAATCGCGACTCTATCTCCCTGGGCATTGTAGCTACCATTTCCGACCTCATGGCAAATTCCTCGACGCCCATCTACCAAATGCTCGAAGACCTCAAACGGCATCCTTCGGTGGCTCCTCTTATCCGCGGCGGCAAAGTGGTGGAGCACTCTGGACACATGGTGCCAGAGGGTGGGTTTGACATGATGCCCGACATGGTGGGCGATGGCGTGCTGTTGGCCGGGGAGTCGGCCATGATGTGCGTCAATTTGGGATATCAGGTGCGTGGCATGGATTACGCCATCGCCGCTGGCCAGATGGCCGGTATTGAGGCAGCCAAGGCGCTGGACAATGGCAACACGTCCAAAGCCGGGCTTATGGGCTATCAACAGGCGCTGGAAGACAGCTTCGTGCTCAAGGATTTGCGCCAGTTCCGCCGGTTCCCCCATTTTATGGAGTCTACCTCGCGTATTTTTAACGAGTATCCGGCCCTTGCCCGTGATGTGATGAACGAAATGTTCGTGTGCGACGGTACTCCGGTTAAGCCATTGCGTAAATCCGTGATGCCCCTGGTCAAGCAGGTGGGGCTGCTGAACATAGTAAAAGATGTGCGAGGAGGAGTGAGCGCTCTATGACGGAGTTCGATATCCGCGATAACATTGATGCGTTTTTGGCCGCCAATAAGTACGAGGTTGATGAGGAACATGCCCATATTGAGCTGGTGGATGAACCGTCTGATGACGAGTTCGACAAGTTGATTCGCGTGTGCCCTGGTGCTCTATACAAGCGGGACGAGACAGGGAAAAGAACGTTCGATTACGCGGGCTGTCTTGAGTGTGGCACTTGCCGCATCGCCTGTGGCGAAACCATCGTTCAGAGGTGGGAGAACCCGCAGCCAAGCATGGGGGTTGAGTACCGGTATGGCTAGCGCCGCGTTTTGTAAGAAGTTGCAAGACAATCCAGAGGTGTACCTGATAGTGGTTCCCTTCGCTAACGGGCCAATTGAATCTACGAATTGCTATGTGGTGAAGGAGGGCGGCAGCGCCTTAGTGGTTGATGTGGGCGCCAAGAGCCGGCGGGGGCTTGCTGTCATGACAGCTGCGCTAGACGAAATCGGTGTGAACCCCGCGACGGCGGATTACTTTATCACTCACCTGCACTTGGATCACGTTGGCATGCTTTCTGCGCTCGCGGGGGCAGATTCGAAGGTTTACGTTGATGAAGGGGATTTTTGGGCCGACTGGCTTAGATGTCCGGAGGGCGGAAAGTGCCCCATGGAAGAAGGAATGGAGCATTTTGGCGTGCCCTCTTCCGAAATGGACGAGTATCGCCGCTACCTGAGTGCGCGGCCTGCCTTTGGCTTAGGCAGGGAAAACCTGAGCTTTGTTTCGGATGGTGACGAGATAACCGTGGGTGATGTCTCCTTGAAGGTTTTGGCTCTTCCGGGGCACACCAGGGGCCACAAGGGGCTCTTTCATCCGGGGTCCCGATTCCTCATCAGCGGAGACCACGTTCTGTTCATGCTTTCGCCCAGCTTGATGAGTCATCCCGGCTGGGACGATCCGCTAGGCGAGTATCTGCGCAGTTTGGACCACGTTTTGCAGTTGGGTTGCTCGGGGCTCTACATTGCCCACGGAGAATTGCGGGATGATTTTGAGGAGCGGATTCGGTGGTTGCGCCAGCACCATGAGAGCAGGCTTGACGAGGTTGTGACGGTGGTCGATAAGGCTGGGGAATGCACTGGCTGGGATGTTGCGAGGAGGATAAGATGGAACGTCCCCCAGAGCACCTGGACGAGCATTCCTCCTTTGCAAAGATGGTGCATATTGGGAGAGACCATGGCCTATGTTCAACACTTGGTTGCAATTGGGACTATTCGCGAAACGCGGCAAGACCAGGTGGGAGTGCTTCGATTGGCTTGATGATTGGCAACCGCCGAACGGTGCGCAGTGAGCGCAAAAACAAAGGCCCGGAAATCATACGGGCCGTTGGGGTTTC
>CANSTH010000121.1 GCA_947649875.1 uncultured Parvibacter sp. | reverse complement strand
GCTTTATGTCGGTGCGCCATTCCAGCGAGATCAAAAAATCTCGCATCATTGCCATGATTTGGCTGTTCGTCTCCCTTTCCAGTGCCGTATGCATCGGCCTTATTGGCCGCGCGGTCATTCCCACCGCTTTTGCAACTCAGTCGGCGGCGGAAAGCGTATTCATCGTGCTGTCCCAGATGCTGCTTCCTTCGTTCTTCTGCGGCCTGGTGGTGTCCGGCATTTTTGCTGCGGCCATGAGCTCGTCTTCCTCGTACCTGCTCATTTCCGGTTCTGCGGTGGCCAACAATATCTACAAGGGGCTGTTCCGCCGTAACGCGACTGACCGCGAAGTGATGATTGTGGCCCGTATCACGCTGGTTTGCGTGCTGCTGTTCGGCATCTTCATTTCACTGGATCAAAACTCGTCTATCTTCAACATCGTGTCCTATGCCTGGGCTGGGTTCGGTGCCTCTTTCGGGCCGTTGATGCTTCTGTCGCTGTATTGGCGCCGCACCACGTTGCCCGGTGCAGCTGCTGGTATGGTGGCCGGTGCGCTTACGGTTGTGCTGTGGAAGAACTTTATTGCGCCACTGGGCGGCTGGTTTGCTGTCTACGAACTGGCACCAGGCTTCTTGGTGTCGCTGCTTGTCATCGTGGTGGTATCGCTGCTCACGAAAGAGCCCAGCCAAGAGGTGCTCCACGAGTTCGACACCTATATGGAGGCAGACGTATAGGCCCCACTCATCTGCTGATTCTTTGCGGCTGCAAGCGAACTTGCAGCCGCTTTGTTATAAGGAGGGAAAAGTTTGGTAACAACGGCCCTGTGGCTGTTGGGTGGGAAATGCGCGAGAATATCCTTTTGCAGAACGGATTTCGGGAAAGGAAGGTTACGACAATGCTGCAGGCCACTGAGATAAAGCCGGGAATTTGGTGGGTTGGCGGAATAGACTGGAACGAGCGGAATTTTCATGGCTATACCACCGAGCGCGGTTCCACGTACAACGCCTACCTCATCATGGATGAGGAAATAACGCTGGTGGACACCTGCAAGCGCGAATTCGCCGATGAGATGCTGGAGCGTATTCGCACCGTTGTGGATCCACGGGAGATAAGCTACATCGTGGCCAATCATGTGGAGATGGACCATTCAGGGGCATTGCCCATCATTGCGGCCGCTTGCCCGAACGCACAAATTGTGTGTAGTGATCCGCAAGGGCTGCGGGGGTTAAAGGCTCATTTCGGCGATGACTTCGACTTCCTGCCCGTGAAGAGCGGCGACACGCTTTCTCTGGGCGCACGAGAACTGCAGTTCGTCCACACCCCTATGGTGCATTGGCCTGACAATATGGTTACCTATTCCCCGATGGATCGTCTTCTGTTCTCAAATGATGCGTTCGGGCAGCATTTTGCCTCTTCCAAGCGCTTCGATGACGAGGTGGGACTTCCGGAGGTGATGGCCCAGGCAAAGAAATACTATGCCAATATTGTAATGCCCTACGGGAAGAACGTGAGGGCGGCGCTGAGGGCGTTGGCGGAGTGCGAATTCGATATGATAGCCCCATCCCACGGGGTGATTTGGCGCAGCCATGTGGATGAGGTGCTGGCCAAATACGCGGTGTGGAGCTCCGGCGAGTCGGAAGAGTACGCATTGGTGGTCTACGACAGCATGTGGCACACTACCGAGGCCATGGCCCGTGCCATCACTGAGGCGTTCATGGAAATGGGCATTCCCGCTCGTCTGTACGACCTGAAAGTAAACCATGTGTCCGACATCATGACGGAGGTGCTATCTGCCCGCTATATCGCAGTGGGATCGCCCACGCTCAACAAGCAAATGATGCCCACGGTGGCAGCGTTTTTGTGCTATATGAAGGGGCTGGCTCCCGAGGGGCGCGTAGGGATTCCGTTCGGCTCGTACGGCTGGATGCAGGCAGGGCCGAAGGACGTGGCCGCCGCTCTGGAAGCGTGCAGGTTCCAGCTGCCGTGTGGAGTTATAACCCACCAGTGGGTGGAAACCCCCGAAGGGCTAGACGAGGTGCGCGACATGGTCAAGGAGGCTATCGCGCCGTTGCACGAAGGGGCTTCCGGCAACTAGCGTCCTTTGGATGTCTCGGAGCACAACCTGCCCCTTTCGGCTTAAGTTACGGCTTCGGTGACGCTTTTTGTGGGTTCGTAGGGCAGGGCCTTGACTCTGACCAGATTTCAGGTGTGTGCCGATTGTTGCTCTGGGATTGACGTCTCCTCGGCACAATGAACCGGGCCCCAAGGTTGTATCTTGGGGCCCGGTTGATAACGAGTGCGATGGGTTAGAGGATTCTATCCGGGATAGCGCACGTATATCATGTCGCGGAACACTGATCCAACTTTCACCACATCGCCGGTTTGGGGAGCGTGGACCATCTTGCCTCCGCCGATATATACGCCGCAGTGATAGCTGTTGGTGACGATGTCGCCCGGTTGCGGATCGGATACGCGGGGCCATCCCATAAAGGTATAGGTGGTACCGATACGACGATGGTGGCCAGTGAGGGCGTAGCCCACCAACCCCGAACAATCATAGGTGGAGGGCCCGGTGGCACCCCACACATAGGGCTTGCCCATTTCCGCATAGGCGCGCGCCACTACATTGTTACTGGCAGGGGGGAGGTCGTCGCCGTTATACGTTTTGCGCGCTTGCTCGGCTGCTTGCTGGCGTCGCCGCTCTTCCTCGGCGGCTTGACGCTGTCGCTCAAGCTCTTCTTCGGCCGCTAGCCGGTTGGCCTCTTCCTGGGCCGCCTGCTGCTGCGCCAGCAGATCCGATACCTCGGCGCTCAAGCTGTTGTAGATGGCTTGCTGCGCCTCTTGGGCCGCTTGCGCCTGCTCGGCAATGCGCTCGCACTCCTGCGCTTTCTCTTCGGCGATTTGCTCCTGTTTGGTGAACTCCTCGTGCTGAGCCTCTGCCTCCGCTTTGAGATCTTTAGTCTGTTGCACCGTGTCGGCATCTTGCTGGTTCATCTTGTTTAGCAAGTCCCAGTTTTGGGTGAATGCGCTGAAGCTGGTGGCTCCCAGCAGCAGGTCAAGAAAAGTGAGGTTGCCGGAGCGGTACATAGAGCGGGCCCGGTCGCCCAACCGTTCCTGGAGGTCGGCCAGCTCGCCGGAAATCTCTTCAATGCGCGCCTGGCATTGATCCATGCGATCCTGGGCTGCCTGTTGCTCGTCGAGTGCGGTGAAGTAGTCGGCAGCTGCCTTGTCCGCCTCTTGGGCCAAGGCCGTCAGCTGCACCATGGCCTCATTGGCCTCGGCCTGTTTGGAAGCCGCGGCCGCGGCCGCTTCTTCTGCTTCCCTTTTCTTGTCTGCAGAGGTAGGGGCGCCAAATGCGGCGCTGGGGGAGAATAGCAGTGCGGTGCCGAAAATGGCCGCAGTGCCCCCGATGAAAGCCCGTCTGCTGAGCTGCGTTTGATGCTCTCTCATGAGAAAAGTCCTTTTCTGGTCGAGCACGTGATGTGGATAGCAAACTTGAGTCGCATAATAGCACCGAAGAGGCCCACGCAAGGCGCTTTGCGGCGCGGAGTGCCTATATTACCTGGGTGAGGGGAGAAGGAAAACACCGCTCACGGGATAACCACTACCAGGGAGGGCGTACGAAGAACATGCCTTTGTGATATTGCACGCCGCCCACCTTCACGTTCTGCCCTGGCTGTGGCGCATGGATCATCTGGCCGCCGCCGATGTAGATGCCGCAGTGGGTGGAATTGGTACATATGTCGCCGGGTACCGGCTCGGACACGCGGGGCCAGCCGATGAAGGTGTAGGTGGTGCCTACGCGTTCGTGCCTGCCGGTGATGCAATAGCTTACCAGCCCCGAGCAGTCATAGTTGTCGGGCCCCACTCCGCCGCGCACATAGGGCTTGCCGATCTCGCTCTGCGCGAGCCTCACGGCTGATTGCCCTGGGCTGGGATAGCTGTCGCCGCGATAACCGCCACCTGAGCTGCTGGAGCCACCCGAGCTGCCGGAAGAGCCCGAGGAGCCGCCATTGGAAGAAGAGCCGCCACCCGAGGAGGAACCGCCGGAATTGCCGCCGCTGCCGCTGTTGGAGCCGCCGCCCGAGTTGCTCGAGCCTCCTCCGGAATTTCCAGAGTTGCCAGAGCCGCTGTTGGAATTGTTCTGAGAGGATTGCGCCTCGTCGCGGCGACGCTGCTCTTCGGCTTCTTGCTGCATGCGCGCCACTTCTTCTTCGTGAGCCAGCCGGTTCGCTTCGTCGCGAGCTGCCTCTTCTTGGGCCAGCAGGTCCGACACTTCAGCGCTCAGGCCATCATACACCTGCTGCATAGCGGCAGCAGCTGCATCGGCCTTCTTGCTGTTCTCTTCTGCCTCGGCAGCCTTCTGGGCGGCTATTTCCTCCTGCTTGGCGTACTCTTCGTGCTGGGCTTCGGCCTCCGCCTTGAGGTCTTTGGTCTGCTGCACCAGTTTCGCGTCATTTTCGTTCATCTGATTGAGCAGATCCCAGTTTTGGGTAAAAGCGGCAAAGGTGGTGGACCCGAGCAAAAGGTCCAGGAACGTGAGATTGCCGGAGCGGTACATAGAGCGGGCGCGGTCGCCTAGCTGCCCTTGCACGGTGGCAATCTCTCCGGAAATCTCGTCGATGCGCTTGGCGCAGTCGTCCATGGCGGTCTGCGCGGCATCGTGCGCCATCTGCGCCTCTGCGTAGTCGGCGGCCGCCTTGTCGCTTTCGTCCCGCAGGGCGTCCAACTGAACCAGGGCGTCCTGTGCCTCCGCTTTCTTGCTGGCGGCGGCAGCGGCAGCCGATTCGGCCTCGGCTTTCTTGTCTGCAGAGGTGGGCGCGGCGAACGCAGCGGCAGGGGAGAACAGGATGGCGGTGCCGAAGATGGCGGCGCTGCCTCCCACGAATGCACGTCTGCTGATTAGTGTTTTATGCTCTCTCGTCAATTGAAAATCCTTTTCTGTTCGAGCACGGAGTGTGAATTGCAAACTGCGCACTATCCTAACATGGACAACTGGCCTTCACAGGTTGTCCGCGATGCCTACATATATTACTACTAGTAAAATTAAGTTTTGGTGATTCGATGATGGTCGAAGCCATGGCAAAGGGGAAGGTGGGATGCATTCTACCGTGGCGGACTGGTTTGACGCTCGCAAACGCCGCTTGCCAGCCCGTAAGAGCCGCTGAATATCGAATTGTGGATAAGATACGCCCGGTGGCGTGTCGGGTGTTGACAGCGTTTTTGGGGTAGCGTATTATTCATTCGCTCACTTTCCCCGCCTGGGGAATTTGGGCGGCAGCTTGAAAAGTACACATGAATTTCATTGCCGAAATGGGCGTGTGCCCGAGTGGTTAAAGGGGACGGGCTGTAAACCCGTTGGCTCTGCCTACCTAGGTTCGAATCCTAGCGCGCCCACCATTTCATCTCGAAAGCGGTTAAAGCCGCTTCGCATCTTGCCTGTGTAGCTCAGTCGGTAGAGCACTTCGTTGGTAACGAAGAGGTCACCGGT
>CANSTH010000120.1 GCA_947649875.1 uncultured Parvibacter sp. | reverse complement strand
CTCGCCCCAGAAGAAGGGGGCCAAGGGGCCCGAGACCAGCATCTCCACCACGGCGAACATGAACATGGTGATGTAGAGGCCCCAGGAGTCCAGGTTGCGCATGGCGGTCTGCACCATGCCGCCGGAGAGCTGCACCATCCACAGGGCGATGCCTATCGCGGCCACGATCGCGGACACCACGATCCCCACCGTGGCGCCCTTGCCTCCCTTGGCCGCAGGCGCCGAGGGAGCCTTGACGGCGCCGGCCGTCGAAACGTTTTCGGTCATTTCTGTTTCTCCTCTCCCCTACACCAGGTAATACACTGACGGCTTGGTGCCCATCTCGGGCAGCAGCTGCTCCCACGCGCGCGATTGCACCAGCTTGCTCACAGCGGAATCCGGATCGTCTAAATCGCCCCAGAAGCGGGCGTCGGCCGGGCAGCCCACAACACAAGCGGGCTCCTCGCCCTTGGCCAGCCGATGCCAGCACATGGTGCACTTCTCCACCACATGTTTCTGGTGCGCCGGCGAGTCTTGGTCTCCCACCGCCAAATCGAAGGGATAGCTGGGCTCCTCCCAGTTGAAACTGCGCACGCCGGTGTAGGGGCAGGCGCTCATGCACATGCGGCACCCAATGCACTTGTCGTAGTCTTGCCGCACCACACCAGTGTCAGGATCTTTGTAGGTGGCCCCCACCGGGCACACCTTCACGCAGGCGGGGTTGTCGCAATGCTGGCATGCCATGGTTATAAATTCTCGCTTCAGATTCGGATATTCCCCGCTAGGGGCATCGTGGGCATCCCCCTCGGTGAACATCCGGTTCCACCACACGCCAGTGGCAAGGTTGTTGGCCGCCTTGCAGGCCACAGTGCAGGTCATGCAGCCCATGCACCGCTTCACATCAATGGCAAATCCGTATCGGGTCATTATCGATCGCCTCCCTCGAACTCGACGGCCCCTTCGTGCTTGCGCACCTCGCACACGCTGTCGAAGTACGAGCTGTTCACCCCCACCGGGTCAAATTGGCCGTTGTGCAAATCGCCCCAGCAACCAGACCCCTTGGCGAACTGATCCATCTGCCAGCCCTTCGGGTACACCACCATGCCGGGACGCACCCCCTCGGACAAAGTAAGACGGGCGATCACCAATCCACGCGTGTTGAACACGTCCACATAGTCGCCCTCAGCCAGGCCGCGCGGCGCCGCATCGCGGGGATTAAGCCGCACAATGGGCTCGGGCTCTATCTCCAGCATCCAGGGGCTCTCGGCGTCTTGGGTGTGATAGCGGTTGCGGGCGCGCTCGGAGGTGAACACCAGCGGGTACTGCTTCATCTCCTCGGTGGTCTCCCATGCCTCGGTGGGCGGGAACCAATAGGGCAGGTGCTCCTTGTCGTAGTCGTACTCCTGCCCAAAGTTGATGCGGGGCTGCGGATCGTCCACGTAAAACTCCATGCGGCCGGTGGCGGTTTCGAAATTCAGGTCGTGGTGATAATCCGGCTGCAGCCAGCGGATGGCCCGCTGTTCCTTCACCGAATCGTAGGTTATGCCCACCTCGCGCATCGAATCGGCGTCCAACGCCTCCCGCGCGCATTCCTCATCGGTCATATCGAACAGCTCGCCGTAGCCGAACGCAGTGCCCAACAGCCGCGCGAACTCGCCATCGGTCTTCGCCTCGTACATAGGATCGATGCACTTTTCCATGTACAGCACCCACGAACCGGCAAACATCACCTCTTCCTGCTCGTAGTAGTTGGCCAAAGGCAGCACGATATCGGCATAGCGCACCGCATCATTGAACAGGTAGTCCAACCCTACGATGAAGTCCACCATCTGGAGGGCCTTGGCATTGCGGGCAGTGTCGGGACCGCCGCCAATCATCGATGATCCCTGCAAAATTACGAACTTGATGGGGTAATCCTGCCCCATGAACTTGCCGGTCTCCAGCACCTGGGGGATTTCCAGCTGCGGAATGGAGACCGAATTGAAGCCGGTTGGCCCCATATACATCACGTTGAATGCGGGGGCTATCCAGCCGGAGTTGATGGCAGCGCCAGGACGACAGGTGTTGCCAGTAAGTGCGCCCAGGGCCGCCATGGCATGGCCCAGCTGAACCCCATTATTGTAGGATTGGGCCCCATAGCCGCAATGATGGTAAACGGGACCGTCGTAGCAGATCTCTGCCAGCTCGATTATGGTCTCGGCGGGTACTTCCGTAAGCTCGGCTGCTTTCTCCACCGGCCACTCGTTCACCGTGTCAATAAGCATGTCATAGGCAGTGCGCATCGCCTTACCGCCTACCTCGAACTGCCCGTTGATGGCAGGGGCAGCCACCTCCCCCAGCACGCCGGGAGCATTGGCAGCAGGGTCCCACACCAAAATGGGATCCACCGAAACCGGCACCGGGATGTCGGGGCCATAAGGATAGGCGATGGTTTCCTGCGGATAGCTGGGATCAATGAGGCTCAACCGCGCGTAGCGCTTCGTTTCCTTGTCGATGAGCACCGGAGCCACCGTATGGTCGCGCAGGAAGCCCTCATCGGTCATCCCGTTGGCAATCATGTGCTGCATAATGCCGAAGATAAGCACGGTATCAGTGCCGGGCTTGGGGCGCACCCACAGGTCCGCTTTCTGCGAGAGCACTGTGTAGGTGCAATCCACCGAAACCAGTTTCATACCGTTTTCCTGCGCCTCGGCAATGCCTCGCCAGTCTTGAGGGCCGGCCACCGTACGGTTAGATGACCAAGCAATGCAGGTTTTCGAATCTTTCAGGGCATAAGGGAACTCCAGGTACGGAAACCCCCATGTATTGGTGGAGGGGCCGAATACCTTGTTGTGCCCCTGAGCCAAGGCGAAGTCGTTGCAGGGTGCCGAAACGCTGCAACCCAACACATTTGCCAAGCGGCTTACCAGGTAGTTGTGGATATAGCCGCCTCCTTTTCCGCCGCCGCCGACCAGGAGCAGCCCTTGAGGGCCCACCGTGTCGAGACACTCCTGCCACTTTTCTGTAATGGCCGCCATCGCCTCGTCCCAGCTGATGCGCTCCCATTTGCCCTCGCCCCGTTCGCCGGTGCGCCGCATGGGGTACTTGATGCGGTTTTCGGCATACAGGCGTTGGAACTTCGCCAGCCCCTTAAGACACGGACGATTGCCGCGCGGGTCGTCCATCCAGCGACGGTTTCCCACCACCTTGCCCTCCCGCACGATTACCTCCGTTTGGCATGATGCGCACCCCGCATACTGGTCGCCAGCAATGCAAATGCGCTCTTCGGCCGCCGGATCGGCTAAAGCTGCATCGAACCCAGAGAGCGCAACCCCGCCTGCCACCGCCGCCCCAGCGGCCAACGCCGATGTTTTCAGGAAGCTGCGCCGTGTAACCGCTCCCCTTCGCTTTTCCTCCGTCATTTCCTCCTCCTTCTCGCAAACTAAACCTCAGCTGCTTGGCGGAAAGTCCGCCTGCCATGCAGTTTGGAAAGCGAGGGCGGCTATGTTCAATTGTGCAAATGGGTAGCTTTCCCGCATCTTGGGTGACGAAAACCTCCAACAGGAACCCTTCAGTTCACGTGCCAAGCAAAAGATGAAGATGGTTTTTACCATGGGCGTTTCAGCGCCACCCCACAGACTGCCTGAAATGGATTACCATTTGGAATACATATAGGAGGGGAATATGGACGCACAAACTGCCATCATCGAGGCATTCCACACTTGCTTCACCAGCAAACCCATGGAGGCCATTTCGGTCGCGGAGATATGCTCTGCGGCCCATGTCTCGAAAAAGACCTTCTACAACCATTTCTCAACCAAGCAGGGCATCCTCGAGTCCATCATCGACCGGGACTTCTTTGCACCCCAACGGGAGATGCGCAAAGCACTCTTCGCCTCCCAGCTGCGCTCGAGCGCCCCTATTTTGCTGGGACTCACCTTTGAAACCATGTTGCGCAAACGTGATTTCTACGAGAAGCTCGTACGGGAAATAACCCCCGAAACGTTTGTGGGCATGTTCTCTCGCCAAAGCGAGCAGCTGAACCGCGAAGCCTACCTTCCCACCAAGCCGCTCTCGAAGGAGGAACAAGCGGACCTGGACTACATGTGCATGTTCCTAGCCACTGCCAGCGGTCAGACCTTGATGTGGTGGCTGAGGCGAGGATTCGACCTGCCGCCAGAAAAAGTTGCCGCCCTTTACCAGCGATGGGCATTCGGCCACATCAACTCCCAAAACACCCCTTATCCTGAGATGTGCGATTCCTCTGCACGAAACTAGCGGCGCGCAAAAACGGGTCGCGGCCGTCGGCCAAAGCCGAAGCTCAATTCCGGTCAGAGCCAATGGCCTGACAAAAGTTGGTATACTGGGCAGGTTGGAACCGTTGCCGTTTTGTAACGTTTTACCGCAACACTGCTCTGAAGGATGCGCGCCATGTACCAAAACCAGGTAAACATCTGCCTCGTAGGATTGGACGACCAGTCCGCTGCCATCATCGAAGCCGCCACGCCCCTTGAGGCCTTCTCCCATTCCGTCTTGCGGTTCGCAGAACCAAACTCGCAAGCCGCGTCAGAGGCGCAGCTGATCATTGCCGATGCGAGCAGCGCCGATGCCTGCGCTTGGGCAAATCAGCTGCTGCAGGCAAAAGGCACTGGCACCGACGTCATCATCATCGCCACCCACAATCAAATCGAGCAGCTTGCCAACTATCCAGCCGCTCCTTCCGCGCCCAGCAGCCCGGACCCTCATCCTGCTGGCGGAGTTCACACAAGCCTCTTGGAGCGTCTCACCGATGTATGGGCCACACCACTCTCCTCCGCAGAACTGGCCTTTCGCTTCCAGCGCTGCCAGAAGGTGATGAAGTTCCACGCCGATGCTTGGGAAACCAGTCAGCTGCTGGAAGCCACCATCAACTCCATCCCTTGTCTGATATGGTACAAAACCGCTGATGGCGTTCATGAAAAGGTAAATGACGCCTTCTGCGCTACCGTGAACAAGACCAAAGACGATGTGCAGGGGCGCCGACACGCCTACATCTGGGACGTAGAAACCGATGATCCCGCCTGCATCGAGTCGGAGCGCCAAGTGATGGAAAGCCGCTCCACCGTTGTCTCGGAGGAAAGCGTGCAGACCAGCGAGGGAACCCGTCTCCTCACCACGTACAAGTCTCCCCTGTACAACATCGATGGCAGCGTAATGGGCACCGTGGGCGTGGCCATCGACATCACCCAAGAGCGCGCCTTCGAAAACGAGATCATCGAGAAGAACCGCAATCTTGAGAACATATTCAAATCTATGGACTGCGGCGTCATCACTCACTCCATAGACGGATCGCGCATTGTGGGAATAAACCAAGCCGCACTGCGCATCTTGGGATACAGCTCGGAAGAGGAGCTGACGGCCGGCGGCTTCGACATGGTGGCACCCTCCGTAGTGCCCGACGATGCCCAGAAGCTGCGCGATAGCATCGCAAGCCTGCGGCATGTGGGCGATTCGATTGGAACCGAGTATCGGGTACGCCGCGACAACGGCGACATCATCCACGTC
>CANSTH010000119.1 GCA_947649875.1 uncultured Parvibacter sp. | reverse complement strand
TACCTGGAGCTGAAGCAGAACCTGGACGCAATCGACACCGATAATCTCTCAGCCGCCGACCTGGCCTATTTCGAGGAAGTCTCCCCGCGCATCTTCTCCAAACTGGCCCAGCTGTACGCCTGCATCTGAGGTCGATGACCCGCAACCTTCCCATAAGCTTTCCAGAGCGCGAAGGGCCCTTCGTCCGTGGACAGAATCGGGAGTTGGGTACATGCGGCCAACAAGTTGGCGAAAAAGGGCCCATTTTTGGACAGGATTGGCAGTTGGGTACACGACCTCATCGCGGGGGTGCGGCCAATAGGGAGACAAGCTATGAGACGTTCAGCGTGACACCTTTCTGATCTGGTATTTTGCCACTCGGATACTTCTCCTACTTAGTCGGCATTCCCTCCAGAATCGCCGGAACGTCAAATTCGCGATCGAACAATGTACCCAACTGCCAATCTTGTCCACCAAAGGGGCCAAAACGGGGGGTCTCGCTTGCTCCACGTACCCAACTGCCAATCTTGTCCGTACCCAGAGCAAGAGCCAGGGCGTCGTCGGGCCTCCCACAGCCCACAGAGAAGTTCGAAGTGCCACATTGAAAATCTGTCAGAGAAGCTCGAGGAGGGCTCGCTGAAAATGTACCGGAGAAGCTGCCCTACTCCCACGCTTCGCGCAGGGCGGATATTTCGGCGGCGTAGCCTTCGAGGGTGTCGTTGGGGGTTTCCAGTTCGAAGGGCAGGTGGCGAAGGGCGGGGTGCCGCGTTACGGCAGACAACGCTTCAAAGCCGATGGCCCCCTCCCCAATGCGCTCGTGACGGTCTTTCGCGGCGCCGATGCCGTTTTTGGAATCGTTGAGGTGCACCGCCTTCAAGCGATCCAGCCCCACAATGCGGTCGAATTCCTCCAGCACCGCATCCAGCTGGCCCACAATGTCGTAGCCGCCCTCCCAAATGTGGCAGGTATCCAGACACACTCCCAGGTGGTCGGAAAGCTCCACCCCATCGATGATGGCCGCCAGCTCCTCGAAGCTGCGGCCCACTTCCGACCCCTTCCCCGCCATGGTCTCCAGCAGCACGGTGGTGGTCTGCTTAGGCGACAGCACTTGGTTCAAGCCTTCCACGATGAGGCGAATGCCCTCGTCGGCCCCCTGCTTCACATGGGAACCGGGATGGAAGTTGTACAGCTGCCCCGGCGTGGCCTCCATGCGCAGCAGGTCGTCAGCCATGGTGTCGATGGCGAACTGCCGCGTTTCCGGAACAGCGGCGCACAGGTTCAGGGTGTAGGGGGCGTGGGCCAAAATCTGCCGAATGCCCGCTTCGGCCGCCAGCTGGTGGTACAGCTGGATGTCGGCCGGGTCGATGGGCTTGGCCTTGCCGCCGCGCGGGTTGCGGGTGAAGAACTGGAAGGTATTGGCACCAATGGAGGCGGCATCCCGCGCCATCAGGGCATAGCCCTTCGCGCACGACAAATGGCATCCGATAGTGAGTATTTCCTCGGCCATGGCCAGCCCCTTTCCCGAAAACAGCGAGGGTCATTGTAGCACCAAGCCAAAAGACAGCCTCTTTTGCGTGGGCACGCTGCAGGAAGAATTCGTAGGGCCGAGATTTTATCTCGGCCTGGGTCGCAAGCACATACGGGCCGCAGCTTAGGCAGAGATAGAATCTCTGCCCTACGAAAAATCGCAGTTGCGGGCATATCGAAGAGCATTATCAGATTTTGCAGAAACTTTGCAGAGGCCTTACCGTAGCTTTAAGTTGAGCCGTCATGGTGTTCCTTGAGCGAATTGCCCACAGAAAACGCTTTCAAGAAAGGAACATCCATGAACCTCAAGGCTCTGGCAAAGAACATCATTCTGGCAGCAGCCGTAACTGCGGCCTTAAGCGCCATCGCGCTGATAGCCAACGGCTGCGCCCCTCAAGCAGACGCAACCGATCCCTCCAACTCGGCAGCCGGCGCCACTGGCACTTCTGTCGCCGCCGACACTGGATCTTCCGCGGCCTCTGCCGTATCCGACGACTTCCTCTCCTCCCCCATTCACGTGTACTCCCGCGAAGACGGCTCCGGCACCCGCGGCGCCTTCGTGGAACTGTTCGGTCTGGAGGAAACAAACGCCAGCGGCAACAAAGAGGACATGACCACCCTCGATGCCACCATCACCAACTCCACCTCCGTCATGATGACCTCGGTGGCAGGCGACCCCAACGCAATCGGCTACATCTCGCTGGGCTCGCTGAACAACAGCGTGAAGGGGCTGGCCATTGACGGCGCCCCGGTAAGCGCCGAGAACGTCAAGAACGGCAGCTACAAAATCTCGCGCCCCTTCAACATCGTGACCACCGACGCTCCCAGCCCTGCCGCGCAGGACTTCATCGCCTTCATTATGAGCAGCGACGGCCAAAAAGTGGTGGAGGACAACGGCTACGTAGCCATCGCCGACAGCGCTGCCCCCTACACTTCCCAAGGAGCCAGCGGCAAAGTAGTGGTGGCCGGCTCCTCGTCGGTGACCCCGGTGATGGAGAAGCTGGCGGAAGCCTACCAGGCCGTCAACCCCGACGTGACCATCGAGGTGCAGCAGTCTGATTCCACCACCGGCGTGAACATGGCGCTTGAGGGCACCTGCGACATCGGCATGGCCTCCCGCGAGCTGAAAGACTCCGAGACCGGTGCCGGCGCCTCCAGCACCGCCATCGCCCTCGACGGCATCGCGGTCATCGTGGCCCCGGGCGCGCCGGTGGACAACCTCACCTCCAGCCAGGTGAGGGACATCTTCAACGGCACCGCCGCCACCTGGGCCGAGGTAGTGGAGTAGCCCATGGGCGCCACTGGCCTCAAAGAAACGCTGGCACGGGTCGCCTTCGCCTTGGCGGCGGCCCTTTCCATCATCGCGGTAGGGCTCATCTGCCTGTTCCTGTTCGCCAACGGCATTCCCGCCATGGCAGAAATCGGCCTGCCAGAGTTCCTGTTCGGCACCACCTGGAAGCCGGGCAGCAACATGTACGGCATTTTCCCCATGATCATCGGCAGCATTTACGCCACAGCCGGTGCCATCATAGTGGGAGTGCCGGCCGGCCTGCTTACCGCCATCTTCCTCTCTCGTTTCGCCCACGCTCGCGTGGCAGCGCTCTTGCGCCCTGGCATCGAGCTTTTGGCGGGCATCCCATCGGTGGTCTACGGCTTCTTCGGCCTCATGGTGATGGTGCCCTTCATCCGCACCCACATGGCCGGGCGCGGGATGTCGCTTTTGGCAGCGGCGGTGCTGCTGGGCATCATGATCCTGCCCACCATCATCACCGTGGCGAAGAGCGCCCTGGACGCCGTTCCCAAAAGCTATTACGAAGGAGCGTTGGCGCTAGGAGCCACCCACGAGCGGGCGGTGTTCCGCGTCATCGTGCCCGCAGCGTTCTCCGGCCTTATGGCAGCGGTGGTACTGGGGGTGGGCCGCGCCATCGGCGAGACCATGGCCGTGGTGATGGTGGCGGGCAACCAGCCGATCATCCCCGAGTCCATCTTCTCGGGCGTGCGCACCCTCACCGCCAACATCGTGCTGGAGATGGGCTACGCCGCCGACCTGCACCGTGGCGCTCTCATTGCCACCGGCGTAGTGCTGTTCGTGTTCGTGCTGCTGATAAGCCTGCTGTTCAGCGCCATAAAGAAGCGAGGTGAGGCGAAATGACGGCGAAACTACTGCGCGGGGCAGTGTATGCGGGCGCGGCCTTCACCACATTGGTGCTGGCGGCCATAGTGGCGTTCGTGCTGGTGAATGGCCTCCCACACCTTACCCCCTCCCTCTTTCAATGGGAATACACCTCCGAGAACGTGTCGCTTATGCCGGCGCTGGTGAGCACGGTGCTCATGGCGCTGTTGGCTCTGTTGCTAGCGGTTCCCGTGGGAGTGGCCTCCGCCATCTACTTGGTGGAGTACGCCAAGTCCACCAGCCGCTTCGTGCGGGCGGTGCGGGTGACCGCCGAAACCCTCCAGGGCATCCCCTCCATCATCTACGGCCTGTTCGGCATGCTGTTCTTCACCACCACGCTGGGCTGGGGGCTGTGTCTGCTGTCTGGCGCCTGCACCCTGGCCCTTATGATTCTGCCGGTTATCATGCGCACCACCGAAGAGGCGCTTTTGGCAGTGCCCCTCTCCTACAAGCAAGGTGGCCTGGCGCTGGGGGCAGGGCCAGTGCGCACCATTTTCCGCTGCGTGCTGCCCAGCGCCCTTCCCGGCATCGCCGGTGGCATCCTGCTGGCGTTGGGCCGCTGTGTGGGCGAGGTGGCAGCGCTGCTGTTCACCGCCGGCACTGTGGCCCAAATCCCCAATTTCGCCGAGCAGGGCATCTTCGCCCTCTTCGATTCCTGCCGCACCCTGGCGGTGCACATGTACGTGCTATCTGGCGAAGGGCTGCACATGAACGAGGCCTACGCCAGCGCCGTGGTGCTGCTATTGCTGGTGCTGCTGCTGAACGTGGCGGCGAATTTCATCGTGAAGAAACTGAAGAGAGGACAGTAAATGGCACTCGTGAAAGAACGTCCCTGCGCACCGCGCACCGCCGGTGAATCCGGCGCCCATCTGCCCCACCTGCAGTCGGAGGGACACCGTCTGGCCAGCCGACCAAGCCCCTCGCCTAACGAGGCCAAAATGGAGGTGCGGAACCTCGGCATAAGCTATGGCAGCTTCCAAGCGCTGAAAGACGTGTCGCTCACCTTCCCCAAGAACCAGGTGACCGCCCTCATCGGCCCCTCCGGTTGCGGCAAGTCCACTCTGCTGAAGGCCCTCAACCGCATGAACGACCTGGTGGAGGGCTGCCAGGTACAGGGCACCATTCAACTGGACGGCGCCAACGCCTACACCGACGTACCTGTCACCGACCTGCGTCGCCGCGTAGGAATGGTGTTCCAGGCCCCCAGCCCCTTCCCCATGAGCATCTACGACAACGTGGCCTTCGGGCCGCGCACCCACGGCGTAAAGCGCAAAGAGCAGCTGGACGCCGTGGTGGAGCAGTCGCTGCGAGATGCCGCCATTTGGGACGAGGTGAAAGATCGCCTGAAGAAGAGCGCACTGGGGCTCTCCGGGGGCCAGCAACAGCGGTTGTGCATCGCCCGCGCCCTAGCGGTGCAACCGGAAGTGCTGCTGCTGGACGAATCCACCAGCGCGCTCGACCCCATCTCCACCGCCAAGATCGAAGAGCTGGTGGGGCAGCTGGCCAGCCGCCTCACCGTGATCATGGTCACCCACAACATGCTGCAGGCCATCCGCGTCTCCAGCAAAACGGCGTTCTTCCTCATGGGAGAGATGGTGGAGGCGGGCGACACCGACACCCTGTTCACCCAGCCCACCGACCCCCGCACCGCCGACTACGTCTCCGGCCGCTTCGGATAAGGCTTTAAGCTTAAGAGTTTCTGGAGCAGGGGAAAGGACGGGGGCAATCCAATTCGCTCAGACAGTCCTGCTTTAGAAAAGGCGCCACTGGCGCCTTTTCGTCGTGCGGAACTCGCTCGGTTGGACCGCCCCCGCCCTTTCCCCGCAAAACGTCGACCCGATTGATTGACCGGGATGACATCCTGGATGGGCCGATTCGGCAGGTCGGAGCGAGGTCCGGCCAAGCGGAGTAGGGCCGAGATCCACTCGCCGCTAGGCGAGTTAGCTCGGCCCGTACGGAGCGTCGAGCGCAGGCCTGGCGAATCGGCC
>CANSTH010000118.1 GCA_947649875.1 uncultured Parvibacter sp. | reverse complement strand
CACGAAGCGATGCTCGGCATTCAGGTCCTGCTCGGCCACGAACCGCTTCACCTCGTCGATGGCCACCGCCTCGTCCACTGTGCCACGCGTGCAGGCGGCCTCGCAGCGGCGGTTGCACACCCGGCCGCACACCGCCGGGAAGGGGTTTTCCTTCTTGATGATGGCCAGTGCCTCGCGGTAGCGCCCCTGCGCCGCCTTGCGCAGATAGCCCTGCACCGAGATGTGCGCCGGACAGGCCACCTTGCAGGGAGCGGTGCCGGTTTCGTGGCACTCGATGCGGTTGCTGTTCTTGTAGTCGGTGTCCCAGTTCTCCTCGTTCCACCCCAGCGTGGGCAGCGGCTGACGCGGGTAAGTGAGCGGCCCCATCTTCCCCGGCAGCTTCTGCCCCAGCTGCACCGCGCCGGCCGGACACCCCGCCACGCAGCCGCCGCAGGCAACGCACGAGGCGGCGTCCACCTCGGCCGTGTAGGCAGAGCGGCTCATGTTGGGGGTGTTGAACAGCTGGGAGGTGCGCAGCGCATAGCACACGTTCACATCGCAGTTGCAGATAGCGAAGATCTTGTCCTGCCCGTCGATGTTGGTTATCTGGTGCACGTAGCCGTTCTTCTCCGCCAGAAGCAGGATGTCCAGCACCTCTTCCAGGGTAATGAAGTGGCCCTTGCCGGTTTCCACCAGGTAATCGGCCATGTCGCCGATGGCGATGCACCAGTTCTGGGGGTCGCTGCCGTCGTTGCCGCCGCGCACCCGCTCGGCAATGCGGCAGGAACACGAGCCGGCGGCAAACCGGTCATACTTCTTCAGCCAATGGGAGATGCGCTCCACATCGGCCGCCTCGTTGTGGCTCTGGATGGCCCGCTGCACCGGGATCACGTGCATGCCAACGCCAGCGCCGCCCGGAGGCACCATCTTGGTCACTTTGGTGAGGGGCAGAAACGACATGCGCTCGAAGAAAGTGGCAATTTCGGGGTGCTCCTCAATCTGCGCTTGGTTCATCACTGTGAACTCCGCAGACCCCGGCACGAACATGGGCAGCACGTAGCGCTTCTCGTGGTTGGGGTTTTTGCCGTCCAGGTTCTCCCAGTTGTACTCGAGGATGCCCTTCACCGCCAGGCCGTCCAGCAACTCTTGCAGCCGCTGGTCGTCCAGGCCCGATGCCGCCTTCAGCTGGGCGAAGGTTTGGGGCTTGCGCACCTTCATGCAGGCGGTGAGAGCGGCCTCCTCGTCGGTCATCACGCTGGCCAGCCCCCAATACTCCGGGTCGGCGGGCTGCACCTTCACCCCGATGCGGTCGGTTATCTTCTGCGCCTCGGAAAGCACGCCCTGCTTCAAGGGCTGGGCACTTGCGGGGCCGGGGTCGTTGGGAAGCTTCGGCAGGTAGGCGGTGTAAGTATCGTTTTCAGAATAGAGCTCGGGGGAAAGCATCCGATGAGGCTGCCCATCGGGCGCCGCCGTGGGAACAACGTTACGCGCTGCCACTTCTTCGGCCGTCAGCCCCTCCAGCATCGCTTCCTTGCGCTCGGCCACCGTACTTCCGCCGAACGCCCCTTCCACCACGGTCAACACACCGTTATCAGCAGGCTTAGCCATACGTTCGCTACCTCCCTCAATGCCCCCTCAGGCATCCATTTGAGATGCAATGGGCGCGACAATTGACGCCCTTTGCCCATTCATCGAAAATGCAGGGCTCCCATTATAGGAGCAGAATTCCCAGATAAACCAGCTTGTTACGAAACCCCAAAATCCCCATGCGGGGGTTACAGCCAGCTTTGGATTATGGGGAGCCAACCCATGATGAGAATCACTAGCACCAGCGCTGGCACGCCGAAGCGCATCCAGCCGTACAGCCAGGAGGGGAACTTTGCGCCGGTGCCCTCGTTGGCCTCGGCCAGGAAGTTCTTCCATCCCCATCCGCGGCGGCTGGTGCAGAACAGCACGAACACCAGCGATCCCAGCGGCATGATGTTGCTGGACACCAGGAAGTCCTCGATGGTCTGAATATCGCCCACGCCGGGCATCACCACGCCAGAAAGCACGTTGAACCCCAGCGCGCAGGGCAGCGACAGCAGCGGAATGGCAATCAAGTTCACCACCACCGCCTTCTTGCGGCTCCAGCCCCATTCGTCCATAGCGAAGCGCAGGATGCCCTCGAACACAGCTATTACCGTAGAGAGCGCAGCAAAGCTCATGAACACGAAGAACAGCGTTCCCCACACCTGGCCGGCCCACATCTGCTGGAACACGCTGGGAAGAGTGATGAACACCAGCCCCGGACCGGAGTCAGGGGCAACGCCGAAGGCGAAGCAGGCGGGGAAGATGATGAGCCCGGTGGCCAACGCCACCGATGTGTCCAGCACGCCAATGGTGGTCGCCTCCCCCATCAGCGAGCGATCCTTGCCAATATAGCTGCCGAAGATGGTCATAGAGCCCATGCCGATGGAAAGGGTGAAGAAAGCCTGCCCCATGGCGGCGTAGGCGGCCTCGCAGAACATGTCGAAGCTACCGAATATCTTGGAGAAGTCCGGCAGCAGGTAAAAGGCAACACCGTCGGCCGCCCCCGGCAGCGTGAGGGACCGCACCACCAGCACCCCCAAAATGGCCAGCAGCGCCACCATCATCACCTTGGTGATGCGCTCCACTCCTTTTTGCACCCCCAGCGAGCATATCAAAATGGAGACCGTGCAAACCACCGCCATCCAGAATACCAGCTCCACAGGGTCGGCCAGCATCGCATCGAAAATTTGGGCGGTGGCGGTGGCATCGGCTCCGCTGAACTGGCCAGATGCGAACTTCGGCACGTAGGCCAGCATCCAGCCGGCCACCGTGGTGTAAAACATCATAAGCAAATAGCAGCCGGCTATCCCCACCCACTTGTACTTGTGCCAGCGGGTGCCCGGCGGTTCGAGTCGATTGAAGGCACGCGCGATGGAACTTTGAGAGCCGCGCCCCACCGCGAACTCCATCACCATGATGGGCAGCCCCAAGATGAAGAGGAATACCAAATACATCAGCACGAAGGCCGCGCCACCGTACTGGCCAGTTATGAAGGGAAAGCGCCATACATTGCCAAGACCGATGGCGCACCCGGCGCTGATGAGGATAAACCCCAAGCGGGATCCGAACTTTTCTCGCTGCATGCCCTTCCTTTCGGTTTCTCCGGCAAAAGACTAGCGCAAGGGACGCAAATCCAGGCGGGTTGTTGCCACATCGACTCTTGAGAGCACCACATCCAGCGGTTGCCCCAGCCGGAACACCTGATCGGTGTCGGCGCCAACAAGGGTGTAGCGCTCAGGGTCGAACATGAAGTACTCCGGTCCCAAGCAGCGCGCGGGCACAAACCCCTCGATAGCGCCCCCCAGTTCCATCGGTGTGGTAATGCCCCGGTTCAGACGCACGAACAGCCCTTGCGACGACACCCCCGATATCACTCCCCCAAAAGCCTCGCCGGTATGCGGCTCCAGATACTCTGCCAATTTCAGCACCTGCGATTCGCGAGCCGCCGCCTCTGCCACCCGCTCCATATCAGAAGAGTGCTCGCCAATCCAAGGGAGTGCAGCAACTTCTTGATCGAACAGCTGAGGGCGTTTGAACAGGGCCGCCTTCAACATGCGGTGCACCACCAAGTCGGGATAGCGGCGGATGGGGCTGGTGAAGTGGCAATAGGCCTTGCTGGCCAGCCCATAGTGACCGTCGTTCACCGGCCGGTACACCGCCCGTTTCATAGCCCGAAGCAGCAGGCCGGACACCAGCTCTTCCTCGGCACGCCCATGGCTCTCCCGCAAAATGTTTTGGAGGACAAAGGGGCTGCCATGGCCAAGCAACGCGGCGCCGGAGCGATCGAACCAGCTGAACTCCCGAAACACCGGGACAAGCGCCGTCAGGGCATCCGGCGAAGGTGTCTCATGCACCCGATATAAACAGGGAAAATCGCGCCCCGCCAAGAACCGCGCCACCGCCTCGTTGGCAGCGATCATGGCCTCTTCCACCAGCATGGTGGCATCCGTTTTCTTCCGAAGCGCCACCGCGACCGGTGTCCCCTCTGCATCCAGCCGCACCTTGGCCTCAACCGTAGAGAAATCGATGCCACCCGCCTCAGTGCGCCGCTGCTCCATGGCCCGAGCCAGCGCCGAAGCAGCCCGCAGCTTGCGGACGAGAGGCTCTTCCACCACCAGGCCGCCCAGTACAACAGCCCCACCTTCAGGACCTTCCAGCACTTCTTGCACCTGCTCGTAGGTAAAACGCATCCGAGAGCAAATAAGGCTCGGATAAAACTGCGACTGCAGCACCTGGCCCTGGTCGGTGACAAGCAAGTCGGCGGTGAAGGCCCGCCGCGCCTGGCCCGGCTTGAGCGAGCAAACCTCCTCGGACAAAGCCGGTGGAAGCATGGGTATCACCCGATCGGCCAAATACACGCTGGTAGCACGGCGACGCGCCTCAATGTCCAGCGAGCTGTTCCAGGGTACGTAGGCCGACACGTCGGCAATGTGCACTCCCAGCCGCCACAGCTGCCTGCCCTGCGCATCGCGCACCCGTTCTAGCGACAGGGCATCGTCGAAGTCTTTGGCGTCAGCGGGGTCAATGGTGAACACCTCGCGCTCCCGCAGGTCGTGGTAGCCATCTGCCAGCGCCTCTTCCTCGCTCACGGCGGCAGCAGCCGCCTCCGCAAGCGCGGCATCGGAAAACACCGTTTCCAACTTGTGACGCGCCACAATCATATCGATACCGCCGCTACCACCGGCCTTTTCCGACAGCACCGCTTCTATAACGCCCGTACATGCGCTATGGCGGGTGGGAAATTGCGTGATGCGCACCTGGACAAACGCCCCTTCAGGCACATCGGGCGCCTCAGAACGAAGCGTGAACACGTCAAAGGGAATGCCCGGATTGTCCGGCACCACTACCGCGAAAGGATCCGCCAGCTCCACCCGGCCGCAAATCACCTCGCTCGAGCGCTCGATCACCCGAATTACCCGTGCCTGGGGCCGACCATGATTCTCTCTGTGATGAGGCGAGCCGCCATTCCGCTTCCCGCCGCCGGAAACGGGCGCCACTTCCACAAGGTCGCCGTCAGCAGCACCGTTGCGCCCGGAATCGGATATGAAGAAATCGCCCTCTGCCGTGGCAACGAACGAGTTTTTGCCATCGCGACAGTCAAGAATGCCGCGCAACTGCGCCCTCGGCTTGCGCCGGGTGGAACGACGGTTTCGCGCCATGCCAAGCTCTAGGCAATCTGGGAGCGGACGGAATCCACTGCCACGATAATCTGGTTGTCCACGCTGTCGTTGGCGCTCACCATGATGTCGGGCACCACACCCACGCCGGAAATCTGATGCCCCAGAGGGGTAAGGTAGTACGCCGCCGTATAGCGCACGGCGCCGCCCCATGCCAGCTCGCGGGTCACCTGCACCGAACCCTTGCCTGCGCTGGTCTGTCCTGCCACCGTGGCCCGCTGATTGTCCTGCAACGCTGCCGCCAGCACTTCTGCAGCAGCGGACGTGTACTCGTCCACCAGCACGCATACCGGCGCATCGGTAAGGGTCACGCCCGATACCTTCTTGGTGGATGAGCCCTCTTTGGTTTGCACCTCAACCACAACGCCGCTGCGCAACAGCAAGCTGGCAATATCCACCGCCTGGGAAAGATAGCCACCGGGGTTGTTTCGCAAGTCCAGCACAAAGCCTGCTGCCCCCCGGCTGGACAAATCCTCTATGGCGCTGCGCACAAGATCGGTGGAATTTGCAGTTATCTGCCGCAGGTGAA
>CANSTH010000117.1 GCA_947649875.1 uncultured Parvibacter sp. | reverse complement strand
CGGTGTGGGGGTTTGGGGGGGGGGGGGGGGGGGGGGCCCCCCGCCCCCCCCCCCCCAACCCCCCCCCCCCCCCCCCGACATGGGCTCGCCCTCCTTTTTCATCCAGCTTGAGCTAAACTAGGCCATTGAGCAACATCGCGAAGGACAGGATCGTGCCCGCAAAGCCCAACTACTACATATACTTTACCCCCTTCGGTCCCATAACCATTGGCGCCCGGGGGAAGTGCGTCACGGCGGTGCTGCTGGGCAAGCAGCCGCTGGCGGGCGAACTGCGCCCTAGCGAGGTTACCAACCGTTGCGCAACGCAGCTGCTGCAGTATCTGGGGGGCAAGCGCAAGGGCTTCGATGTGCCCCTCTCTTTGGAGGGGTCGCCGTTCCAGAAGAAGGTGTGGGCCGCCGTGGGAAAGGTGCCTTACGGCCAAACGCGCACCTCTTCCCAGATCGCCGCTGCCATCGGAGCGCCGGAGAGTGCCCGGCAGATCGGCTCGGCGCTGGCCGCCTGTCCCGTTGCCGTGCTGGTGCCAGTGCATCGTATCGTGAGAGCCGATGGCCGCACCCGTGGCGAGGACAAGCAGGCGCGTCTGCGGGCCGCCTGCCTGGCCCTCGAAAGGAGGGTTCTCGCAGAAGCCCGCCGATAGGGAGAGCAGGCGCCCTGTGCCCTTGGCTTTGCAACCGGAATTCGTGGGGCAGACATTCTATGTCTGCCTGGGCCGCAAATATATGCAGGCTGTCGGTTAGGCAGAGATAGAATCTCTGCCCTACGACGCTCGTTGCGAAAGACCGATGCTCCCAATGGGCTACAATAACCGAATGCGGTTTTCAACCCCCACTGCCGTTCGAAAGCGAGGCCTTTGTGTTTCAGCCTGTGAAAATTGCTCCTTCCATCCTTTCTGCCGACCTCATGGCCCTCAAGGCCGATGTGGATCTCATCACCGAGGCGGGCGCCGATTATATCCATGTGGACGTCATGGACGGCCACTTCGTTCCCAACCTCACTATGGGCATTCCGGTGGTGAAGCAGTTGGCGCCCTATGCCCGCATCCCATTGGACGTGCACCTGATGATTGCCAATCCGGAGAAGCAGGTGCCCTGGTTCATCGAGGCGGGGGCAGACTCTATCACCGTGCACACGGAAGCGGTATCGGTGCCGCAGCTGGTGAAGACCTTGGAGGAAATCCGCGCCTCGGGTGTGAAGTGCGCGGTGAGCATAAAGCCGGGTACGGACATCGAAGCGCTGGCCCCGGTGGTGGAGATGGTGGACATGATACTGGTGATGTCTGTGGAGCCCGGCTTCTCGGGCCAGAGCTTCATTGCCGGTAGCGATGCGAAGGTGGCCGCCGTGGTCCAGATGTGCCGTGCCATGGGATGCGCCCCCCTCATCCAGGTGGATGGCGGCATCGGCCTGCGCACAGCGCCTTTGGTGGCCCAAGCGGGGGCAGATGTGTTGGTATGCGGGAACGCCGTGTTCAAAGCGGACGACCCGGCAGCCGCCATTCGCGACATTCGCCGGGTGGCCGATGAGGCGCGGCTCGAAGCTCTTTCCGCCGAGGGGGCGCAAGAATAGCCGTGAACAATTTCGATCCCCTTACTTATACCTATCTGGACTATGCGGCCACGGCTCCTCTTTGTCCCGAGGCGGCCGAGGCCATGGCCCCTTACCTGGTGCCGGGGAAGGCCAACTTGGCGCTTGGAGGCAACGCCAACTCCCTGAACTCTCCCGGCCGGGCCGCCTTCGCCGCCATGGAGCAGGCGCGCAAGCAATTGGCTGCCGCCATCGGCGCTGCACGGCCCCAGGAGGTGGTGTTCACTTCCGGCGCCACCGAGGCGGACAATGCGGCCCTCTTCGGCCTTGCCCGTGCTGCCCGCGAGAAGCTGCGGCTTGCAGGCAAGGGGGATGTGCAGCCGCGGGTGCTGGTGTCTGCCATCGAGCACGATGCCGTGTTGGCGCCCGCTCGGGCATTGGCGGCGGAGGGCTTTGCGGTGGAGTACCTGCCCCCCAATCGCCGGGGCTTCATAGGGGTGGAAACTCTGCAAGCGGCATTGGGCCCGGATGTGGTGCTGGTATCGGTGCAGGCGGCCAACTCCGAGGTAGGCTCAGTGATGGAAATCGCCCAACTGGCGGAAGCGGCCCACGAGGCGGGGGCCCTGTTCCACACCGATGCGGTGCAGGCCTTCGGCAAGGTGGCGGTGGATGTAGGGCAGATGAAGGTAGATGCCGCATCGTTTTCCGCCCATAAGATCGGCGGCCCCAAGGGCATTGGCTGTCTGTACCTTAAGGCGCGCACCCCCTTCGCCCCGTTTCTGCTGGGGGGCGGCCAGGAAAACGGCCTGCGTAGCTCCACTCAAAATGTGGCTGCCATGGCCGGCTTTGCCGCTGCGGCCCAAGTGGCCCAGGCGACTCAAGTGGCGGAAGAGCAGCGGTTGCGCGAGCTGCGCGATTTTCTTTACGCTCAGATGACGGCCCTGCAAGGGGTACGGGCCACAGTGGAGGTGGCCCCCGGTTCCGGCAGCTACTTGCCCAACATCGTGCATCTCTTGGTGGGCGACCTGGAAAGCCAGACCATGATCTTGCGATTCGACATGCTGGGCTTCGGCGTGTCCGGTGGCTCTGCCTGCTCGTCCCAGTCGCTCGAGCCCAGCCACGTGCTGCGGGCCATGGGGGTATCTGCCGACGATGCCCAGGGGGCCCTGCGCATCTCGATGGGGCGCTTCACCACTGAAGAGGACGTGCGGCGTTTTGCCGAAGCGGCTCGGAAGGTGCTGGAATGGTAGGGGATGCTATGGAGCTCGTGAATACCCATTGCCACTCGCGCCTGTGCGGCCATGGGGAAGGGGAGGTGTTGGAGTACGCCCGCGCTGCCAGCGATGCGGGGCTGTCCACCCTGGCCTTCACCGAGCATTATCCTTTATCGGAAGCTTTCGATCCCGACCGCTATCTCTCGGTACCGGCCGACCTGATGGGGCGCTACCATGCGGATGTGGCCCGTGCCGCCGCAGCCCATCCTGCGATGGAGGTGCTGCTGGGGGTAGAGCTGGACTATCTGGGCGCTCTCGAGGATCGCTCGTTCGCTCCTGGCTCCTTCGACCGCTATGCGATTGTGCTGGGGTCGGTGCACTTTATCGATGGCTGGGCATTCGATGATCCTGCTCAAAGGGGCCGCTGGCTTGAGCCGGGCGCCCCCGATGCCATCTGGCGACGCTACGGCGAGCTGTGGTGCGATGCCGCATCGGATGCCTCGCTGCCCTACACGGTGATGTCTCACCCGGACTTGGCCAAGAAGTTCGGCTATTACCCTTCCTTCGATTTGGGCCCGTTGTATCGGCAGATGGCCGAAGCGGCGGCCAGTGCCGGGCGTATGGTGGAGGTGAACACTTCGGGGAGCTACTACGCTTGCGGCGAGATGTTCCCGGCGCCGGCGCTGCTGCGAGAGTTCTGCCGCGCCGGCGTGCCTGCCACGGTGGGCACCGATGCCCACGTGCCCTGCAACGTTGCCCGCGACATCCGTCAGGGATACCGGGCGCTGTACGAAGCTGGTTACCGTGTTGTTACAGTTCCGACCTCCACAGGAGACCGTCGCAGCATTACCATCGAGTAAGGCATAGAAAGGTTCGTTTCCTAGGAGGATGATACCTATGGCCATATTCGGAAAGAGCGCAGAAGACAACCAGCCCACTGCCGGGCCGTTGTCGAAGCGTCAGAACGCTGCGTTGGCAAAGTCGCGCGAAGCCCTTACCGTGGGCGCGCTGGAGGAGAAGCTGCTGAAGATGTTTCCCGCATCGCAGGCGGAGGACTGGGACCGCACGGGACTATTGGTGGGGGAGCGGGGGCTGGAAGTGTCCGCCGTGGCCGTTGCCCTGGACCCCACGGTGGAGGCCATTCGCGAGGCGGCAGCTGCCGGCGCCAATGTACTGCTCACCCATCATCCCGCCTACCTTACCGCCCCCGACAGCTTCTCGCCCGAGAAGTCGGTGGCCCAAAGCTCAGGAGCGGGGGTATGGGAGGCTATTCGGAGCCGTGTGGCGCTGGTGGATTTCCATACGGCCCTGGATGTGAGCGCGCAGGCATCGCATATGCTACCCAACATGTTGAACCTTGCTTTCACGGGGAAGTTCGCCTGCCCTCTGGAGGGGGCGAAGAAGCTGGGCTACGGCCAAATATGCGATGTGCATGCCGAGGACAAGGACATGGACTTGGCTCACTTCGCTGCCCGTGCCACGGCAGTGTTCAAGCGTCAGCCGCGGGTGTGGGGCGCCCCCGATGCCCGCGTGTCCAAGGTGGTGACCGCCACTGGCTCGCTGGGCAACGTGGGCCGTGCCGCGCTGGCGGCTGGCTGTGACACTGTTGTGTGCGGCGAGATACGCTACCACGAGGCGCTGGATCTCTCGCAGGCGGGCATGTCCATTGTGGAGCTGGGCCATGACGTGTCCGAGTTGGGACTCACTGCCATCTTGGCGGAAGCCTGCCTGAAGGCAGGTGTGCCCGAGGGTAACATCATCGTGCTCAACCAGTCCGACAACTGGTGGCTCCCCGAGAGCATCCGCCTGTAAGCTGCTTCGAAAATCTATGCTTTTTTGGTTCGACGCTCTCACGGAGGTGGGCCGGTTCGCCAGGCCTGCGCTCGACGCTCCGCTCTGTCGGAGCTAACTCGGGCTGCGCCCGAGTGGATCTCCTCCGCGCTCCGCTTGGCCGGACCTCGCTCCGACCTGCCGAACCGGCCCATCCACGATGTCAAGCCGCCCGTCTATGCCAGTCTTCGGAGGCCCCGGGGAGCGGTTCGACGAGCTCCGGGCGCCCCGCCAAAGAACGCGATGCGAAAGAAGGCGGCTATGCCTGCCGCAGTCCAGGACACTGGGACGGGACGCCAGACGCACTGCGCCAAGGCGTCCGCCTTCTAGATCGCGTTCGACGCGGGAGAGAGCGCCCGACGCTCGGCGAACCGCCCGCCGGAGCCTCCCCCGCATTGGGCTGTCGGGCGGCACGCAAAGGTATAGATTCCTTGGTGCTCAGGCTTTTTCTCTGTTTGCGCTACTTCCGTGGGCACGAGGGGATTTCCTGTAAGGAAGGGTATAATTTGCCTTGTGCAATCGACGGAGCACTGGGGGCTCGCATGCGAGCGGCTTCGCGATATGCCTGTGTAACTTAACGGGAAGGGACCTTCCATGCAGGTTGATCGAGACGAAATGGCGGCACTGCTCACCCTCCAGACCATCGATTTGGAGATCATGCAGAAAACCAAGGAATTTGAGGGGCTGCCCCAGCGCGACCGCATCTTGAAGCTGCGTGCGAAGGGCGAGGCGCTTGAGGGGCAGCTGGCAAAGGTCTCGAAGTACAAGAAGGATGCCAGACAGCGGCTTTCCCGCATGAACGATGAGGACGCTTCACTGATAAAGCGCGAGAACAGCATTCAGGCGGCCATCGAGGCGGCCCATGGGGACTTTCGCAACGTGGAGGCACGTAGCAAGGAGCTGGCGGGCATCGGGCGCAGGCGCGAGTCGGTGCACCAAGAGCAGGAGAAGATTCGCGGCGAGATAGCGAAGTTGGAAGATTTGGAAGCCCAGATTGACCTTGCGCGGGAAGAGGTGGAAGCCCAGGAGGCCTGCGAGGTGAAGGAATTCCGTGAGAAGGGTGCCGCGCTCAAGAGCGACATAGGGCAGCTGCAGATGCGGCGGCAATCGGTTGCGGCCGAGGTGTCGGCCGGCGTGCTCTCAATGTACGAGAAAACATCCGCTCGCTGCGGGGGAGTGGCTATCGGCCAGTTAGACGGCAACCGCTGCGGCGTATGTCGCTCGCGCATCGAGGGCGGGCGCCTCATCGACCTGAAGGCCCAGGCGCCTTTGGGGGTGTGCCCTAGCTGCAAGAGGCTCTTAGTTAT
>CANSTH010000116.1 GCA_947649875.1 uncultured Parvibacter sp. | reverse complement strand
CCAAAGCAGGACTGTCTGAGCGAATTTGATTGCCCCCGTCCTTTCCCCTGCTCCAGAAACCTAATATAGCCCAGGAAAGCCTTGTTGGCGGAGGGCCTCGTAGACTCCGATGGCTACGGCGTTGGAGAGGTTGAGGGAGCGCTGGCCCTCCCTCATGGGGATGCGCACGCAAGATGAGGCGAAGCGATCGAGCCATTGCGGGTCAAGCCCACGGCTCTCTCGGCCGAACACCAAAAAGGCATCAGGGCCATAGCTGACTTCAGTGTAAAGGCGATTGCAATTGCCGGTGAACAAGTGCAGCTCATCTTGGCCGTGGGCATCGAAGAATGCTTCCGCGCAGGACCAGCGCACGATGTCGACATCGCTCCAATAGTCACAGCCGGCGCGCCTCAGGTTGCGCTCGGTGGGGCGAAACCCCATCGGCTCCACCAGGTGCAGCGTTGCACCCACACAAGCGCAGGTACGGGCAATATTGCCCGTATTCTGCGGAATCTCCGGTTCCACCAGCACGATGCTCAGCGTCATCAGGCCCCTTCCTGCTGACGGGCCATCTCTTCTTCGATCTCCTCGGTGAGGGAGAACCACTCTTCTTCTGCCTGTGCGATACGTTTCTTCAAGGCGGCATGCTCGGCAATGGCATCAGTGGAGGCGTCTTCGTTTATATAGAAGTCCGGATCGGCCATGAGGGCCAGCAGCTCCTCCATGCGGGCGTTGTCGCGGTCCAGCTGCGCCTCCAGCACTCCGAGGCGCTTGCGCTGGTTTTTAAGCGCAGCATAGGCGCGGTTGCGGGCCTCTGCCTCGCGGCGCTTCTGCTCCTTGGTTTTGGGAGCGCTCTCTTTGGGGGCCGTCAGCGGTTGGGCGGCAGCGGACTCGGGGCGCCCCTTGCCGCGCTTGTTCACCGCCACCACCTTGCCCGGAGAAGCGGCCTTCTGCTTTGGCGTGGCCTTGGTGGCGGTATTTGCGCTGTCGCCCTCCCCTTCGAACAGGTCGTCCACCAGCGAGCGCTCCGCCGGGCTCAAGTTATCCAGCTGGCCCGACTTGAACAGGTAGTAGTCGTAGTCGCCATCGTAATTGGTGACCTTGCCCGGTTCTATTTCGATGATACGGTTGGCCACCTTGCGAATAAGATGCCGGTCGTGGGTGATGAAGACGATGGTGCCATCGAAGTGAGTGAGCGCTTGTTCCAAAATGTCAGCACTGGAGATATCCAGATGGTTGGTAGGCTCGTCCAGGCACAACAGCGGTTTCGGCGCCACCAGCATCTTGGCCAGCGCCAGGCGGCTTTTCTCACCGCCAGAGAGCACCCCCACCTTCTTGTCCACTGCGTCTCCGCTGAACAAAAACGCACCCAAAAGCGTTCGCACCTGCGATATGGTCCAGCCAGGTGCCACATGATCCAGCTCTTCGAACACGGTGTTGCCGGCGTGCAGTTCCTCCAGCTGGTGCTGAGCGTAGTAGGTAAGATCCACGTGTACGCCGTACTCTATGGTGCCCGCATCGGGGGCCAGCACTCCGGCGATCATCTTCAACAATGTCGATTTGCCGGCGCCGTTGGGTCCCACGAGCGCCACTTTGTCGCCGCGATAGAGGGTGAAATCCAGCCCATCGTAGACAGTCTTGTCGCCGAAGCGCTTCACAATGTTCGTGCCCTTCACCACCATGTCGCCGGTGCGAGGGGGCTGCTGGAAGTTGAAGTGCACCGTTTTCTTTTCCTCAGGGATGACGATGCGATTCTCTAGTATCTTGTCGATGCGCTTTTGGCGCTCCTGTGCTTGCTTCGCCTTGGTGGCCTTGTAGCGGAACTTCTCCACGAAGGCCTCCAAGTGGGCCAGTTCCTCGTCTTGTTTCGCTTTCTGAGCCCGCAAAAGCTCCAGCCTCTCTTTGCGCTGTTTGAGGTAGGCGGTGTAATTGCCCTTGTACAGCAGCACTTCGCCATTGTCGATCTCTGCCACCCGGTCTACCATGTTGTCCATAAAGGCACGGTCGTGGCTCACCACGATCACCGTGCCCTCATAGCCGCGCAGAAAACCCTCCAGCCACTTCACCGATTCCAAGTCCAGGTGGTTGGTGGGCTCGTCCAAGAGCAGCACCTCGGGATTGCGGATGAGCAGCTTTGAAAGCGCGATGCGCATCTGCCAGCCGCCGGAGAAGTTGTTGGTGGAACGGGCGAGGTCCTCTTCCTTGAAGCCGAGGCCAAACAGCACGCCTCGCACTTTCGCCTCTAGCGAATAGCCGCCGAGCCGCTCGTAAGCCTCACGGGCGCGCCCGGCCGCCTCCAGCTGCGCTTCAGTGGGGTTGGTGCCCAGCTCGTGCTCCAGCTTGTGCAGGCGTCGTTCAGCTTCCAGCACTTCCACCTGCGAGGACAGCACTTCCTCGAAGATGGGGCGGTCTGGCATCTCAATGGCCTCTTGCTCCAGGTAGCCCACACGGGCCCCCTTGGCGGTGAGGATGCGCCCCTCATCGGGGTCGTCCTTGCCGGAGATAATGTTCAGAAGCGTGGTCTTCCCCGCCCCGTTGGGCCCCACCAGCGCCAACCGGTCGAACTCTTCCAACTTGAAGGTGACGTCATGAAACAGCTGCCGACCACCGTATGATTTGGAAATATGCTCAGTTTGCAGAATCATCGCAATCTAACTTTCACGCCATAACGTTAACAAACCGCCTAATTATAGCGAAGGCTTCTAGAGGTAAGCTAAATTAGCAGAGAATACGGCACTGTGTGTTGGCTTGTCACCTCGAAGCGCTTTGCTCAGATCTGCTTGTCGCCGTATAGATCTTGGGCAAATTGGAGCATCTCGGAAGTGAACTCGTTTTTGTGCTTCCTGAGCCAGAGGAGCGTTGAGCGGGGGTCTATCTTTCTGGCTTCCACGATGGACGTTTCGAAATGTTCCTGGGTGATCTCGCCCTTGTGCTTGCTCCCGAGATTAGTTTCCAAATAATTCGTCACTTTTGATATTGTCATGAGCAGTTCTACTGCGCTGTCCTTTTCAGTCATCCCTACCTCAATGCCCCTTAGATGAACGCCTTGCCCTAAATTTATCCCAAAAGCATAGCAAAAGTTTGAAGGAAAACAAAAAGGCCAGAAGCAAATGACTTCTGACCTGGTGTTTTAATGGCGGGATGTACGAGACTTGAACTCGCGACCTCCGACGTGACAGGCCGGCGCTCTAACCAACTGAGCTAACACCCCGTGCGTTTGACAGCTTGTTAAGTATACTCGGAACAGCTACCTAGCACAAGACCCAATTTTTCAAAAATTTTCATCTTGCGGCGAATGGAGGGGCTATTTCTTGTCTGCGGCCTTTTTGACCTCTTCGGCCTTGTCGGCGACGGCATCCTTCAGATCGCCCGCTTTGTCGGCAATGGCGTCTTTGATGTCGCCGGCCTTATCGGCAATCGCCTCACCTGCATCCCCGGCCTTTTCGGCGATGGCGTCTTTGGCATCGCCTGCCTTCTCAGCAACTTCATGAGCCACATCCCCCGCCTTATCGGCGAAATCGTGGGCCGCATCTCCAATAGCATCTCCGGCCTTGCCGGCAGCGTCTTTAACTTTGTCAAAAAAGGTCATGGTGGTCCTCCTTTAGTTGGTTGCACCTTGGAGCAAGTGTAAGGGCGCACCGAAGTGCAACAGGCGCTCACGAAGCGAAGGGAAGGTTCGTGTCAGGCAACTGTTGAGCGCGCGATTACTTTACGGCGGCAGAAGAACAGCTGCTGAACCGTCAACAGGTTACACACGGCGGCCGGAAGGCCGGCTACTCCACCATCGAATCAATCTTTGCGGCAACGCTTAAGGTGCCGGCCAACGAGATGTTGTTCATGAACACCACATCCTTGATTTGATGTTCTTTGACGTACTCGACAATATTCGTGTCGGTGTAACGATAATCGATCACGTACACCGTTTGATAGCTGTTCACCAGAAACGGCACAAAGGCATTGCCGAACGAGTCTTTAATTACCAGTATCGATGAGCCGTCGGTAATGGTGGGGTTCTCGATGATGGAAATAGGCTCGTCACCAGCGATGAAAGTGTTGTACAGAGAGTTCTTGTTCCAACCCTCCACATCGGTGATCACTTTGCCATCTGTCTCGTTGCCCTCTTTGTCCCAGTAGGTCATGTCATTGGTGCCCTTGGGAATGTAAGCAGTCACCGTGTCGGGGTTGTCGGCCATGGCAGGGTTCTTGAGCTCGGTGTAGAACGAGCCCAAGAATCCATCGAAGGTCATAGTCTTCAGGCTGGACAGCTCTACCGGTTCAAGCGCCTTCGCCTTGCAGAACTCCTGGTAGGCCACATAAGCCCCCAGCGCTGTCCAATGATGATCAGTGCGGAAATAGGTGTACTCGTCGCGATGTTGGCGCAGAGCGTCCAAAATGGGCACCGTGCGCACATTCAACGAATACAGGCTGTTGAAGTAGTCGATGGCCTGCGCCTGGTTGGTGCCCCCCAACGAATCCAGCACATCTTGATCAAGAATGGCAGCGGAATTGTTTGGGACAATGATCGAGTACACATCGGCAACACCCTGCAGCTTGTCGGCTGCCGTGCTGATGGCGGCAGCGTAGTTGGTTACCGCCTCTTGGCTGAAATAATAGATGCTGTAGGCGGCCCCGTCTTTCACGTACAGGCCGCTCATGATGTTCTTCTGCACATCGGCCGCCATGGCCTCTTCGGTGGGCACCTCGACTTTCTTGCGCTCCTGGGGCTCGGGCGCTTGGGGCGGCGAATCAGGCTCTTGCGACTCCTGCAGGCCATCCTCTACCGGTGGCAATTCGTCTGCCTGCACCTTTCCACCAACCATTGAGGTGTCTGGCTGAATGCCGTACAGCCCCTTGAGCCCCTGGCCGAGGTTGACCAGAACATCGCGACCAGGGAACGTGTCCGAATACCAAAGAGCTACTTGCTCAAGGTAAGATCCATCGAGAAACGAAGAGGCGCTGAACTCGGGAAACTGGGTGAGCTGGCGGCCTTCGAGTTGCGATGTAGCGGGATGGGCGAATACAAGCAATCCCGTTATGCACCCAACTGCCATCACGGCGCCGAATGCCCGCACTCCCCATTTGTGCATCGACTTGAGAAAGCGAACGTCCCTGCGGCTGAACGATTGCTTTTGGGGCACTCCCCCATCCGAAAGCTGGGAAGCGGGTGCAGAGTGCTTGGGAGTCTTTTGCCCTGTCTTGGCCTTTGACCCGTGGGCGGCAGAGGCATCCTGTTCCGACTTCAGCGGAATCCTGGTCACGAGGTTCAAGTCGTTGTAGCTGTGCTCGCGCATCGGTCGGTTGTCACATCCTCTCTTCGCCGAAATCAGAACTGGAAGTAAATGAACGGGTTATAGGAAGCACCGGCAAGGGCCACCACAGAAACTATCAGGCAGAACACGGGCGTAAGGGTTTCCGTGAGACCGTATAGGTACAGAAAGGCAGGGCTGTTCTGCGCGAGGCGTCCCATGCGCAAATGGATTCTTTTTCCAAGATCGGTACATGCTATCAGGCAGAATGCCAAGAGGAAGATGTTCTGCAGGAACAGGGTTTGCACCTCCAGCCCCACAAGGCCCGTGCCGGCCTGACCGAACATGCAGGACAGTACCCAGCCAAGCTCCGCAAAGTTCTCGAATTTGAACAGCACCCAGCCGAAAAACACCACGACCAGTGCGTACACATGGCCAACTCCTCGATGTTTTTTCAGGAAACCGCCGATGAGGAACTTCTCCAGCAGCAAAAAAACCAAGAAGAACAAGCCCCAGCAGATGTAATTCCAGCTGGCGCCGTGCCACAAGCCAGTGAGGAACCACACCACCGTCATATTGCGGACGTACTTCAACTTGCTACACCGGCTGCCCCCCAACGGGATGTAAACGTAGTCGCGGAAAAAGCTGGAAAGGGAAATGTGCCACCGCCGCCAGAACTCGGTA
>CANSTH010000115.1 GCA_947649875.1 uncultured Parvibacter sp. | reverse complement strand
GCGAATTTGATTGCCCCCGTCCTTTCCCCTGCTCCAATAAACCTATAGGTTTTCGGGACTCGGTTTTCGGTGTTGTTGCGGGCCAATAACGGCAAGCAAACGGTGGACGAACGCCCCGCTTACGGCATTCTTGCAAAGTAAACTATGCCCCTACACAGGAAAAACGCCCGATTGATATCGTCCTTGCTAGATTCCTGGCCGCACTACCATCCCCTTAGCACTGCGAATTGCAAGGGGGTGGTCAAATGTTTGCAAGCAAGATTTCGCATGCGGCAATTGCGCTCGCCCTCTGCACGGCAGTGGCAGTACCTGCCGCTTATGCAATCGATTCCCTCACTCCAAATTCTCAGGCTACTGCAGCACCCGTTACCGAGATGCAACCAGCGCTCTCCCCTGCAACCATTCAAGTGGGAAGCACCTGCCTACCTTATGTGGATGCGTTTGGTGCCACAACTGCCCCTCAAACGGGAGCAGGGCTTTGGTTGGGTTCCGATAGCACCACCGACGGGTCGTGGGGCTATTTTATTGGCCACAACCCAGGACCTTTCTGCGAGGTCATGGGACTTGAACAGGGTGACTTGATATCGATATGCGACCGTCAAGGCCATCAGCGCGCCTATCAGGTGGTGAAGACATTCCGTGTGACCGATGACACTTGCTGGGAATACATTGAGGACGATGTTACCGGCTACGGCGAATCCGCCGTTCTCCAAACCTGCTGCGGCGACAACGCCCACTACCGCATAGTGGTCTGCGCGGCAGTATAGCGTATAGGTTTTCGAGAACTCAATTAGTCAAGCGAGGGCATTTGGTCGCGAACGTAGGCTATGTTGGACAGCACAGTGGACTTCAGCTCTTCAAGACTGGAGAACTTGCGCATGGGGCGCAACCATTCCACAAATTTCACCGTTATCAGCTGACCGTAGATATCATCGTTGAAGTCGATGAGATGAACCTCTACGTTAGCGGTGGCCTCCTGGGCAAAGGTGGGCGCCACCCCCACCGCAACGGCAGCGCGGTAGAGATGTCCCTCCGCTTCCACCCACGCGCCATATACCCCCGGCCCTATGGCCAGCAGCTGCAACGGAACCTCCAAGTTTGCGGTGCGAAAGCCAAACTCGCGTCCTTCGCCTCTCCCCTCCACCACTGTGCCCGAAAGCTCGTAAGGACGGGTGAGCAGACGGCTCGCCTCTTCCACCTGGCCCTCTGCCAACAAATGCCGAATACGAGTGGCAGTAACGGGGTGCGCGCCCTCTGCAAAAAGCTCGTGACCGAACACCTCCATGCCCCGGGGCCTTCCCCATTCCATCATCTGAGCGGCGGTACCACGGGCCCGCTCACCGAAACGGAAATCAGCGCCCACGTGCAGCTGGGCAGGCGTGTTCCGTCCAAACAGTAGCTGCAAAAAGTCATCGGGAGCTTGCGAAGCGAAATCTCGGGTAAACGGGATGCTCAGCACCCAGTCGGCGCCGGTATCGGCCAGCGCGCTCAGGCGGGCACGGTTGGTCATGAGCTTCTTCAGCCGATTGGCTGCGAACAGTTCATCCGGATCGCGATCAAAAGTTATCACCACGCAGGGAGCAGCCAGGGCCCTTGCCCCCTCCATCGCCTTTCCGATGATGTAGCGATGCCCCTCGTGCACGCCATCGAACACGCCAAAGGCACAGGATGCCCCCCTCAAAAGCGCAGCATCGAAATCGACGCCCCAGGTTCTAACAATGTCCACGAAGCACCCCTTTCGAGAACACGCAGTCGGGCACAAGGGCCCCCTTCGCCGGGTCGAAGCGGTACAGCGCCCGCAAAAGACCATCGCAGGCCACGCCCACCACTTCTCCGTCCGCAAGCGGTGCGACAGACGGGCGAATGCGGGGCATGCAAGCGCACACCATTTCAGAAAACGGATTGCCGTTGAACTCGTACAAGGAGCTTTTGGCAGACAGCTTACCGCCGTTGGCCAGGCTTTTCTCCTGATGCTCATCGGCAAATAGGAAGCGCTTGCCCAAAAGGGCCAGCGGGTCAATGGCGACTGCTTCGCGACACCCCTCCAGCTGCTCGAGGGTGACGCAGGATCCTACATCCAGGTTGCCCACCGCCAACCGCCGCAGCTGCTCCACGCTGCCGCCGCATCCGAGCGCCGCACCGATATCGCGAGCCAGCGCGCGAATATAGGTGCCCTTCGACACGTGGCAGCGAACGCGCCAAGCCACGCCCCCTTCGTCCTCCTCAACCGCCAGCAACTCAAGCGAGTAGATGTCTACCGGTCGTGGCTGCAGTTGCAGTACGCGTCCCTTTCGGGCGACATCGCAGGCTTTGACGCCGTCCACCTTAATGGCAGAATACAAAGGCGGCATTTGGCTCTGAGGACCCTCGAAGCGCTGGAGGAATCGAGCGGCAAAAGCAGGGTCAAAGGCTTGCTCGGGCGCAGAGGCCCTGCGAATGACCTGGCCAAGCGCATCGTCGGTCTCAGTTTCCACCCCAAGGCGAATGAGCACCTCGTAGCGCTTGTCGTGATCAACCAGGTAGTTGTCCAGCCGCGCAGCCGGCCCCACGCACACCACAAGCACGCCGCTGGCCAGCGGATCCAAGGTTCCCGTATGGCCCACTCGTCGCTCGCCGAAAATGCGCCTCACACGGTTCACCACATCATGAGAAGAGAGACCCGTGGGCTTGTCCACAGCAACGACCAGGGAATGTTCGCTTGGCTGGCGCTTCATGAGGCTTCCAACTACCCCAAACGAGAAAGAATGCCGGAGAGCTCCTCTACCGCCTGGGCCACTGTGCCCTGGAAGGTAAAGCCTGCAGCAGCCCTGTGACCCCCGCCGCCAAAACCACGGGCGATAGCCGCCACATCGGTATCGTCTTTGGCCCGCAAGCTGCCGCGCACCGCCCCATCTTGCTGTCGAAGCATGCAGGCAACGCGCACGCCGCCCATCGAGCGGAGCACGTTCACCAGCGGCTCGGCATCAGATTTCTGAGCGCCCAACCTTTCGAAGTCGGTCATCTCCAGCCAGCTTATCACGCACCGACCCTCATCGAGGAACACCATGCGATCGATAACCATCGCCTCCAGCAGAAGAGATGCCAGCGTGCGGTTCTGATACACCTCGCAGCTTATATCGCCGGGCCGAGCACCAGCCGCCACCATTTGCGCCGCCGCAGAGAACACCCCTTCGTCTGTGTTCTGGTATTGGAACCTGCCAGTGTCGGTCATAAGTCCGGTATAGCAGCAGGTGGCCACGGCCCCTTCGCAATTCGCTCCCAGAAAATGCGCCAACCGCCACACCAGCATGGCAGTAGCGGCCGCATCCGGATCGGTGTAACTGTAATCCGCCATGGCATCGGGCGCCGCATGATGGTCCACGGTTACCGTAGTGCGGGCTCGCCGGCGCACCGCATCACCATCTCCCAGCCGTTCGGGAGTAGGCACGTCCACCGCCACAAACACATCGGGAACGCCATCGTAGTCAGCGGCGGCCATAAGCATATCGGCCCCAGGCAAAAAGCGAAGTCCCTGCTCGATAGGATCGGGACGGGCGGTGAGCGCCGCAACTTTCTTGCCCAGGCCGCGCAGCGCATGGGCCAGCGCAAGCCCTGCGCCCAGACAATCCCCATCCGGACTCACATGGCCGCAGATGGCAATTGTCTGGGCCTTCAGCAAAACTTCTGCGATTTCTTCTAAGGTGGTATTGCTTTGCGGGGTAACGGCCACAGCTCTAGAATTCCTCACCTTCGCCGATGGTGTCCTCCGATACGACCTGCCGCTCTTTCTCTTGGGCGATATAGCGGCCCACCTTCTCGGCAGCGTCCACGGAGTTGTCGCGCATGAAGCGCAGCTCGGGCGCCACACGCCACGACAGCTTTTTGGCCATAAGCGAGCGAATGGCCCCCTTCGCCCCTTCAAATGCCGCCTCAACCGCCGGATACCGATCAGGTTCACAGGTGTAATACACATTGCACACGCTGCGGTCGTAGCTCACCTCACATCCGGTGATAGTAACCAAGTGCAAGCGCGGATCTGAAATATCAAACAGGAGAATGGAAGCTATCACCTCACGGGCCTGCTCGTTTACCTTGCGGTTGGATGCACCCTGTTTCATGGCAGTCTCCTTTCGTAGGCTCTGCATCGAGTATAGCGCTCGCCGCAAATCGATACATGCGGCGAGCGCGGTGTGAACGCTATCGTAAACTGCCCGATTACTCGGTGCGCTCGATCTCCTTCACTACGTAGCCCTCAATGGTGTCGCCCACCTTCAGGTCTTGGAACTTCTCGATGCCGATACCGCACTCGTAGCCTTGCTTCACCGACTTCACATCGTCCTTGAAGCGGCGCAAGCTTGCCATGCGGCCCTCGAAGATGACAGTGCCGTCGCGCACGATGCGCACCTTGTCATCGCGGTGGATCTCGCCTTCCACGATATAGCAGCCGGCAATGGTGCCCACCTTCGGCACCCTGAAGGTCTCGCGTACCTCGGCGATGCCGGTGTCCTCTTCCACGATATCGGGAGACAGCAGGCCCACGCGAGCCGCGTTGATGTCCTCCAGAGCCTGATAGATAACGCGGTACAGGCGAATGTCCACCTTCTCCTTCTCCGCTTGGGCACGAGATTTGCCGGTGGGGCGAACATTGAAGCCGATGATGATGGCATCCGATGCCGCCGCCAGAGTGACATCGGTCTCGGTAATGCCGCCCACGGCAGAGTGCACGATGTTGATGCGCACCTCCGATTGGTCCATTTTGTCGAAGGCATCGCGCAGCGCCTCGATAGAGCCCTGCACGTCCGCCTTCACGATGAGGTTGAGGTCGGTCTGCTTGCCGTCCTCAATACGGCTGAACAGATCGTTCAGCGACATGTGGGCCTTCGTCTCCTGGGCCGCCAGCCGTTCGCGCAAAGCGCGCTCCTCCGCCAGCTTGCGGGCATCGCGCTCGTCCTCGAACACACGGAACTCATCACCTGCGGTGGGCACCGAGCTCAAGCCCAGAATCTCCACCGGGTCGGAGGGCTTGGCCTGGGCCACATGCTCGCCGATGGGATTCACCAGGGCGCGAACGCGGCCATAGGAGGTACCGGCCACAACCATATCGCCCGGGCGCAGCGTGCCGCGCTGCACCAGCACCGTGGCCACAGGGCCGCGACCCTTGTCCAAGTTGGCCTCGATGACGAAACCGGAAGCGATGGCATCGGGGTTAGCCCGCAGCTCCAACACGTCCGCTTGCAGCAAAATGGTCTCCAGCAGGTCATCGATGTGCAGGTGCTTCTTGGCGGACACCTCCACGAACATGTTTGAACCGCCCCACTCTTCGGGCACGACGCCGTACTCGGTAAGCTCTTGGCGCACGCGGTCGGGATTGGCGCCGGGCTTGTCAATCTTGTTCACTGCCACCACGATGGGCACATCCGCCGCCTTCGCATGGTTGATGGCCTCGATGGTCTGGGGCATCACGCCGTCATCGGCCGCCACCACCAAAACAATGACGTCGGTCACCTGGGCGCCGCGGGCGCGCATGGCGGTAAAGGCCTCGTGGCCAGGGGTGTCGATGAAAGTGATCTGGCGCCCGTCGATGTTCACAACCGAAGCGCCAATGTGCTGGGTGATGCCGCCTGCCTCGCTTTGCACCACGCCGGTATGGCGAATGGCATCCAGAAGCGATGTCTTGCCGTGATCGACGTGGCCCATGACGGTAACCACCGGCGGCCGAGGCTGCAAATCCTCCTCGGAGTCTTTGTACACCACTGCATACTCTTCTTCGGGCGAAACAATGCGCACACGGCGCCCCATGTCGTCGGCGATGAGCTCGATCATGTCGTCGGTGAGCGATTGGGTGAGGGTGGCCATCTGCCCAAGCATGAACAAGCGCTTGATCACATCGTTGGGCTGCACGCCCAGAACCTCGGCGAACTTCGCCACCGTGGCCCCCTGGGGCACCTGAGCAACGGAGTCGTCCAGCACAAGCTCGGGGTCGAGGCCCTTCTCTATGGCCTCCATCTCCGCCCGCTCGCGCGCTTCCGCCTCGCGCTTCTCCTTGCGCTTCTTGCGGCGCCCCTCCCCCTCATGGGTGGTGG
>CANSTH010000114.1 GCA_947649875.1 uncultured Parvibacter sp. | reverse complement strand
ATGAACCCCGGCGACAACTGGGTTCAGGTGAACACCCCCTTCTATAAGCGCATGCGTGACCTGCGCATCGGCGACTGGACGGTGCAGCCCACCGTCATCGGCCTTGGGCTCACTGCCATCGTGGCCGCCTGTTTGGTGGTGCACGGCTTCGGCATGAAGCTGACCGGCCGCATGGACGGCGGCGCTCCGTTCGAGAAGATCCGCAAGTGGGACGAGAAGCATCCCGAGAAGTCCATCGGCAAGTACGATCTGACTCCTGAAGAGCGTCAGAAGCTGGCCGAGAAGGACTGCGGCCATGCCATTTCCCTGGATGAGACGAGAGGAGGCCAGTCCTAATGACCCGTTCAGTTATCGACCCGATTACCCGTATCGAAGGTCACCTGCGCGTCGAGATGGAAGTGGACTCTCACGGTATCGTCTCTGATGCCTGGGTTTCCGGTGGCTGCTTCCGCGGCATGGAGCTTGTGGTGCAGGACCGCACCCCCGAGGATGCCGCCCAAATCGTAGAGCGCATCTGCGGCGTGTGCCCGGTATCGCACGCGCATGCCTCCTCTATCGCTGGTGACAAGGCCTATGGTATTACCATCTCCAACAAGGCCCGCATCGTTCGCAACCTCATCGAGGGCGCCCAGTTCCTTCACTCCAACATCCTGTGGCTGTACAACTTGGCGGCTCTGGACTATGTGAACCCGCTGAATGCCCTCAAAGCCAACATCCCTGACACCTATGAGCTGGCGCAAGCGGTGGGCACTTCTATGAACACCGACTTCTACGCCTTGGCCGAGAAGCTCACCAAGTTCAACGACAACGGGCAGCTTTCCATCTTCTCCGGCAATTGGTTCAAGGCCGACGAGGGCACCGCTTACACCATGACCCCCGAGGCCGACCTCATCTGCACCGCCCACTACCTTGAGGCGCTGAAGATGCAGGCCCGCGCTTCCGAGGTGGCGGCGCTTCTGGGCGGCAAGATGCCCCACGTGATGACCATCGTCCCCGGTGGCTGCATGTGGGTTCCCACCGAGCAGAAGCTGGACGACCTGAAGGCCATGTGCGAGGAGATTCGCACCTGGTGCAACGAGACGCTGCTGCAAGACACCCTGGTGCTGGCTCAGTTCTACGGCCATGCACTGGAGTGGGGCAAGGGCTGCGGCCGTTATGTGGCCTGGGGCGTGTTCGAGGGCCCGAAATGGCCTTACGCCAACTACGAAGAGCAGATGAAGAACCGCTATCTGCCCATGGGCGTCATCGACGAGAACTTCAAGGTGTCCAGCGTGAAGGAAGACTCCATCACCGAGTACATGGGACACTCCTGGTACAAGGGCTCCGAAACCTATACTTCGCCCTACTTCGTGACTGAGCCCGACTTCACCGGCTACGATGTGAACGATCGCTACAGCTGGGTGAAGTGTCCCGCCTACGATGGAAAGCCCATGGAGGCCGGCTCTATGGCCCGCATCTTCAGCGCGTACCTGCAGGGCGTGGACTTCGTGGTGCAAGGCGTAGATGCCATCTCCGATGCGCTGGGCGCCCCTCGCGGCGACCTGTCTGCCTTCCAATCCACCCTGGGCCGTACCGCCATCCGTCAGGTGGAGACCCTCTATGTGGCGCAACTCATGTGCGACTGGGTGGAGGATCTCATGGAGGCCATCAAGGGCGGCGAAGAGGATTACTTCAAAGAGCCCGAGACCATCACTGGTTCCGGCACTGGCTTCTGGGAGGCCCCGCGCGGCGCCCTCTATCATCACGAGGACGTCAAGGACGGCAAGATCACCGGTTACCAGATCATCATCCCGTCTACCTGGAACCTTGCCCCCATGAACGCCAACGGCGAGCATGGTCCTCTGGAGCAGGCGCTTATTGGCATTCCGGTGGCCGACATCGAGATGCCCATCAATGCGCTGCGCACCGTTCACAGCTTCGACCCCTGCACTGCTTGTGCCGTGCATGTGTCCCAGCCTTCCACTGGCAAGCACTTCGAGACCGTCACCAACCCTTGGGGGGTGAAGTAAGATGGCCCATCTCGCCCATTACCGCGAAGCACATCCGATGATCTTCGTGGTCACCCACTGGATCAACCTGGTGGCCATGATCATCCTCATCATCAGCGGCATCTACATCCACTTCCCGTTTGTGCCCGGCCTCGAGAGCATTTGCCGCGGCTGCCACCTTTTCTTCGGCTTCGTGCTGTTCATCAACTGCGTGTTCCGCGTGGTGATGGCCTTCTTCGTGAAGACTTCTCCCACCGGCGGCACCCGCGAGCAGGTGAAGGACTACAAGACCTGGCTGCCCCAGGCGGACAACCGCCATCAGGCGCTGGAGTGGATCAAGTACTACCTGTTCCTGCGCAAGACCCATCCCCTGGGAGCAAAGCTGGGCGTTCCGCAGAAGATCAGCTATCTGCTGATTCCCATCCTCATCGTGCTGATGTTCATCACCGGCCTGTGCCTGTGGGCTCCCGTGATGAACTGGGCTCCGCTTGCGGGCCTCACCAACTTGGTGGGCGGCGCGATGTCGATGCGCATCATCCACTACTTCGGCATGTATGTGTTCATCATCTTCATGTTCATTCACATCTACCTGGCGAATGTGGAGGGCTTTGCGCCCACCGCCCTCATGTTCATTCACAAAGAGCATGGCGGCTTGATCTACGATCCCACCGTGCACGACATCGTTGGCGAGGACAACGATGTCAAGGCAGGGGAGAAGTGCTAACAATCTAGCACTGATTGCGATGAAGGGCGCTCCGCTGGGGCGCCCTTTTCATTTGGCCTCATGGCATCCATGGTAGAATTCTCAAACATAACTAGAGTAGATGCAGATGATGGAGAAGGTGAAGCATGTGGCCCAGGTAGAAGCAGCGATTGCCGCGGAAGGCCTGACAGACGAGCAGATAGCCCAAGAGCGGGAGTTCATGAAGGGCTTGCCCCGTCTGAACTGGGGTGCGCTCTTTATGGCCCCCATATGGGGGCCGGCTCATGGCATGTGGGCCACGTTCCTCTATTACCCGCTGTGGATATTCGTCGACAACTGCGTGTTCGCTGCCGTACACGAACCATCGCCTCTCTCGGTTTCGGTGGCAGTGCTGCTGAGCGTTGTGACCGCGGCCTCTTGCGTGGTATTCGCTATTGTCTCGCAGCCTCTTGCCGCCCATCGGGCCGAGAGGCTGGGGGTAAGCCGTGCCACTTATTTGAAGCGCGAGCGTATTTGGGCCGTGGCGGGCGCTTTGGGAGCTGCTGCCGTGGTGGCGCTGGCAACCTGGTACAACCTGAACGTGCGCTAATGAGTATGTTAAGCATGTCAGGGGACGGGGATGATGGCATGACGGGCCCCATTATGGAGCACGACGTCACTGTGGTGCCGAAAGACGTGCCGAGCGAAAGCGGAGGATCGCTGTGGCCGAACGACCGCAAAGCCGCCGTGTTCTTTGTGGGCAATCGGCTCATGCTGGACGAGGGCATAGGGCCGGCTGTTTTCGATGAGATGCAGAAGATCTATGACATTCCCGACAACGTGCTGCTATTCGACGTGGGATGCATGTCTCTGGATATGCTCCCCTATGTAGAGAAGTGCGACTTCATCCTTACGGTGGACGCAGTGGACGGCACCGGACAGCCGGCGGGCACGGTGTTCCGTTATCCGCCTGAGGACATGGCTCGCCATTGCGGCGCCCTGCGCTCCCTGCACGATCTTGCCCTGGTAGATCTTTTCGATGCCGCCTCGCTTTTGGGCTACGAGGCCGAGGGCTTCTGCGTGGGTATGCAGGTGCAGAACATGGAGCCCTCGGAGTATGTGATGGGCCTCACTCCGCCCTGCTATGATGCGCTTCCGCTGCTCATCGAGACGGTGGAGGCCGAACTGTACCGTCACGGATTCCCGCTTCAAAAGAAGAGCTAATTGTAAGTTACCGCTTCGTAACTGGTGGGTTTCCGGTGAGCGCGGGCGGGGCGACGCTTAGTATCCTTTGCACGAAGTTGAGTTGCAAAAGGAGGCTAACTATGAATCGTTCAGACATCATAGGCGATGCTGATGAGTTTCGTCAGAAAATGTTCGGCCACCACGATGCCGCACTGTCCTATACCGACCCCGAGTTCGTCCAGATATTCGAGAATTTTGCCTTTGGCGATGTGCCCCGTGACAGCGTGGTAAGCGATGAAGATCGCTTCATCTCCATCTTGGCGGCTCTCATGGGCTCTCACGGTGCTGATGCCTTCCGTACCATGTTGCCGGCAGCCTTAGAGGTGGGTGTCGATCCGGTAATGGTGAAGGAAGTGGTATATCAGGGGGTGCCCTATCTGGGCCTATCTCGAGTGTTGCCCTATATTCTCATTTGCAACGAGGTGTTTCGTCAGCGATCCATCAAGCTGCCGCTTCCTCCTCAGAAAACCGCTACCCGTGATGAGCATATGCGAAAGGGCAACGACATCCAAGTGCAAATTTGGGGTGAGGACATGCGCGACAACTGGGAGCGCGAGCCTGAGAGCACGGCGCATATTCGCAAGTGGCTGGCCGGAAACTGCTTCGGCGACTACTATACTCGCGGTGGCCTTGCCCTGGAGACGCGCGAGCTGGCAACGTTGTGCTTCCTGGCAGCGCTGGGCGGATGTGACGCTCAGGTGGAAGCCCATGTGCGCGGCAACCTGAACTTGGGGCGCGAGCCGCAATACCTCATTGACGTCATTTCGCAGATGGTGCCCTATATCGGTTATCCCCGCGTGCTGAACGCCATCTCCGCCATCCAAAAAGTGGCCGCCGAATAGGAGGTTACCCCCACAGGCCGCGGGTAGGGCAGACATCGCCCAAGATGCACTCGGCGCAGCGGGGACTGCGGGCACGGCAGAACTCGCGGCCGAAGTGCACGAACTGGTGGTTCACGTACAGCCAGTCGTGCTGGGGAAACACCTTTATCAGTACTTCCTCGGTTTTGGCGGGGGTGTCGGCTGACGGCCCCGCCAGCTTCAGCCGGTGGGCAATGCGGAACACATGGGTGTCCACCGCGATGCCCTGCGGCTGCTGGAAGGCAGCGCACATCACGCAGTTGGCGGTCTTGCGCCCCACCCCCGGCAGCTTTTGCAGCTGGTCTATGTCGGCCGGCACCACGCCGTCGAAGTCTGCCACCAACGTCTGGGCCAACGCCACGATGTTCTTCGCCTTCGAGCGGAAGAAACCGAGCGGATGGATGATGTCCTCAACGTCCGCCACGTTGGCAGCGGCCAGTTGGTAGGGGGTGGGGTAGGCGGCGAACAGCTTGGGAGTTATCTTGTTAACGGCGGCATCGGTGCATTGGGCCGACAGCACCACGGCCACAGTGAGAGTGAAGGGGTCGGTGAAGTCCAGCGAGGCCTCGCCGGCGCCGTAATAGTCGTACAGGCGCCGTTCTATCTCGGCGGCCCGCTGCTTCTTCGATGCGAGGGATTCCCGTGCCATGGGTGCCCTTCCTTTATGTGGGAGACAGTTTTATGCCATTATAGTTAAGTTGTGCCTTACATGGACTCGTGCAATGGTATCGTTTCCCTGTTCCAGCCGCAGCTCCCCTGCGGCCGTTGCTGTTTTCCCTTGCTTTTGGAAGGTTGCCTTCATGCTCATAGATTCGCTTACCTTTGCTTTAGAGAAGTCCGGTTGCCTGGAGAACTTCTGGAGCAAGTTGGATACCGGCGCAGATGCCACATTGGCGGTGGCGGCATCTGCCCGGCCGTTTTTAGTAGCGGCCCGCTTCGCCCATCGGCCGCAGCCCACGCTGGTTGTGGTAGCGGGCGAGGACGAAGCGACGGCCTTCGCCCGCTCTATGGCCGCTTATCTGGGGGAAGAGCGGGTGCTGCGCTTCCCCCAGCGTGCAGACTATCCTTTCCAGCCCACAAGGCCCGACCCCCGTATTGTGGGGCAGCGCATGGAGGCCGCCTGGAGATTGGCCTCGGGCTGTTCAGTGGCGGTGGTGGCCTCGGCAGCGGCGCTGGTGCGCGCGCTGCCGCCGGTGGAGTCGCGGGTGTGCGCTCCTGTACATTTGCAGCAGGGGCGCGACTACGCTGATCGGCCGGACGGCGCGCTTGACAGCCTGGAGGCCTTTGAGCGACTGCTGCAGGAGAAGGGCTACGCCAATACCGGCGAGCTGGACGGCCCCGGCACCTTCGCCGTACGCGGCGGCACC
>CANSTH010000113.1 GCA_947649875.1 uncultured Parvibacter sp. | reverse complement strand
CGAGATCCACTCGCCGTCAGGCGAGTTAGCTCGGCCCGTACGGAGCGTCGAGCGCAGGCCTGGCGAATCGGCCCACCTCCGAAAGAACGCCCATACTCCAAATCCTTAAGCTTAATACGACGCCCTACGCTTGGCCGGTGGCGGCGAGCATGCCGGCGCGACGGCCGAAGGTCATGGTGCGGCCGCAGGCCAGCCCCGTCATGAGGTTGGGGTAGCTGACGCTGAAGAAGCCGCCGGAGTCGTTGCCAGTAAGGTAGAGCCCCTGGATGGGGTTGCCGTCCGCATCGGTGGGATGCATGTTGGTGTCGATGGACACGCCGTCGATGGTGGCCAGGAACCAGGCGCCGGTGCGCACGCCGTAGTAGGGCGGCGTGTTGAGAGGCATCAGGCGGTGCGGCTCTTTCCAGTAGTCGGTGTCTTCGCCTTTCTCGGCGAACTGGTTGTAGCGCTCCCACGATGCCACAGTGGCATCCACCGGCAGGTTCAGCTTCTGGGCCAGCTCCTCCATGGTGTCGGCCTTCTGCACATAGCCGTCCTCGATCAGCTTGTCGATCATGCCGTCCACAACCACCATGGGAATGTTGTTCTTGGCGCCGTTGTCGAAGGGGAACAGGCGGCAGCAGCCCACCTCGTCCATCATCTCTGCCTGCTCGGCATGGTTGGCGTCCCAAATGTCCACGTAGGTGTGGTGAGGCTGCATGTAAGCAGCGTGCAGCATGTAGTCGTAGGGGCCCGACTCATTGCAGAAGCGCTCGCCCTTCAGGTTCAGCTTCAAAAACGGCTGCTCGCCGAACCAGAACCAACGGCCCAGCACGCCGTCGCCGGCGGTTTGGTCGGGCTTCACGCAGGCGCGGTTGAAGGTGACGGCGGCACCCACAGGGTCGATGGTGGCGCCCAGCCACATGGCCGCCTTGATGCCAGAGCCAGTGGGGTTTCCGCCAGAGCCGGGAGCGGCGATGCGCAGCTTCTGGTTCCAAGGTTGGCGATCCTCCATCATCTCGAGGTTGTTGCCGTAGCCGCCAGTGGAGAGGATAACGCCCTTGCTTGCGTTGATGCGGATGTAGTGGCGGTCGTCGTCATGGCCTCGGGCGATGACGCCGGTCACGCGGCCCGTTGCGTCCTGCTCGCACTTGATGAACTCGGTGCGCCAGCGCACTTCCGCGCCTTGCTCGGCCGCATAGGCCAGGATGGACTCGGCAAAGCCCCAATCCTCGTCAGCCAACTCAGTGGGCTGGGGGCTGTGGCCAGTGGCGAAGGCCTTGCGAATGCCGGGCTCTTCGGTGTTGCCCACGCCGCCCTCGAATTCCATCACCAGTTTGCCGTCTCGCTGGATGATGTCGGTCAGCCAATCGATCATGGCGCCGGATTCGTTGGCCCACAGCTTCACCAGGTCATAGTTCACAAATCCGTTGGCATAAGTGGCAATCTCTTGCACGATGTTGGTCTTGTCGATGCGGAATTGCGGGAACTCCTCGAACGAGGCCTGCTGCAGACGAGAGTCAACCGCACCAATGTCCTCGCGCACGTTGCGCGGCGTGGTTTGGCGGTCAATGCCCAGCACCTTGGCGCCGTTTTCCGCCGCCGAAATCATGGCCGGGATTCCGCCGGTGCCCACGCCCACCACCAGCACCTCGGTCTCGATGGTCTCGGTGATCTGGCTTTCCTCGATTACCGGGGGCTGCCCCAGCCAGCTGGGCACGCCGAAGTCGCCGGTGCGGGGGTTGTTGGGCGCCTCGGCTGTATAGCCCTTGCCGCACCCGGAGAGGGTGCCGGTGGCCAAGCCTGCCATGGCCATGAGGCCGGCGCCTTGAAGAAAGCTGCGGCGCGATACACTACTGCTCACTGGGGGCCTCCCATCCTTCGGGCATTTCAAGGTTGTGGCACTCGTTGCACACCAGCACATTGGACTCGTGGATGCCGTGACAGTCGCCGCACTCCAGGTCCAGATCCTGATGGCTGATATGGGGGTTGTACTTCTCGTCGTTGCCAGAGAAGCCCCACAGGTTGGCGGAAATCTCATCATAGGTGTCGCCCAGCTCATGATGGCAGCCACTGGCTGCACAGAACTGTTCGCTGGCGAACTCCTTGCCATCGGCCAGCTTGGTTCCATCGGGGGTCATGGGGTAGTTGTCTGACACCCAACCGGAAAGCTCCTGCAGCTGCAGCCACGGCGTGGCCTCATGGCACTTCAGGCAGGTGACATCGTTCTCTGCGTGCACAGTGATGCCCTTGTGGGGGTCGTTTTCCTCGTAGGTTTCCACGTAATAGTCCATCGGGCTGTGGCAGATGGCGTTGCAGAAGCTGGGCTGCTCATGCCAAACCCAGAAGCCCACACCCGCCACCGCTACGATGGCAACTATCACGCCGGCGGTGATCCAACCGCGCTTGTGACCCTTCTTCGGCGATGGGGCTGAGCCCGAATCCGCCTGGGCCGAAGCGGCAGAAGGCATCTGCGCCTCCTGCTTCTCGTTTTCGCCCATAGTTCCCTCCTTCTTTAGCTGTATGGGGAATTCCATGGGCCGCTTTATACGCTCAGCATCGGAAAAACGCTATTACCCCAGCGGGGTAAAATACGCGTTTCCCCAGTTCGTTAGCGAGATATGAGCATAAAAAAGCGCCCGGTTTGACGGGCGCCGCTTCATACCGGCAGCAAGCGATTAATCCTCGTAAAGGGAGAATTGGTCCTTGCTCACACCGCAAACGGGGCATACCCAATCATCAGGAATGTCTTCGAACGCGGTGCCCGGCTCAATTCCGCCATCGGGGTCTCCCTCTTCGGGATCGTAGATGTAGCCGCAAACATCGCAGATGTACTTTTGCATGACGCGCCTCCTTGTGGTAGGTCTTCTATGGGTCTATCCCCAATCGCCGTGCGCTTTTCGTCGCTCGGCGATATCTGGAGCCTTCTCATGTTCCCACGGGATTAGGACATCAAGTCGAACAATGCCGCAGCCGAAACCATTCCGTTGCGAGAAGGAACCGGCACGCATACCTGCTTCGGCCGCTTCAATCTTTCGCAACCCCATGCGACCGCAGCCCAGCAACCGCCGGCGACGCTCGATGCCGCCGCGGGCGTGCCCCGCCCCGCCTCAAACAAGGCAGGGCGAAAGCCGGCCCTTACCGGGGGCGAGCAGCAGCGCTGTTCCCACCGGCAGTAGCACTTTGCAAGCGCAAGCGCCCCGCCACCAGCGCCGCGATGAAAACGGCAGCAGCAAACAAGAGAAGTATTCCCAGCGAAGAGGCACTCGAGGCAAGGGCCTGCCCCCATGAAGATACTTGGGCGCAGCCCTCCACGATGTTCGTGTACCAATAGACCGGGCTGAAAGATGCCACCACGCGAATCGCCGGCGGGAGCAGCGATATGCTCACCCATGCGCCGCCGAAAAACGTGAACACCATGCCGAGTATGTTGCCCACCGCATTAGACACGGTTTCGGTTGCCCCTAGCTGCCCCAACAGGAACGCAATGGCCAATGGGGTGAGCGAGAGCAGCAGCATTGCCCCCAATGCCAAGACAAGCCCCGCAAGAGAGAGGCAACGGGCCGATTCCCAGAACACCGCAAGTCCAAGACCGGCCACCACTGCCCATACCGCCACCGTGACCAACAGTCCCGCGGCCACTTTCTGCAGGCTGACGGAGCTGTTGCGCTGAGCCGACACCAAGATGCGCCGCCGAAGGTCCACTCGGTTGAAGGCCCCCATCACCAGCCCCACCGACACCACGATGGCCGCTGTGAGCGGATAGGAACTCCACGTGAGGTAGAACAGGAACCTGTCGGCGCCCACGGCCGCCTGCGGAGATTGCACCACTTCTACCGCAGCGCTGTTGTCAGCCGCCTCATTGGCCGTGGACACCACATCGACATCAGATGCCGAAGGGTTGAGGGCAGCGGCTGCCCGCACCAGTCCCAAGTACTGGTTCACCTGCGTGTCCACCAGCATGCCGGATGCCGACTGATAGCTGAACACCGCCTCCAACTGCGGTTCTGCCCCCTGTCCTCGGGCTGCGGTCAGAAAATCCTCCCCGAAGCCGGCGGGAACAATCAACAGAAAGTCTACCTGCCCTGTGGCCACGGCGTCTTGAAGGGCCTGCTGTTGGTCGGCCACTTCCACCCACTCCCCCTGGGCGTCCAGAAAGTCAACAACGGCACGGGAAACGGCACTGCCGTCCCTGTCAATCACCGTGAATGGCGCACGAGTAGCGGAAAACTCCTGGTCGGCCTGACCAAAATTCAGCCCTCCCGCCATGAACAGCACCATGACGCTTAAGAAGCCAACTTACACCACCAAATACACCGGATGGCGAAGGCACACCCTCAACGCGTTTCTAAATACTCCCATAACGCTGCCTCCTCATGAACACAGCCGCAATGGCGAACAGCGCCGCCGCAAGAGCCATCAACAGTGCTATCTTTTGGCCGAACATCGCCAAGCCGTCGTAGTAGTACAGGCTGTAGAACATATCGCAGATAACCTTCGCGGGATTGATCGCCGCCAAAAGAGGCCAATCCCGCGCGATGGCGTCAGCCAGCTGCATGCAGGGCTCGCCGTAGAGGCCGGCGAACAGCGACAACAGGCACACGATGCCGGTGAGAATGCCGGCCTTTCCCTGGGCGTCCACTTTCGGGAGGGCCCCCAACGCGCTGCCCAGGGCGCAAGCTAGAAGCGATGCTGCGGCCAGGCCCACCACCGAAGCCGCTTCGCGGCCGCCGAAGTCAACCCCTACCACAAAGCGTATGTAGAGAAAGGTGACAACCAGGCAGCCAAACCCCACCAGCCAGCTGGCCAGCAGAGCAACCGCTAGCGTGCGGCCGCGGCCCACCGCCCCCAAGGCCCGTCGCGCTCCCACTGGGGACAGGTTGGGCTGGGTTTGGCAAACGGCGAACAGGGAAATCTGCGCTCCGAACAGGGCGGCCATGCCAAACAGCGCATAGTAGAAACGCACCGTCTCCCGCGGCTCAGAATGAGTGAGGCTGGCTTCTTTGGTAACGTTGCCGCCATCGAAGGCCCGCTCTATGGCCTCCGGATCCGTCAGGGCCGCCGGATTCTCCCGCGCAACAGCCGCAATCAAATCACGGTCGCGCACAAACGCAGTGGCCACAGTCTCCAGTATCGTCCGATCAATGTTGTCGTAGCCGGTGCCGCCATCAGTGGCCACGGCAGGGGCCAGCCCCACCTTCGGTATCCCGTGCTCGTCCACTGACAGCACTCCGGTTACTTCGCCTGCCAACAGCGCCTCTTGCGCCTGCTGCCACGTGGAGTAGGCACGAGACTCAAGCAGCTGGTCCTCCCCTGCTGTCGACAAGCGTTCCACCACTTGGGCAAAATCGGAGCCTTCCCAGTTGGCGTTCGCCACCACAGCAGTGGGAACCGGGTCGAACTGCGCCGCCTTGTCCAAGTTCGCGAACATGAACATGAATATGGTGGAGAGGATGAGCGGGAAGGCCAACGCCCACACGAACAGCCCCTTCTCCCGCACCAGCACCTTAAAGGTGTCTACGAGCATCGTTCCCATAGTTCCCCCTTAATCGCGCAGCTGAGTGCCAGTGATCTCAAGGAACACGTCGTTCAAGGTGGGAGGCTCCGAATACAGGCGGCCAATGGGCAACCCCTCCTGGGAGAGCAGTCCCAGCACATCGCCTACGTTGTGGGCGCCCTGCTCGCAGAAAATGGTGAGCAAGCTTCCATCGTATTCGGCACGGCGCACATGAGGCAGATTGGCCAGGCGGCGGCGAGTGGCATCGGACAGGCCCGGCACCTCCACCTGGATGCGCTCGCCAGTGCCCACCATGGCCTTCAGTTGGCTGTTAGTGCCCACTGCCACCGAACGGCCCTTGTCCATGATCATGATTCGCGAGCAAATCTCCTCCACCTCTTCCATGTAATGGCTGGTGTACACCACCGTGCAACCTTCTTCGTTCATGCGGCGAATGCCCTCGAGGATGGAGTTGCGGCTTTGAGGGTCCACCGCCACCGTGGGCTCGTCGAAGAAGGCCAGGCTGGGCTTGTGGGCAATGCCGCAGGCGATGTTGAGCCGCCGCAACAGGCCGCCGGAAAGCTTGCGAGGGCGGAAGTTGCGATAGTCTTCCAAGTCCACGAATTGGATGGCCTCTTCCACCAACTGCCTGCGCCGCGCACGCTGCGGCACATACAG
>CANSTH010000112.1 GCA_947649875.1 uncultured Parvibacter sp. | reverse complement strand
CTCAACTCCTTCTTTCCATCGCTTCTTCTACTATGTCTCACACTTTTGTTCGCTTGGGTTAGAGCGCACAAAAACAAGCGCCTCATAGAGACGCGAGGAAGCATATTATCAGGGTCAACCAGTATGTCAAACGCCACGCATCCGGGCGTATCCATCCCATCCGGTAAGCGGCACGAAGGCTCCACAATTGACAGAGTTCCGTGCGGTTTTAGCTCTCCTGGAGGGAAAAGTTGCTTGTCAGTCTTCGTAGGGCAGACATTCTATGTCTGCCTGGGCCGCAAGCATAAGAAGGCTGCAGCTTAGTCAGAGATAGAATCTCTGCCCTACGACTTCCCTCTTAAGCGCGAGATATCAGCAGCTTGGCGCCAACCGCTGCCTAAAATTCCGGAACGGGGCGGGCGCCGTCGCGGGCGTAGAGGGCTATGAGCACCTCCACCAGGCGAGCGCAGCCTTCCACGTCGCGCACCGCGATGTACTCCTCCTCGGAGTGGATTTCGGTCATGCCAATCCCGAGCGTGATAGCGCGAGCGCCTTTCTGCCCCATCACGTTGGCATCGGCCCCGCCGCCGGTGCGCACCTTGCGCGGCACAAGCCCTGAGAGGCGGGCGGCGTCCATGATGCGGATGACCAGCGGGTCTTCGCGGTCGTAGCACACCTCGGGGTAGCTGAACTCCCAGACTATCTCCACGCGGCCCCCGGCTTCGGCGGCGGCACGCTCCATGGCAGCGGTCATGGCCTCCTTCTGGGCCAGCGCCTCTTCCCGCACCAGCGAGCGGCACTCCCCCCGCATGTGGCAATGCTCGGGGATGACGTTCACAGTGCAGCCGCCCTCGATGAAGCCCACGTTGGCGGTGGTGCGCTCGTTCAGGCGCCCCAGCTGCATGGCGCCCACCGCGTTGGCGGCCATGCGGATGGCGCTCACCCCCGCTTCCGGCTCGATGCCGGCATGGGCGGCGGTGCCGTAGAAGTCAGCAAAGAAGGTGAAGTGGCAAGGCGCCTCCACAACGATGGAGCCGGGGCGGCCGTTGGCGTCCAGCACGAAACAGGGAGTGCCGGGCTCGAACACATCGTCCGCCAGCGCCGATGCCCCCAGCAGGCTGATTTCTTCGCAAGTGGTGAACACCAGCTGGATGTCGGGGCGCGGCGCCCCCTTCTTCACCACCGTGCGCACGCCCTCCATGATGGCGGCGATGCCCGCCTTGTCGTCGGCGGAGAGGATGGTCTGGCCCGCCGAGCACAGCACCTCCACCGGCGCGTCTTCCGGGAATGGGTTGCCGGCGGCGTCCACCGGGCGCTGAGCCAGGCTGCCGGCGGGGCGCACCTCGCGCTTCACCTCGATGCCCTCGCAGGGCTCCACCGTGTCCATGTGGGCGGAAAAGGCAATGCGGCCGGGCACGGTACCGGGCAGAAGCGCAATGATGTTGCCGGTGTCCGAGCCGGTGACGGGCGCCGAGTCATCGATGCGAACCGAAAAGCCCAGCTCTTCCAGCATCGGCACCAGCACCGCGGCCATAGGGGCCTCGTGCCGAGAGGGCGATGCGATCTTCGCTAACTCGATGAAGCCGTTAATCAATCGTTCAGAGTTCATCGTTTGCTTCTTTCTAATTTCCCAGAATCCGGGGGGCCACTTGCTTTTTGCGGGACAGCACGCCCGGCATCCAGGTGCCGCCGACGCCGGTGCAGTTGATGCCGAACACCCGGTTCACCACGCGGCGGTTGCCCTCGCAGATGAACTGGCTGCCCTCCGCCAGGATATCGGTCACCATCAGCAGCACGAACTCGTATCCGTGGTCGGCCGCCAGCTTGCGCATATGCTCGCGAATCTCCTGCTCGCGCTCCATCACGCCGGCCAAGTCCACCGTTTCCCGCTGGCAGATGAGCACTGTGGTGTCGTCGAAGGGAAACTCTTTCGAATCGGCTTCCACAAGGCGATCGATGGGCACGTCGTTTACACTGCCACGGGCACGGAATACCTTGAGCCCGAACTCGGTGGGGTCTTCGCCGACAATCTCGCCCAGGTACTTCGCCTGGTCGCGGTCGATGTCGGTGGTGGTGGGCGATTTGAGAATGACGGTATCGGTCATGATGGCGGACAGCAGCACAGCGGCAATGGAGGCGGGGATGTCCACCCCGTGGCGGCGAAATTCCATGCACACGATGGTGGCGGTGGAGCCCACCGGCAAGTTGAGAAACTGAATGGGGTTGGCGGTGGACACGTCGGCGATGCGGTGGTGGTCCACAATCTCCACCACATCCGCTTCCTCGATGCCATTGGCGGCCTGGCGCGTTTCGTTGTGGTCTACCAAGATTACCTTGCGCTTGGGTGGGTTGGCGATGTCGGAGCGGGTGACGATGCCGATGGCCTGCCCCCCGTCGTTGAGCACCACGCCCTCCCGCAGCTCTGAAGCCATCAGGTCCTCGGCGGCGTCTTTGAGCAGCGTCTCTTTGTCCAGCGTCAGCACGTCGGTGGCCATCAGCTCGCTCACCTTCTGCCCCAGCGACTCGATGAGACTGGCGGCCACGGCCATGTGATTGGGGTTGTCCCCCTCCAAAAGGTCGGTGGCGGAAATGTAGCGCTCGGCGATGGCACGGGTGGAGATAAGGCCCTCGAACTGACCGTTCTCCCCTTCCACCACCAGCGCACGCACGTTGTGCTTGCGCAGCTGACGGCCCGCCTCCATCATGGTCTCATCATGGCCGATGGAAACCGGGTTCGGCGTCATCACGTCGGCCACGCGAGTGTGCACGTGGGCTATCTTGCGAGGCTCGGGGATGTTGTTCTCCTTCAGCACCCAAGCGCTCTCGGGAGGCAGCGGCCCCAAGCGCCCGGGAATGTACTCGAACTTGGCAGCGGTGCCGTCGCGCTGGGCCAGCTGGTTTTTCAGATAGGCGTAACCGACGGCAGCCGAGATGGAGTCGTTGTCAGGGTTGCGATGGCCGATTACTACAACAGGTGTGGGCATGGGCGGTTCCTTAGTGCTTTGCTTCGGTTGCGCGAGTACGATTGCCTGCACTTGCGAGATTGGCCAGGGTTTGACGGGCGTCTCGTTTTGCCCTCGCCGGCATCCTCGCAGCGCTTTTCGCCATCGCCGTTCGCGTCAACGCCTTACTCTCGAAAATAGGGTTACAAAGCTGGCGAGTATAGCCCCAAGATGTGAATTACCAGCGTAGACGCCCCAAACCAGTCGATAAACCCCCAGGATTTCCCCAGCAAACGGCAAGGTTGCCAACCGCAGGGAACGATTCCGGTACCTACATTGCCGCCTTCGCGTTCACTACCCACCAAGCGAAAATCGCCACCGTGATGAGCACCAGCACTACGGCTGTTGCGCACAAGAAGGGCCTGGTGTTCTTGCGGCTCACGCCGTGGACTAGCCCCATGTCGTACATCTTGTCGCTGTATCGATAGAAGACCCACATCAAGGCATTCGCCCCGCACATGATCAGGCTAAAGGGAAGCAACGTCCACGGAGAGCCCCACCCGTCGATTTGCCCTGAACTACCCCAGTGCAAAGGCACCTCGAACCCCGAAGGAAATTGCGCGATAGCAACGAGGCACGCCAGAAACGGGGCCGCCACAGCGAGCAGCCAGAACAACCACGACAGCGGGGCGCTATGCCTCATTCACGCCTCCTTCATTCTAGGTGAGCCCAAGAACTCTGCGCAGTAGAGGAAGCAACTGTCCACGACCATCATTCCGATATTTAAATGACGGCATGGATGTCCTCGGCAAAATGTCCAACTTTGCCGTCGTCGATCATCACTGGATCGGTCGTGCAAGCACGTCGCTTCCGGAAGGTGATGGCCTGGCCGGGACAGGCTTCGGCGCAACGGCCACAACGCGTGCACTCATAGAGCGGGCGGCGTCCCAAATCCCCCACCGGATCGATGCCCTCGGGGCACACCGAACCGCAGACGACGCAGTCCTCGCCGGTCGAGCGCAGACACGCATCCGCCTTCACTTGCGGACGCAAGCGACGCGCTAACGGAGCGAGCAGGGACATCAAAGCGCTGATGGGGCAAAAGCGGTGACACCACTTGCGCAGCAGAACCAGCTCAACCACGATGATCGCCGGGAACACAAGAAGATCGAACGTCGGCTCATTGAAACCCACAAAGCGATAAAGCGCAATCACCGTGGCAAACGTGAGCCCAACGGGACAAAGAAGGCAGAAGACCGGAAACCCGCACAGCGCCGTTGTGGCCAGCGTCCCGGCCAGCACCGCATGGCGTGAATCAAGCTTTACGCTCTTAAGGGCCCGTGGAGCCTCCTTGAAAGACGCGTCTCCTCCTGCGGTTTCGGCACTCGGGCAAACGTCACCGCAGCCGCCGGAGCAACCCGAGCATGCCTTCTTCCATCGCGCCAGCGATTCCTCAGCCTGAGCCTTCTGCTCTGCCGCGATGCGATGCCGCTGCTTCTTCGTGTGCAAGAATCCCTGAAGAGGGGGGACGGGACATATCCAAGAGCAGAAGGCGCGTCCCGCGACGATAACCACCACAAGTGCGAACCCAAGACCGATGGCCATGCGAGGAACAAAGGCCCAGGAACCGAAAAGCCCTTCGAGAGCGCCGAGGGGGCACACCGCCGCAATGGCCTCGTAGCCCACGCTGCAAGCATCGCCCACTCCTCCGGCAACCACTACCCCGGCGCAGAATAAGGCGAATGCAATCGCAAGCACTGCCTTCCGCACCCGGGATACACGACTGCGCTGCTGCCGTCCACTCGTCTGAGTCTCACTAATTGCACTCATTGCGCTCACCCTCCTTCCAAGGGACTATGTTGATGCCACGAAGGCCGCTACCGCCATAGGAACCGTAGGAGCCCGCCACGCAAGCCAGCTCGCAGGCACCGCACCCATTGCATTTCTCCTCGTCGACGATAAGGCGTCCCTCGCCGTCAATTGCCAGCGCGTCCCAAGTGCACGCATCAACGCAGGGCGCGTTGCAGTGCGCCGACACGCCGTACAGCTCGCATTCCGCCTCTTCCACCCGAGCCATGCCGATTTTGTCGCCATAGGGATCAAAGGGACGCAAAGCTCCCGTAGGGCAATTGGCAGCACACAGGAAGGAGCCCTCACACATGTTGCAAAAGCCCAGGCGGAAATCCATAAGGGGCAGTCGCGCGTTCACCACGCCGTCATCCAACGCCCCGGGAGCGATCACCTTGGTCGGGCAGGCTCCCACGCACCTTCCGCATCGGATGCAGCTGCCCCAGAACGTGCCCGCATCCTGCCCTCCCGGCGGATAAAGCGCGTCTCCTTCCCCGGCAAAGGCTTTTACGGTGCTTCCGAAAGCCGCAAGAACGCCGACAGCCACGGCGCCCTCGATCACTTGGCGGCGGCTTATCGCTCGCCGCGCATCGCGCCCATCGGCCGAAGTCGCGGACCGAGGAGCCTCACCGTTCGCACGCACATTCACTCCCGTCTCCTTTCTCCAGAGCGCGCAGTCGCCGCAGATCTCGCAATCAGACCCCCCAGCGGCGCGCCATTTGCGGCCCTCACAAAAAACGAGCCCTTTCGGTCGCTTTCCACAAGAGCCCCTAGCTCAAGCACTCCAGCAATTCGTCCATCAGCTCCGGCTCATCGCTGAAGAACGCATCAGTTACCTTCAAAACGCCCCGGTAGAACCTCGTTGTCACCATAGCGCTGGCGCGGTCTCGAAAATCACCGAACCAGGAAGCGATATGCTCATCGAAGAATGCCCGTTGGTCGGAAAGCGTCCGAGCAGCCGCCGCAGCATCCCCGTCCCGCAGATACATTGCAACCCGGTCGCAAAGCTCAGCCTCTAACGCCGCGATGAAAGAGAGGTGATCTTCGGGCAAATCGAGTCCCTCGCGCACCTTAAGTCTGGCCTGTTTGAGCGCACGGTACACCTCCCCGCGCGGCTGCCCCATAAGCGAGCCGCCATCGTATCGGTAAAGCGATTCGAAGGGTTGCGCCGTCTGCCCTGCCGCCGTGGTCACGCCGTAAAACGCGCCCGTGAAATCGGCGGCCAGGGCCTGGCGGGTGCCCGTATGACGCAAGCGCAATGCTCGGTACAAATCGTTGTAGCCCTCGGCGTAGGAAGACCGGCCATCTTCCGCTAAAGCCCGCAGATCCTGAGCGGCCAGCGCCTCGATCTGCTCCTCACTCAACGGAGCGAAGTACCATTGGGCGATCTGGCGGTAGAAATCAGCTCTGGAGC
>CANSTH010000111.1 GCA_947649875.1 uncultured Parvibacter sp. | reverse complement strand
GATCTTGTCCAGCTCTTCGCCGGAGAATTCGTACCCCAGCTCTTCAAGGCGATGGTTGAGGGCGGCATGCCCACTGCGGGCGGTGAGGACAATCTGGCTAGAGCCGGCACCCACATCAGCTGGATCGATGATCTCGTAGGTGTCGCGCTTTTTCAGGACGCCATCTTGGTGGATTCCAGAAGAATGGGCGAAGGCGTTTGCCCCCACAATGGCCTTGTTGGCCTGTACGCTCATGCCGGTGATGGAAGAGACCAGTCGGCTGGCCTTCACGAACTCCCGAGCATTGATGTCGGTATGGGCATCTAGCTCTTCTTCGTGCATGCGGATGGCCATCACCACTTCCTCCATGGCGGTGTTGCCAGCGCGCTCCCCTAGGCCATTGACAGTGCATTCCACCTGAGTGGCGCCGTTCTTCACACCTGCCATGGCCAGGGCGGTGGCCATTCCGAGGTCGTTGTGACAGTGCACCGACACGGTGACGTTTTCGATGCCGCGCACGTTCTCCATCAGGTAGGCGATGCGGCCCCCGAACTCCTCTGGCAATGAGTATCCAGTAGTGTCAGGGATATTTACCACGGTAGCGCCTGCGTCCACCACTGCCTGGATGACCCTTACCAGGAAGTCGTAGTCTGAGCGGCCCGCATCCTCCGCATAGAACTGCACATCCTCAACGAAAGACTTTGCGTAGGAGACCGCATGAACCGCCCGTTCGATGCACTGCTCCTCAGTGATGCGCAGCTTGTCGTGGAGGTGCGAGGGGGAAACCCCAAGGCCAGTATGGATGCGCGGCCGCTTCGCATATTTCAGGGCATCGGCGCACACCTCGATGTCCTTGTCGATGGCTCGGGTGAGCCCGCATACCACCGCACGGTCACCGGCGAGCTCGGCGATACGGCGCACGCTCTCGAAATCGCCGGGGCTCGAGATGGGAAATCCGGCCTCAATGATGTCGACGTTGAGCCTGAGTAGCTGCCGGGCAATGACGAGCTTCTCTTCAGTATTCATGGATGCACCAGGCGATTGCTCACCGTCTCGCAAGGTGGTATCAAAAATATGAATCTTTCTGGTCATGCGCAAGCATCCTTTCCCATAAGGCACACGAGTTGAGATGATAGCAGATGGTAATTGTGTCGTCGGGCCTTTACAGCGACAGCCTCCACAGGTCAAGGCTGGGGATGGCCTCCCGCAGCTGGCGCAGCAGCTTTTCGGTAACCTCGCCGACCACGTTAAAGTAAACCAGCGCAGTGCCGTCCTGGCTGACGGCAATCTGCATGGTAGTGATGTTCACATCGGCATTGCCCAACAGGGTGCCGATGACGCCGATGCGCCCCGGAGCATCCTCGTAGCGCATGAGCAGCGAACTTTTAGTGGGCACAAGGTCTATCTTGTAGCCCATCAAGGAGACGATGCGAGGTGATTGGCTAATGCCAAACACGGTGGCGGCCACCTCGGTGCCATCCGCTACTGCCCGCACCGACGAGGCGTATTCCTCGGCATCAGGTTTAAGGGCGATGTCCAATTTGATGCCGTGGCGCGCCGCCACCGCCTCTGCATTGGCAGGGGTGATGCTGCCCACGCGACGGTAGGAAAGAAGCCCGTCCATGAGCCCCGCAATGAGCACCCGGATATCCGATTGCGCCAAAAGGCCACAGGCCTCAATCTTGAGCAGCTTGGGCATCTCGCCGTTGATCTGGGCCAACAAGCGCCCCATCATCTGACAAGCAGGGGCATAGGGCCCCACAAGGTCGATGACCTCGGGGGGTAGGGGCGATATGTTGATAGCGGTGGGAACGATAGAACCCTCCAGCCCTTCCCAGATGTACTCGGCTATCTGGGCGCCCGCGCGCTGTTGCGCCTCGTAGGTAACGGCAGCAATATGGGGAGTAAGGATGGCGTTAGGGAATTCGTGCAGTGGGCTGGTGGTGCAGGGCTCTTCCTCGAACACGTCCACCCCGCAAGAGCGCACCTTGCCCGCCGCCAGAAAATCTGCCAGCACCTTGGTGTCGAAAATGCCCGGACGGGCGGTGTTCACGATAATCACACCGTCTTTCATCTGCGAAAACTGCCTTGGCCCGAACATGTGGAAGGTGTCATCGGTAAGAGGCAGATGAACGGTGATGAAATCTGCAGTCTTGCAAATCTCGTCCACATCTTCCAGCAGCGTGACCCCCAGCGCTTGGGCCCGTTCGGGGCTGCAGTAAGGGTCGTGCCCCACCACGTTCATGCCGAAAGCGCGGGCACGCTCGGCCACGAGGCCGCCGATGCGTCCCAATCCGAAAATGGCCAACGTCTTCTCGAAAAGCTCCACTCCCGTGTAGGGCACGCGCTCCCAAAGCCCGGCGTGCATAGAAGCATTGGCCTGGCAGACATTGCGAGCGCAGGCCAATAGCAGGGCAAACGTGTGCTCTGCAGCGGTAACGATGTTAGACACTGGCGCGTTGCACACGATGATGTCGCGCTCGGTGGCCGCCTCTATATCAATGTTGTCCACGGTAACGCCGGCGCGCCCGATAATCTTCAGGTTGCGGGCCCCGTCCAGAATGCCGGAGGTGACGTTGGTGGCCGAGCGCACGATAAGGGCATCGTATTCGGCAATCTCCTTCGCCAGCTGCTCGGGCGAAAGGTTTAGCCGCACATCCACCTGGTAGCCTTTATTCTCCAGCGTTTCCACTGCGATGTCGGCCACCTTCTCGGTTACCAGCACCTTCTTCTGATCCATGGACCCCTTCCCTTCTCTCTAGCGCCGTTAGCCGTGAATCTTCTCGAATTCGGCCATGTAGGCAACAAGCGCCTCGACGCCCTCGATGGGCATGGCATTGTAGATGGAGGCGCGCATGCCACCCACTGAGCGATGACCCTTGATGGACTCAATGTTGTGGTTCTTGGCCTCGGCAACGAACAGAGCATCCAGATCGGCATCGCCAGTAACGAAGGGAACGTTCATGAGAGAGCGGTCCTCTTTGCGGGCCGTGGCCTTGAACAGCTTCGATTGATCCAGATAATCATACAACAATGCAGCCTTCTTCTGGTTGCGCTGCTGCATTGCCGAAAGACCGCCCATCTCCTTCAGCCATTTGAACACCAGTCCGCAGATGTAGATGCCGTAGGCAGGCGGGGTGTTGGAAAGGCTCTTGGCGGCCACTTGAGTGCTGTAGCGCATGATGGTGGGGGTAAAGGGCAGCACGTCCTCGCGCACCAAGTCATCGCGGACGATGACGATCACCACGCCAGCAGGGCCGATGTTCTTCTGCACGCCGCCATAGATGAGCCCGTAGTCCTCAACGTTCATGGGCTCGGAGAGGAACATAGACGACACATCGCTCACCAGCGGTTTTCCCTGAGTGTCCGGCAACTTGGGATAGCGAGTGCCGTAGATGGTCTCGTTCTGGCAAATGTACACGTAGTCGGCATCGGGGGAAATCTGCAGGTTGTCAAGGTCGGGCACATAGGAGAAATTGCCGTCCTCCGAGCTGGCAATGCAGCGAGCATCGCCGTAGAGCTTGGCCTCCTTGAAAGCCTTTTTCGACCACGAGCCGGATACGATGTAGTCCGCCACCTTATTTCGCATGAGGTTCATGGGGATGGCGGCGAACTGCTGAGTGGCACCGCCCTGCAAAAACAGCACCTTGTAGTTGTCCGGAATGCCCATCAGCTCGCGCAGGTCGGCCTCTGCCGTCTCGATGATAGAGGCAAAGGGCTTGGAACGATGGCTCATCTCCATAACCGACATGCCGGTGCCGTTGTAGTCCAGCATTTCGGCAGCCGCCTGGCGCAGCACCTCCTCGGGCAGAACGGCGGGACCGGCGGAAAATTGTACACCCTGCTCATAGTGGCCTTCTCCTCAGCTCATCTAAGCCGCAATGAAGCGGCTTGCTTGACGTAGACAGGCTGAATTCTACCCGAGCCGGACAAGGTTGGGGCCGAGCATCGGGTAGCGGGCGGCTAGGCAGCTAGAACTCGCTTTTCAACGGGCGGTCGATGAGTAATCGCACGACATCGCGGGGGTTCACTCCATCCCAGGCTATGGCCCGCACGCCATCGCACAGCGGAAGATCCAGCTGATAACGATGCTCCAGCACCGCCACGTTCTTGCAGGCAGCCGCACCCTCTACCACCATATGGGTGTCATGGGAGAAATCCTCGAGGGTCTTGCCCAGCGCCAGATAATCCTGTCCGAAGCGGCGATTGCGGGAATGACGGGACATGCAGGTCACCACAGCATCCCCCGCGCCAGCCAGCCCCATGCAGGTCATGGCGTCGCCGCCGGCCGCCGTCACCAGCCGGCTCATTTCAGCCAGGCCGCGCGTGATGATGGTGGCAGCGGTGTTGTCCCCGAAACCAAGCCCGTAGCTGAGGCCCACCGCAATGGCGATGATGTTCTTATAGGCGGCGCACACCTCCACCCCTACCGGATCGAGCGATGCGTACACCCTGAAAGCGGGGCCTGCGAGCAAACTCTGGAATCTATCGGCTGTGGCGGCAACGCAGCTGGCGGCCACGGTAGCAGATGGCACTCCCTTTACGACCTCTTCTGCATGATTGGGCCCGGAGATGACTGCGAAGCGCTCAAGGGACCCCAATGTTTCGGTGAGCACTTGGAGGGGCAACGCCCCCGTGCCCTCCTCTATGCCCTTGCAGCACACGGCAACGGGCAGCTTGGGATCAACGAGGCCGCTCATCTGCAGCGCCATCTCGCGCAGCAGATGAGATGGTGTGACGATGAGGACCGCATCGCTTCCCTGTAAGCATTCCTCCAGCTTACAAGTGGCGCGCACATTGGAAGAAAGCTCCACATCGGACAGATAGCGGGGATTGCGGTGGTTGCGGTTAATGGCATCGGCCACCTCGGGACGGCGGGCCCAAAGCCGCACCTCATTGTCATTTTCGGCAACAGCCTGGGCTAAAGCAGTGCCCCAACTGCCGGCGCCGATCACAGAAATAGTTGCCATTAAGCCTCTTTCCGGTAGAACGTCGAGCCATGAGAATTCGATCGAGTAGCTTTTTAGAAGCGGCGCATTTTCACCAACGGAAAAATTCTGCTACGCGCCCGCCTTCTGCCCTAACTTGTTCTCAGTGCCCCTGGACAGCCGTTGGATGTTGCCTCGATGGGCCCAAATAACCACAAGCGCGGTAACAGTGCATCCGAGTATCGCCAGCGGATGGCCCCAATACACGACCAGGGCAATGAATGGACATACCGCCGCAGCGGCGATGGAGCCAGCCGAAACATAGCGGGTAAGAGCTACGACCACCGCGAAAACGGCTAGCTCCACAAGCGCCCCACCAACGCCAAACGTGACGAACAGCGCGCCGATGGCCACGGCAATGCCTTTACCGCCCTTGAACTTGAGCCAAGGACTGAAGATATGCCCCAGGGTAGGAGCCATGAAGGCTATCACCAGGCACGTGCGCTGAATAACCCCGGCGCCCGCCAGCTGCGCGTTCTCGCTATCGAGGTACATAGAATAGCCTACCGCCAGGGCGCCAGGCGTCCCATCGAACAGGGCGTTTTGCAGCACGTTGGCAACCCAAAGGGCGATGAGTCCCGAAGCTAGCCCTTTTCCGAAGTCCAGCAGGAACACCGCCGCCCCTCCCCGTTTGCCTAATGTGCGCAGCGCATTGGTGGAGCCGATGTTGCCCGAACCGCTTTGGCGGATATCGCGTTTGTAGAACACGCGGGAAATGATGACGCCCCAGGGCACCGACCCCAACAGAAAGCAGAATGCGAACAGCAGAAGCTCGGAGAGGTGAATGAGCGTCATGGCTTAGTCCTTTTTCTTGAAGCGTAGGCGGATGGGGGTGCCCACCAGCGAGAAGGTTTCCCGCATGCGGTTTTCCAGGTAGCGCTCGTAGTTGTCATCCACCACATCGGGGCGGTTGCAGAAAAAGGTGAACCGGGGCGGCTTGGTTGCGGTTTGGGTGACGTATTTCATGCGAAGGATGGCCTTGCCCTTCGAGGCGGTATGGCCGCTCTCGCGAATGGTGGTGAGGAAGGCGTTCAGCTTGCCGGTGGGAATGATGCGGGCATAGTTCTCGAATGCCTCGTCGATGGCCTCCCAAATGCGCTGCACCTTCTTGCCAGTTAAGGCGGATATGGCCACAACGGGGGCATATCCCACGAAGGTCATGCGATCGGCAATGCGATCACGGATTCGCTGTTTCTCATCAGGACCCTCAACGAGATCCCATTTGTTCAGCACGATTACCA
>CANSTH010000110.1 GCA_947649875.1 uncultured Parvibacter sp. | reverse complement strand
CTCTTCCCGGGTGGCATTCTCCGGCAGCGCAGTGAGCACCGGCTCGTCTTCCACCGGGATGTCCAGCACGGCACGGCCGGGAACCTCGATGGGGTCTTCGCCCTCTTCGGCGGATTCCTCGGTTACCACCTGGGCGTTTATAGCGGAAAGCCCAGCGCCCTCCAGAGCAGAGGCGTCCGCCAGGTTCAATTCCTCGCGCTGCTCATCGGTGAGAGCGGTGATGTCGAAGGCGCGCACGCCAGCGGCGTTCATGCCGCCGCGGTCCTCCATGTTAGGCAGGTCGGTGAGATCCAGCCGATAGCCCTTCTCGGTGATGTCGCCCTTAGCAGAGCTGATGGTGAGCAGGAAGGCGGCGGTGCCTTCGCCATTGCCTTCGGCGTCAGGGCTGAAGGTGGGGGCTTGCAGCAGCTGCAAGTCGGTGGCCAGGGCCACCGCGGCTTCGGCGTTCACCAGGTTGAAGGCCACGGCGGTTTGCTGGTTGGTGGGGCACACGATGTTGTTGGACTTGCGCTGGTTATCCTCGTCGCGGGCGGCGGTGAAGCTGTTGGCTACGAAACCACCAGACACGGAGATCACCTGGTCGGCGGGGATTTCGCCCAGCAGATGAGCGCTCACAGACGGCAGCTGCACATCGCTGCGCATCTGGTTGCGGGTGGTTTTCACGGTAACGCCGTTTTCGTCTTGGGCACCATCGTAGCGGAACAAAACAACGCCGGAGAGGCCCTCTTCCAGCTCCTCTTCGCTATGCTTCAGGAACTGAGTGCCGTGCTGGGTGTACACGCTCCAACCCTGGGGCAGCTCCGGGGCGCTCAGCACCACGCGCATGCCCTCGGCGTTGGCCTGGCGGTACTTCCACTCCTCTTCGCTCAAGGTGGTGCCGTACTCGTACAGCTGGCGGCCGTCAGCGTCGGACTGGCCCTCCAGCGCGGTACGGTACACGTAAGGAGCATTGAACACCACTGCTACGCCATCGGTGTCCTCATAGGCGCCAAAATATCCGCCGTCCAGCTGGCGATCCAAGTTGCCAAAGCTGGGGGTGAGGGTGATTTCCTGGCCGTTTACCTGGTAGTTTCCATCGGAATCCTGCAGCGCACCCGTGGCAGCAAGGCTGAACTTCACCCGCTGGTCGAACAGCTTCTGCAGCTCTTCCTCGTCCATCGATGCGGCGTTGTCAACAGTGTCGGACTTGCGCTCTTGCGCCTGGTCGGTAACGGTGGGAAGCACCTCATCCGCCGCTACCAGCCCTTCGGGCATGAACTCCGCCAGCTGCGCATCGCCAAGGGCGGAAATGGCCTGCAGCCCCAGCTCTTCGAAGTTGGGGGCTTCGCTTTGAGAACCGTCATCGCCTTCGCCGTCTTCGGCATCGGTGTTGCCGTCGGCTTCGCTGGGGTCGGAAGCGGAGCTGTCGGCATCATCGGCGCTATTGGCGGCAGGGGTGTCGCCCAGAATGGCAGTGCGCGCCTCGGCAATGGAGGTTTCGTTCCACGCCATGAGGGACAAGGTGACGCATAGGAACACCGAGATAACGTTCATCCACAGAGGATTCTTTCGGCGAGGCGCCGTGGAAAGGAGCTCGGCGGTCAATTCCGGTGCACCCCCTCCCATGGGCGAATTTGGGGCCTCTTGCGCGCGCGTATATGCGGCAGATTCCTCCAAACGCTGATCCCCATTGCCAAACGCGGGCATTTCCGCGTTCTGACCTGCGAATTTACTTCGCGGGTTATGGACGACCGGACGACCGTTCATGTGGTGCTTCATAACTATCGACTCCTAGTTCTCAAAGCTTCAGGGCGCAGTACGCCCTTAATTGTAGATAGTTAGATCACATTTTATACACAATTGGGTTACAGCTCAACCATAAGTTTTACGGTCATCTATGAATGTGGATGATTTGGGCACAAGTGGTGCTATTGAATTTTCCTAGCGTTTTAATAGACAAAAACTTACCTGGTCACGCATAAATTTCTGATCTTTCTTACAGCGGTTGAAAGTTCTCCACCAGCTGTGGATTACCTATCGAAAAATGGCAGTTTTCAGCCTCATGCAACCACTTTTTCTAGCAGTTTTAAGTAGGTTTTCCCTCAGTCGCGACAGACGAAACCCATCGATTATGTAGGCATTTTTTGCCAGCTTACGTGAGTGGAAAATGATGGGGGTCGGTACGCGGGAAGCGCCCTATGTGGTGGGCACCCATTGGAGCCTTCTCCAGCTTTTGCCAGCCTTTGCTGTATCCCGTTGAGGGACTATTTTGGAGCTTGCTCTAAAGTCTAGTTCCCAGCTAGTCCCATGGATTTGGCTCGAAGAAATCACTGCGGGCAGGGCGGTCTGAATAAGGATCGTAGCCGTCGTCGTCTTCGTTTTCGGCCCTGATGAAGGGGTCGGTTTCCGACTTGGGCAGCGGCTTCTCGTACCGTTTTGCCTGTCTTTCCCGGCAACTTTCCAACCCCTCCCCTGCCATTGGCTGCGAGGATTTTTCCACCGTTTTTCCACCGTTATCCTCATTGGAGCATGCTCTAGGAGTTCCACAATTAGATGCAATCCGGTCAGATTTTGCTGTTTTCGACCCCTGATTCTTACGGCTTGGCAACGGAGTTGTTACGATTGTCACTCGCGCCTCTCGCTTTTTTGAGGGGTAATTCTGCCGTTCCATTTCGCCTCCCAGACGTCTTCGATTCGCACGAATCGCCACAAATTTCCCTCGATTCGCCACAAACTTTCCGCAGCCTACTACAATCTCACCGCTGATACACCACAAACCTGCTGCTATTCGCCATAAATATGCCACAATTCCGCTCCAGATCACCACGGTAGTTGGCAGATTTTTACCACGGTAGTCGGCAGGCTTTCGCCACGGTAGTTGGCAGCGTTAGTTGCGGCCTTGGCGGACGGCGTCGCCGGGATGGATGGACATCGACTGGAAGCGATTCTCCATGTAGCTGTTGTCGAAATCTTTCCCGTAGAACTGCTGGATGGGAGTGGTTTCGGGGGTACCGGACAGGCGCTCGTACCAGCAATCCAGCGCTTGCAGCGTCATCACGCAATCCACCAGCATCAACGCGGCGCACACTGCCGTCACACCATAGCGCCAATTCCATGGGATAAGGTTGATGAGCCGCAGCATAAATGGCAGCAGCAACTTAATCCACACCACGCCCAAAAGCCCCCACATGGCCATGAACAGCCCGCAGGTACGCCCGCCAATTGACAGCCACATGCCGGTATAGTTCCAGGCCACAGCGCCAAATGCGTACTGCATGAACCAGCTGGTGAAATACTCGAAGGCCCCGCCGATAATGGCGGCTACGAAGAAGATGACCACAACATTGGATTTGTGGAAGCGGTTGAGAAACACCGTCATCAGCACGCCTCCGCAACCGTAGATGGGCGAGAAGGGGCCGAATAGCAGGCCGGCGCGGTCTTGATAGCCGCCGTAGAGGATGGCGTGGAAAATGGTCTCAATGACAAGGCCCAACACGCTGCACACGATGAAAATCCAGAACAGGTTGAAGAAGTTGAGGGTTATGTAGCCCTTGCCGGTTTCATCCAAGCCAAGAGTGCCCGCCTCGGATTTCTGCTTGTTGCGCTGGTCGCGCTGTTGGCGGTGAAGTTGGCGCTCGCGGGAAAGCGAGGGATCCAGATAGGTTTGCAGCGCAACCATGAGCACTATCAGCACGCCGTAGCCCGCCAGCAGCCAGCTGATGCCCGACAGCATGATGCTGCAGAGGATGCCGGCGATGAGCAGCACAAACAAGATGTTGGTGGTGATGGCGGCAAGGCGGCGGCGGTTGCGCAGCAGGCGGATGCCGAACAACAGGAAGGTTATCACCAGCAGTGAACGTACCGCCATTTGGATGATGATGACCACGATGGAGGAGAGGCCATAGGCGCTCATGCCACCGGTGGTGTAGTAGTGCACGGTGCTGACGATGGATTCCGCCACCGCTGCGCCACTGACAGCTGCCGCAAGGATGCACAGAATGCCGAACACCTTCATCCAGATGGGCAGCTTCTCCTTATCGGCAGGGCTGTGCAGACCGGCGGTGAAGGCCTCGAAGTCTTGCTTGACCACTTCGCCATCGTGCTTGAGGCGGGCACCTGCCCGCTGCAGGTCCTCCTTGGGATGGGCGATGTCGTAGGCCAGCGTTTCAGCGTCTTCTTCCGCCCGCTTGGCCACCTTTGCCGCTTCCTTCTCCGCGCCTTCCTCGATGTCTTTAGGCCATTCGGCCGGATGGGCGACCACATGGGCGGCCTCCCCCAAGGCCTCTTTCTGGCGCTGCACCAACGCATCCCATTCTTGGCGATCGATGTCCAGCTCGTGGCCGGAAGCCTGCACGCCGGTGTCCCATTGGCCGCGGATATCCGCCCCTACCTGGGCAATGTCTTCAGCAGCCTTTGCGGCGGTGTCCGCCGCCTTCGCGCCTACCTGGGCGATGTCCACTTGCGCCTTCGCGGCGCCCTCCGCCGCCTTCGCGCCCGCCTGCGCGGCGGGTGCGGCGGACGATTTCTTCTCTTCTTCTTTCTTCTGCGTGCTCATGACGGGCCTCCCCAGGTGGCGCTGGAACTTCTAAGGTAGAAGATACGCGCCAAGAAGGACAACGCCCGGCAGCACGCTTAACCCGTCATTAGCCTGTGGGAAAACCGTGACCGGCCTGCGCTACTCCTCTACGCGGATGAGGGAAGGGGCGCCGTGCAGCACGTCGTCTAGCTGGGCGATTTCCTCGATTACCGCTTTGATGTCGCTCTCCTTGGCGGTGTGGGTGACGTACACCACATCCACCGTGCTTTCCTTCTTGGAATGCTGCACCACCGAGTGCACGCTCACGTTGTGCTGGGCAAAAATGCCGGCCATGGCCGCCAGCACCCCCAGCTTGTCGCTTACGGTGAAGCGGATGTAGTACTTCATCTCCAGCTCGTCTACCGGCAAGATGGGCAGCTGGTCGGTGCAGGTGCAGCCCACCAGAGGCCCAACCCCCTGCTGAATGTGACGAGCCACCTCCAGCACATCGCCCATGACCGCGCTTGCGGCCGGACCACTGCCAGCGCCGGCGCCAAAGAACATGGTTTCGCCCACAGCATCGCCCACCACATAGATGGCATTGAACACGCCGTTCACAGTGGCCAGCTGGTGCGTGGCGGGGATCATGGTGGGGTGCACGCGCACATCGATGCCCTTCGGGGTGCGATGGGCAATGGCCAGCAGCTTCACCACATAGCCCATCCCCCGGGCGGCCTCCAGGTCTACCGGGGAGATTTGGGTAATGCCGGAAGTGTACACATCGGAAAGCGTTACGCGAGAGTTGAAGGCGATGGAGGCCAAGATGGCAATCTTCGCGGCGGCATCCAGCCCCTCCACATCGGCAGTGGGGTCCGCTTCGGCGAAGCCCTTGGCCTGGGCCTCCTTCAGAGCCGCTTCATAGCTCATGTCGCCTTCGGCCATGCGAGTGAGCATGTAGTTGGTGGTGCCGTTCACAATGCCCATCACCGAGTTGATTTGGTTGGCAATCAGCGAGTGCTTCAGCGGATCGATAATGGGAATGCCGCCGCCCACGCTGGCTTCAAAGGCCACCTCTTTGTTGGCCGCCGCGGCTGCGTCTAGCACCTCTTGGCCGTAGGTGGCCATCAGCGCCTTGTTGGCGGTTACCACGTTCTTGCCGGCGGCCAGCGCCTCCAGCACCACATTGCGCGCCACTGTAGTGCCGCCGATGAGCTCGATCACGATGTCGATTTCCGGGTCGTTGATGATGTCGCGGTAATCGGGGGTGAACAGGTGCGACACGCCGTGGGCCGCCGCCTGCTCGGGGTTGCGCGAGCACACGCGCACCAGCTCTACGTCCACCCCCAGGTGGCGCTCGAAATCCGCCTTGTGCGCCTGCAGGATGTCAATGCATCCGCCGCCCACCGTACCAGTGCCTACCAGGCCAATCTTTACCGTCATGCTGCGTCCTTACGTTTCGTTGGGGCGCTGTGCGGCCCCGCTACCACCTCATTGGGGCCTGCGCGCCCCCGCCGCCGCCTTTTTCGCCATTTGCTTCAGTCTCTGCACTAGGCCGCTGTATATACACGCCTCGCAATGCGATGCTCCAGTTTTCGTAGGGCAGAGATTCTATCTCTGCCCTACGAAAGACCACCCGATACAATAGTCGGTATCAACGGCGGCTTAGCACAGAGACTTCATTCGCAGTTGATTGCGAAATTATACAGGCCGCGCGCGTCCGCGCCCCACGCCTATCTGCCACCGCTTCACGCCCATCTGCCAACGG
>CANSTH010000109.1 GCA_947649875.1 uncultured Parvibacter sp. | reverse complement strand
CGGCGTAACTTAAACGTTCTTCAATACGATGGTGCTCATGGCGTCGGCTACGTGTTCGCAGGTGTCGCAGCATTTCTCCATGTCGGTGTACATACGCGACCACACCAGCACGTGGATGGGGTCTTCCCGCTCCACCGTGTGCAGGCGGCGCATGGCGGCAATGTAGAGCTGGTCGCCCTCTTCCTCGTTGGTATTCACGTCCACGATGAGCTGCTTGAACTTCTTGGATTTCTTGAAGTTGCGGAAGTCTTCCATGGCCTTGTCCAGCGATTCGCAGCTCTTCTTGATGAGCTTGGCGAACAGGATGGCGTCCTCGGGGATGGCGTCGACGTTGTACATGTACAGGTGCTGAATGACGTCCTCGATGTTGTCCAGCACGTTGTCCATGGCGTGGGCCAGCTCGATGATGTCCTCGCGGTCGATGGGAGGCATGAAGTCTACGGCGATAGTGCGGTACACCTCGTGGTTGATGTCGTCGCCACCGTGCTCCAGCACATGGCTGCGCTCGATGTTGTCGATGAGCGCCTCTGAGGTGGTGAAGTTCTCCACCGTCTCTACCAGCAGATTCGCCTCTTGAACCGTAAGCTCGGAGAGCTTCTCGAACGCATCGAAGTAGTCGAACTTCTTTTTCTTGGCCATGGCCGTTCTCCTTTTCGAGACTAATTAGAGCACCAGCAGGAACAACTTCGCACAAACAAAGCCGAGTATGCCGCACCCGGGAAACGTGAGCACCCAGGTTTTAACCATGTCGATGGCGATAGACCACTTCACCGCCTTGGGGTTGCGAGCAGCCCCCACCCCCATGATAGCAGTGGTGTTGGTATGAGTAGTGGACACCGGCAAGCCGCCAAACGTGGCCACCATAAGACTGACGAACGTGGAGAGGCTGGCGGCGAAGCCTTGGAAAGCATCCAGCTTCACCATGCTCACCCCCACGCTCTTTATGATGCGCTCACCGCCCACTGCGGTGCCGATGCCCATGTTGGCGGCGCACAGCAGCATGAGCCACAGCGGCAACGTCATCTGCGTGGTCATGCCCAGCCCCGAGGCCATCATAGTGGCCAGCATGAAAATGGACATAAACTTCTGCCCGTCTTGGGCGCCGTGCATGAAGGCAACGCCCGCCCCGCTGAAGATTTGCGCCCAGCGGAAAGCATGGTTGGCCTTTTGGCGGTTGACGTGGCGCAGCAGCCGCCCCAACACCCTGAAGTTGATCCATCCGAGGCCGAAGCCCATAAGGGTGGAGAGCAAGATGCCGTAGATTACCTTCATCCACTCGCCCCAGTTGATGGCATCGAAGCTGCCGAATACCGCGATGGCGGTAAGTCCGGCGATGAGCGAATGGGACTGAGAAGTGGGAATGCCGAAGTACCAAGCGCTGGCTCCCCATACGATGATGGCCACCATGGCAGCCATGAGGGCCACCAACGCCGTATGGCTATCGGAACCGAAATCTACCATGGAGAAGATGGTGGTGGCAACGGCGGTGGACACCAGCGACACCAGCAAAAGGCCGAAGAAGTTGCAGATAGCAGCCATCATGATAGCGGCCCGGGGCTTCATGGCCCGCGTGGATACCACCGTGGCAATGGCGTTGGGAGCATCGGTGGCGCCATTGACAATGATCACACCGATGTTCAAAAGCACCACGACCACCAGCACGGGATTGCCGGCCAACTGAGCAAGGAACGATACGAGATCGATGGTCAAGAAGGATCCTTTCCTCGGCTGCTGCCCTGCCGATCACATCGCTCCCGGCAAAAGCGTACGGCTGATAATTCTACCGTAAGTTTAGCGAGCACAAGAGACGGCACGGCCCTTCAAGAAACCTTGACAGAAAGCGGTAAACAGAGGGCTTCTACTCGCGCGGAGCAAAGACGCCGGTGAGGTGCTCGCCTTCCTGGGTTTGGGGCTGGAAGGGATCGGGGGCGTCATCGTCTGCTGCCGCACCGCCCGCCATCCCACCATCCGGGGGCACCACGAATGCACCGCGAGAACCGGAAACTTCAAGCGAACCAGAGCCGCCCATTGCGCCGCTGCGATCCATCTCGCCCGTGTTGCCCAGCTCGCACATCAGCCGATGCAGCTCGGTGCGATCCACAAAGATGCGATCGGAGCTGGGGGCAGGCGCGGCAGTCGAAGCGCTGGCAGAACCGTGCGCCACATCCATTGCGGAAGGAACATCTCCGCTGCGCTGTGAAGTCGCCGGACGCTGCCCATCGAGGACACCCCCAACTTCGCTGTTGGCCCGGCCATCCGCATCCGTCTCCACACCGGATTTCCCGGCACTGCCCGATGAAACACCGTCGGCCGCATCGCTCGGCGTAGTGGCAATGCTCGCGCCCTTCTTCCCCTTTTTGCGCCGGCGCCCCCCGCCGCCCACGGGGGAAATCTCCTCGGTAAGCTGCACCTTTACCAAGGGCGGCATCTGGTCGGTACCCTGCAGGGCCTTCTCCCCCTCCCCTTCCGCTGCATCCATCCAGTGGCCGGAGATGCGGTTATAGAAGCGCCCCCAGGCCCGGTGCAGCCGCGCCGCTGGGGAATTGTCTCGGTCGCGGGCGGTTTTGCCCATAGGCACATGCACCTTGCGGGCAATGAACCGGAAGGGCTTCTTCACCGCATGGGTGACCACATCGCTGTAGTCGCGGGCGGGACGGGTGCGCCAGCCGAAGGCCAGGGCCGCGTAGCGAAGGGCCAGCACCACACCGGCGCATAAGATGGCGTTCACGCTGGGCAGGATGTTCGAGGTGTCCAGTACGCAGTACAGCGTGCAGCCCAGCAGGGCGGCGCTGCCGTAGATGGGGCCCGCCTGGAACGCCTCGGGCCGGCGGTTCATAAGCACATCGCGCAAGATGCCGCCGCCCACGGCGGTAAGGGTGCCCAAGACGATAGAGGGTATTACCCCCAGCCCCGCCGACATACTCTTGCCAGAGCCGATGATGCACCAGGAGGCAACCGAGAGGTTGTCCAGCAAGTCCACCAGCGGGTCGAGATAGGTGGCCAGCCGCCCGAAGTAGAACACGATGATGCTTGCCACAACGCAGGCAATGAGCAGCGATGGGTTCTGGAAGGCGTAAATGCCATAGTCTTGCAGAAGAAGGTCGCGCATCATGCCGCCGCCCAAACCGGTCACACAGGCGATAAAGGCACAGCCAAACACGTCATAGCGAGCGCGCACCGCGGACATGGCGCCGGAAAGGCCGCCAGTCATGACGGCTAGAAACTCCAGCCAGTAGGGCATCGATATGGCAACTTCAAGCTCAGGCATGATCTTCCACTGAAACGATGGTGGCACGGGTGGGACGCCCAGAGAAATTGACAGAGCCGGTAAGCAGGTAGGCGGCCTCTTCATCGAAGTCGTCTTCCGCCAGCATCACCGCATCGGTTTGGGCCCGCACGAGGGCACGGTCGTACAAGTCGAAGAAGCTGGTATTGGACACCTCCCCGGAAAACGGGTCCTCCCAAGAAGTGCGCGAAGAATTGGCGAAGGAGCTGTCCTCCAGCTGGATGTCGCGATGGGAGAGCGCCTGCAAAAACGAGTAGGGCCGCACAAGGCGCTCCAGAGTTGCCAACACCTCGCGTTTCACCCCGCTGGGAGAATAGAGCCCCCGCAATGCCAGGCGATGGGCGGCCACCGCGGCGGCAAAGGCCTCGGGCGCCACGCTCATCTGGAACATCCGGTCGGCTACGGTAGCGTACATGCGGGAAATGGGGGCCAGCACCTCGGCCGAGCCGTGCAAGATGCGGCGGGATGGATCAAAGGTGGCGATGGTCTGGCCCAACCGCTTCCATAGCACCAGCTCGTCCAGCTCGCTTTCGATAAGGGCGTGCACCTCGTGGCCCTGAGCAGGCCCCAGCCCCTCCACGCCAGCGTTGCACAGCTGGTATTGCTGGGCGTACACGAACGGGTGCACCGTACGATCCAACCGCCAATGGGCGGCAAGCCCCAGCACGTAGGCGCGGGCTATGGCCTCCTGATCTCCCGAAAAGCCAGCAGCGGCCTGCTTGAACGCCGGCAGCAGTTCTGCCGGATCGGCCTTGTGCATCAGCGACCCCAGCCGCACAGCAGGGGCATACAGGGGGTTCAGCACCACATAGAACAGCGGATCGGGACCCTGGTTTCCCAAAAGGAAGGCATCGGACTCCTCCTTCGAGGAACCCACCAGGGAGCCGATGCGGCCCAAAAGGTCGTTCCCGAAAGCATCGTGGGTGATGACGGCAGGCATGGCGGCTCCCTTTCTGAACAGACGCGGGCAGGTGCGGGAATTTGCGCGCGAGCGCGCTAGTTGCCCGGCTCGGCCCCGAAGCGGGCAAACACGCGCCGCCGTTCGGCACCGATGGTGGTAAGGTCGTTGTGGCCCGGCAGCACCGCCGTGTCGTCGGGGAGCATCGCCAGCTTCTTGATGGAGGCGCGCATCTCGTCCATCGAGCCCCCTTCGAAATCGGTGCGCCCCACCGTTCCGGCAAACAGGGTGTCGCCGGAAACGAGCACCGGCAGGCCCCCTTCATGGTTGCCAAACTGCGGAATGAGGAACAGGCAGATGGAGCCCTTGGTGTGGCCGGGAGTGGAGATCACCTTCCAGGGCATAGCACCCACGGTGATCACCGAGCCGTTCCCCACCGTCTCATCCACCGGGCACGGTTCGCAAGCCTCCACGTACACCCCGTCCTGCGGCGCCTCGATAACCGGCGCGTCCACCGCAGAGGCGTACACCTTTGCCCCGGTGGCCTGCCGCAGCCTGGCGGCGGCGCCGATGTGGTCGTTGTGGAAGTGGGTGAGAACGATGGCATCCAGCTTCTTGCCCTCCAGCGCGGCGATGATGGTTTCCGGCTCGCAAGAAGGATCCACCACCATGGTGCCCTGCCCGTCGGAAATGATATAGGTATTGTTCTGCAGAGGACCCAAAACCAGGTACTTCACGTCAACGCACAAGCCGCTGACCTCGTACAACGTTGGTTGCATTTACTTTACCCCTTTCTGGCCCGGCACCATGCGGCGGGCATCGAAGACGCCTTCTAGCTCAGTCAGGTGCTTCGTTATCCAGTCGATGTTGTTCAGGTCGGAAACCTGGAACAAGAAGCGCATCTCCACTACGCCATCGCGATGAGTGGTTGTGGAACAAGATAGCACGTTGGCCGCCGCCTCCGAAAACACTCTGGTAACGTCCAGCAGCAGATTCATGCGATCCAGCGCCTCGATGTAGAGCTCCACTTGATAGGTGGTGTCCTTCGGGCGCGACCCCTCCCAGGCCACGTCGATGATGCGCTCGGGATGCTGCTTGAGCGCCACCGCGTTGGGGCAGTCGGCCCGGTGCACCGACACGCCGCGGCCGCGGGTGACGAAGCCCAGTATCTCGTCGCCCGGCACCGGATTGCAGCAGCGGGACAAGCGCACCAGAACATCGTCCACCCCCTTCACCACGATGCCGTTGGAAGAATGGGTCTCGTGCTTCTTCGGCCGCTTCACCGAAGTGATCATGGGGGCCATGATGCCGGTGGAGGTAGCGGAAGAGCCCAGCTGCGGCTTCTCCGACTCCTCGGTAGCACGGTCCACCAGGATCTTCAGCAGGCGGTTGGCCACATGCTGGGCGCTTTCCTTGCCAGTGCCGATGTTCACCAGCATGTCGTCGGAATCGCGAAAGCCCATGGCCTCCGCCACCGCCCGCAGGGCCCGGATGGATTGGGCGTTGGAGATACCCAGCCCGTGCTTGCGCATCTCGCGGGACAACCGGTCGCGCCCCATCTGAATGTCATCGGATCGGGTGACCTTCGAGAAATAGGAGCGGATCTTCGAACGGGCGGACGGGGTTTTCACCATGGTCAGCCAGTCGCGGGAGGGGTTGGCGCTCTTCTGGGTAAGCACCTCCACGCGGTCCCCCACCTGCAGCTCGTAGGAAAGCGGCACGATGGCGCCATTCACCTTCGCCCCCACGCAGTGGTTGCCCACTTCAGTATGGATGGCGTAGGCGAAGTCCACCGGCGTGGCGCCGGCCCGCAGGCTCATCACCTCGCCTTTGGGGGTGAACACGAACACTTCCGTCTCGTCCAGGTCCATCTTCAGCGACTTCAAGAACTCGCGGGAGTCTTCCGTCTCATCCTGCCAGTCCACCATCTGGCGCAGCCACGCCAACTGCTGGTCCAGCGCATCGGCCGAGCCCTTGCCGCCGCGCTCCTTGTAGCGCCAGTGAGCGGCCACGCCGTACTCGCTGGCTCGGTGCATCTCCTCGGTGCGGATCTGCACCTCCAAAGGACGCCCGGCCGGCCCCA
>CANSTH010000108.1 GCA_947649875.1 uncultured Parvibacter sp. | reverse complement strand
CTGTTCGAGGCGCGCAAGCCCAAGGGCCAAGCGGTGGTGGCCGAGATCTCCGGTACCATGCAAATCTCCGGTGACAAGAACTCCAAGACCATCACCATCCACGACCAAGAGGGCAACTACCGCGAGTACGTGGTGAGCGCCCGTGCCCAGATGCTGCCCGGTGTTACCGATGGCTGCGAGGTTACGGTGGGCCAACAGCTCACGCGCGGCTCCGTCAACCCCCATGACCTGCTGCGCCTGACCGACCCCAATACCACGCTGCGCTACATTGTGAGCGAGGTGCAGGGCGTGTACGTCAGCCAGGGCGTGGACATCAACGACAAGCACATCGAGGTTATCGCGCGTCAGATGCTGCGCAAGGTGGCGGTACTGGAGGCGGGCGACTCCGACTTCCTGCCGGGACGCCAGGTGAACCGCTTCGAGTTCGAGAAGGTGGCCAACCAGCTGATCGCCGAGGGCAAGGAGCCGCCGGTGGGCCAGCCGCTGCTGCTGGGCATCACCAAGGCCTCGCTTGCCACCGACTCGTGGCTGTCGGCCGCTTCGTTCCAGGAAACCACCAAGGTGCTCACCGATGCCGCCATCGAGGGCAAGACCGACCATCTGGCCGGCCTGAAGGAGAACGTCATCATCGGCAAGCCCATTCCTGCTGGCACGGGCCTGCAGCGCTATCGCGACGTTCGCCTCACCTACAAGGGTCGTCCCGTGGAGAAGGTCACCAACGAGACGCTGCCGGATTACGCCCCCGACGCCCTGCGCGAGATCGAGGAGCTGCTGCCGCAGCCCCAGGATTGGTCGCTGGACGCCGATGGCTACTTCAACACCTCCGGCTCGTTCGGCGGCTTCTACAGCGCGTTCCCCATCGGGCACCGTGGCAGCAGCCTTACCGACGAGCAGGCGCGCCTGTACATTTACGATGATCTGCATGTGTCCCAGCGTTGGGCCAACAAGTTCTCCGAGGCGGGCATCGAAACGGTGGCCGACCTGGTGGGCCACACCGAAGAGGACCTGCTGCGCATCGAGGGCATTGGTGTGAAGGCCATCGAAGAGCTGAAGGAGGGCCTGGAGGAGCACGATCTCCTGCGGGTCATCGAGGACGACCTCACTGCCACTTCCGACGATATGTCCCAGCTGCTGGATATGGTGTTCTCGCCCGACGACACCATCCTCATTGGTGGTTCCGAGACCCCCAGCTACAACCTCGACAATGAGGAGATGCTGGGCGAAGCGTTGCCGCCCCGCTCCTACCAGCGCAATCTGGAGGAACTGGACGCCCTGCTGGGCTCGGTGGGCAACTTCGGCTTCGGCGTGATGAGCCCCAGCCCCTCCGACGACGATGACGAGGAGTAGGGCATAGATTTGGGCCTAAGGGGGATGTGCGATTGGCGCATCCCCCTTCTTGTTTGGGGAGGAATCGCATGAATGAGAAGACATACATGCCCGCAGATGAGTCTGCGCCGGTTTCGCAGATTGGAGCCACTTTGGAAGCGCTGGCGGCCACTATCGCTGCGCGACGTGAAGCAGGTGAGGAGAGCTACACCCATCGCCTGCTTACCGGAAGCGTGGATGCGCCCTTGAAAAAGCTGATGGAAGAGGCGGGTGAGGTGGCGCTGGCCGCCAAGGATGTTGAGGGGTGGGCCACCTCGTCGATGGCCGCTGCACTGGGCTTCGATGCCGCTTTGGGTGCCGATGGTGATGCAGTGGATGTGCAGCTGCCCGCCGAATACGGACAGGCGGTGGACCATCTGCGCTACGAGGCGGCCGATGTGGTTTACCATCTGCTGGTAGTGCTTGAGCGTTACGGCATCTCAATCGATGAGTTCGCCGCCGAGTTGAACAACCGCATGACCGAGGAAGAGCGCCCGGCAGGTGCGATCCGCCTTAAAGAAGAGTACGTTCGCCGTCGGTAGCTGCTTGCGAGCGCTTGTCTTCGGGGGCTAAGCTTCGGTTTGGCTGGGCATGCGTTCGGTTTTCGTAGGGCAGAGATTCTATCTCTGCCTAAGCTGCAACTACGACGTAGTTGTGCCTTTAGGCCGAGATAGAATCTCGGCCCTACGAAAAGGGGATCCGTGGCCGTGCGCTCAAATGACGAAGCAGGCAAATGGGATGCTCGATTGAAGGATCGTTGGGATTGAGAGAAAGGCCTAAGATGGCAAGAATGTTTGGAACCGATGGGGTGCGCGGCGTTGCCAACACCGAGCTGACCGCTCCTTTGGCCTATCGCTTGGGCCAGGCGGCCGTGGTGTTTTTGGGTAAGACCCTTGTGGTGGGCAAAGACACACGTCTCTCTGGCGACATGTTGGAGTCGGCACTTGTGGCGGGCATTACCAGCGCTGGCGGTACTGCTCTTCTAGCTGACATCATTCCCACTCCCGGTGTGGCGCTCTTGGTTCGCGAACTGGGGGCGGCCGGCGGCGCGGTCATCTCCGCCTCCCACAACCCGCCGGAGTACAATGGCATCAAGCTGTTTGATGCCAAGGGCTTCAAGCTTCCCGACGAGTTGGAAGACCGCATCGAGGAATTCATCACTGCAGGCGGCCTTGAGGGCATGGTGGAGCGCAAACGAGAAGCAGGGGAAGAGGCCGCAATGCCCTCCGGCAACGACCTCGGCTTCGCCATTCCCGTTGACCAAGCATGCGAGATATATATCAACCATGCGGTGAGCAGCATCGAGGCGCAGGGCATTACCTTCGAGGGCATGCGCATCGCCATCGACACCGGCCATGGTGCCAGCTCGCTCACCAGTCCGGAGGCGCTGCGGCGCCTAGGGGCCGAGGTGCTGGTGATCAACGATGACTTCGACGGTATGGACATCAATGTGCAGTGCGGTTCCACTCACCTGGAGCCTTTGCGTCAGCTGGTGGTGGAAACCGGCGCCGATGTGGGCATCGCCCATGACGGCGATGCCGACCGCGTGATGCTGATGACCGCCGAGGGCGATGAGATAGACGGCGACATGATTGAGGCGGTGTGCGCGCTGGACATGAAGGAGCGTGGCGCACTTCCCGGCAATACCGCGGTATCGACCGTGATGTGCAACCTTGGCTTCGTGCACGCCATGCGCGATGCCGGTATTGATGTGGTGCAGACGAAAGTGGGCGACCGCTACGTGCTGGAAGAGATGCGTGACAAAGGCTATGCCATCGGCGGCGAGCAGTCCGGCCACATGATACTGCTGGAGCATAACTCCACCGGTGATGGCCTCATGACCGCCGTGCAATTCCTGGCCGCCATCAAGCGCAGCGGCAAGGCGGTGGCAGACGCCTGCTCGGTGATGACCCGCTTCCCGCAAGAGCTCATCAATGTGCGCGTGGCCGACAAAGAGGGCGTTGCCGCCCGGCCCGATGTGGTGGCGGCCGTGGCCGCAGCCGAGGAGAAGCTTGGCGACAACGGCCGGGTGCTGCTGCGCCCCTCCGGTACCGAGCCGGTGGTGCGCGTGATGGTGGAGGCCCTGGATGCCGACCTCGCCCGCGAATGCGCCCAGACAATAGCCGAAGTGGTTGGCGCGTAAGATTAAGGTTTTCGTTTCTGGATGATAAGGCCCGATTATCGGGCCTTTCTTTTACCCGATGCCGCCGAAGAAGATGCCCAGCACGATGACGGCGGCGGTCACGATCACGAACACGTAGCGGGTGGCGAAATCGAACCATTTGCCCAGCGGCTTGGGGCGTCCCAGTTCTGCCTGCTTCTTCGCGAAGCCCTTGGGGCATACCCAGAAGAACATGAGCGCCGCCAAGAAGGCCCCAACCGGAATGACGTAGATGGAGATGACGTCCATCCACGCCGACACCACGTCGCCGCTCTCGAGGAACAGCCCCACCGCCACGGCAGCGATGGCCACCACGCCCACTGCGGCGCCGCGGGAGAGCCGCAGCTGCTCTTGCAGCGCCTCTACCGGCGCCTCGAACAGGTTCATGAGGCTGGTGATGGCGGCGAACACCACCGCCACGAACAGGATGACGGCGAACACATCGCCGAAGGGCATCTCCTGGAACACCTGGGCCAGCGTGATGAACAGAAGCGGCGGCCCGCTGGAAACATCCAGCCCGAAAGCGAACACCGCCGGCACCACCACGCAAGCCGCTAGCATGCCGGCGATGGTGTCGAAGATGGCCACGTTGCGGGCGGCGTACACCACGTTCACGTCTCGCTTCAGGTAGCTGCCGTACACCAGCGTGCCGCAGCCGGCCAGCGACAGGCTGAAGAACGCCTGCCCCAGGGCGTACACCCAGGTGGTGGGGTTCAGCAGCGCCTCCCAGCGGGGCACCAGTAGGTACATGTAGCCGGCATCGGCGCCGGGCAGCGTGGCTACCCGCACCGCAATGATGAGGAACAGCGCGAAAAACGTGGGCATCAGCACCTTGTTCACCCGCTCGATGCCCCGCGAGATGCCGGCGATCATCACCAGGAAGGTGACCGCTAGCCCCAGCAGGTGGAAGCCCACGTTGCCGAAGCTGGAGGCGATGCTGGAGAAGAAGGCCCCCATGTCGGTTTGGGCCATCAGCTGCCCGTCCAGCGAGGCCACCAGGTAGTTGAACGCCCAGCCCAGCACTACGGCATAGCCGATGGCGATGGCCAGCGACCCCAATGTGGGGATAAGGCCTATCACCTTTCCGATGGTCTTGCCGTTACGCACGCCCCGCATCTCCATGGCCTTGCCGAAGGCCCCCATGGGGCCGGTGCGCATGGCGCGGCCGAAGGACATCTCGCCGATTACGCCGGTGAAGCCCAGCAGTATGACGAATATGAAATAGGGGATGAGGAAAGCGGCCCCTCCCAGCTGCGCCACGCGATAGGGGAACAGCCAGATGTTGGCCATCCCCACGGCGCTGCCGATGCAGGCGAGGATGAAGCCGGCCCGTGTGGCGAAGGTGTCTCGCTTCTTGCCTCCCGGCGCGGTGGGCGTTTCTCCCGTCTCGATGTCGCGGGCTTCCTCAGCTACCAAATTCTCGCTGTTCGTGGTCACGTTTCCCCTCCTTGAACTAACCGTACCATTCTAGGAGGAACCGCCACCCCGCAACCCCACGCATCGGCTGTGCGGTGCTAGAGCGGGTGGTTGCGTTTACGCTTGAATTGGGCAATGACGATGGCAGCGCTCTTTAACGTTGTTCCCGCCCGCGGACTGACCGGATTTGTGCAAGGCCTTCATCTGCAGAGGCAGTTTCTCCGCTCAGGTATTGTTCGCGTCCTCGTACAATACCCCGGTAGGCGCGCATTTCCTGATTACTATTTTCCCTGTCCGGCTATTCGACGAGGTCCTCTACTTGGCAGCCGAGGACTCGGGCGAGGGCTAGGGTTACGGCTACCGAGGCCTTGGCCAGGTTGTTGCGCCGTTGTTCGTATAGCTGGATCATGCGCAAAGAGACGCCGGATGCGTCGGCAAGCTCTTGCTGGGTCATGCCTCGGTTGGCGCGAATCTTCGCCAGGGGAGTGGGCTGCTGCGCTCGGGTGCTCAGCACTGCGTCGGCTGCTTCCACGAACTTCGACACATCGGCTTCATGGAGGATGTAGCGCTCGATTACAGCCGAGGGGGGCAGGCCGCCGTTGGCTATGTCCGTGAAGCGCAGTGCGCGGTACCACTGATAGTAGGCAAGAATCCACCCGGCCCAGTACTCGGTGCTGCGGTCGATGGATTGGGTGGCGGGACGCATTTCGCGGCTTCCCGTGATGCGAAACACCACATCGCGGGCAATTTCCACGCCGGACATGCCGGCGACAAACTTCGGATTGCCCTGCTCGAATTGCGTTGCGACACCGGAGACAATGAACCACTCGAAAAACTCGTCGGCATCGTAGCCGCAATCCACAACGGCGTAGTCGAGCATTTCGCCGAGGGCGTCCATGGCGTCATTCAAATAGGACTCGTCGTAGGCGCGCATCGTTAGGCCCCCAATCCTCTCGCATTATGTCCCGAATGGTATATTCGCCGGCCAAGTCGGAGATTTTCAGCTGCTCCCGATAGATGGCGCGGGCCTTGTGGTCGCGGGCCATTTTGCGCGGATAGTACACGGCGTGGTCGGCCACTCCGAAGCCCTGAAAGTCAAGCCGCTCGAAGGCCCTTTCTGAACGCACTACCACTTGCTCGCCCAGGTTCCCTAAGGCCATGGCGCGCTCGAGACGGGAGAGGGAGAGCGCGTTGTTGAGGAAAGCGCTTGCGAACGAGAAGTACGAATCATCGGCCCGATAGCCGCGCATGAGGTCGCAGCTGTGGTAATCGACGGCGAAGCGGTCAAGCAGGAACTCGCGGGCCAGAGGGGCGATGTCGCCTGAAACCCGGAACACGCGGTTCTCCAGCAGCAC
>CANSTH010000107.1 GCA_947649875.1 uncultured Parvibacter sp. | reverse complement strand
TCGGCCGCACCTTCGAGGAGGCGCTGGGCAAGGCGCTGCGCAGCCTGGAGAACGGCCGCGAGGGCTTTGGCGCCGACAAGGCATCCGCCCCTGAGCGGGCAGTTCCCGACGGCGAGGAGTTCTACCAGCTCCTGTCCCGTCCCACTGCCGACCGCATCTTCTACCTGGCGGAGGCGTTCCGGCGCGGCTGGACGGTGGGGCAGCTCTACGAGGCCACCCGCATCGACGAGTTCTTCCTCTCCCGCATGGCCGATGTGGTGGCCATCGAGGAGAACCTGCGGGGCCGCCGCCTTGAAGAGCTGGACGCCGATGCGCTGCGGCTGTGCAAGCGCTACGGCCTCTCCGATGCGCAAATCGCCCGTCTCACCGGCAGCGACGAGGGCACGGTGCGCACCTGTCGCAAGATGCTGGGGGTGGTGCCCGCCTTCAAGACCGTGGACACCTGTGCTGCCGAATTCGCCAGCTCCACCGCCTACCACTACAAGACCTATGACGCTGCAGAAACGGAGGTGGCTCCTAAGACTCGCAAGCGCGCCATGATATTGGGCGCCGGCCCCAACCGTATCGGCCAGGGCATCGAGTTCGACTACTGTTGCGTGCACGCTTCTTACGCGCTGGCCGATGCCGGCTTCGAGACCATCATGGTGAACTGCAATCCCGAGACGGTGTCCACCGACTACGACACTTCCGACAAGCTGTTCTTCGAGCCGCTCACCTTCGAGGACGTGATGGACATCATCGATGTGGAGAAGCCGGACGGCGTGGTGGTCACGCTGGGGGGCCAGACGCCGCTGAAACTGGCGAAGCCGCTGGCCGAGGCCGGTGTGCCCATCATGGGCACCAGCCCTGAGGCCATCGACCTGGCGGAAGACCGGGACCGTTTCTCGGCGGTGTTGGACGAGCTGAACATCACCTACCCGGCCGCCGGCATGGCCTCCACCTTCGAGGAGGCCTGCATCGTGGCCGACCAGCTGGGTTTCCCGCTGTTGGTGCGCCCCAGCTACGTGCTGGGTGGCCGCGGTATGGGCATCGTTTACGATGGCGCCCAGCTGGAGAAGTACATGGCCGAGGCCGCACGCATCACTCCCGACCATCCGGTGTACCTGGACCGCTTCCTGGAAGGGGCGGTAGAGGTGGACTTGGATGCGCTCTGCGATGGGGAAGAGGTGTACGTGGGCGGCATTCTCGAGCACATCGAGATGGCCGGTATCCATTCCGGCGACTCCGCCTGCTGCACGCCGCCCTTCGCCCTGTCGGAGGCGGTGCAGGACCAGTTGCGCTCCATTGCGCGGCGCTTGGCGCTGCGGCTGGGAGTGGTGGGGCTCATCAACATCCAGTTCGCCATCAAAGACCAGGTGATCTACATCATAGAGGCCAACCCTCGCGCCAGCCGCACTGTGCCCTTCGTGTCGAAGGCCACTGGCGTTCCGCTGGCGAAGGCAGCGGCCCGCATCATGGCGGGGGAGAGAATAGCCGATCTGGGCCTTCCCCCCGACGATCGCCGGCTCGACCACTTCTCGGTGAAAGAGGCCGTGATGCCCTTCGGCCGCTTCCCCGGAGCCGACACGGTGCTGGGCCCCGAGATGAAGTCTACCGGCGAGGTTATGGGCATCGCCCGCAACTTCCCCAGCGCCTTCGCCAAAACCCAGCTGGCCATCAGCTATGAGCTGCCGGAGAACGGCAAGGTGTTCGTCTCGGTGTGCGACCGCGACAAGCGCGCCATCACCTCCATCGTGCGCGACATCCAACGCATGGGCTTCGACATCGTGTCCACTGCCGGCACCGCCCGCACGCTGGAAGCGGCCGGCATCGAGTGCGAGGTGGTGCGCAAGGTGAGCGAGGGCACCCCCAATGTGCGCGACATGATCGCCGGGGGCGAGATTTGCCTGATGGTGAACACCCCCTTCGGCCATGCCACGCGAAGCGACGGCTACGAGTTGCGCACCGAGGCGGTGAAGCACGGCATCACGCAGGTCACCAACTTGGCAGGCGCCCAGGCGATGGTGGCGGGCATGGAGGCGGCTCGCGCCCGCAAGCTGAACGTAGTGGCCCTCCAAGACCTGCCCCAGTGGTAATATCGCTGACAAGTGTTTCGAGAGAGGGGGAGGGCCCATATATGCTCTACAACGAGAAAGCGCCCATCCTGTTTAACGAGGAGGCGGGGCGTGGCATCTGGATCATGACGCTGGATGCGCCCGAGATTGCCGCCACAGCGCTGCCGGGGCAGTTCGTTCACGTGCGCATTCCGGGAATGGAGGGGCACATCCTGCGGCGCCCCTTTGGCGTGTACGCCGCGTTTCCCGAAGAGGGCACCATCGACATCATGTACCAGGTGCTGGGATTCGGCACCGACCATATGACGCATCTGGAGCCGGGGGAGCGCGTTGAGGCCATAGGGCCCGTTGGCCGCGGATGGCAGCCTCCTGCCGGTTGCAAGAAGGCCCTGCTGGTGGCGGGCGGCGTGGGAAGCGCCCCCATCCATCCGCTGGTGGGCCAGCTGAAGGCCCAAGGAGCGGAAGTGACCGCCATCCTGGGGGCCCAGACGGCCGAGGCGCTGGTGGCGCGCCAGCGCTTTGCGGAGGCGCTGGGATGCGAACCGCTGTGTTCCACCGACGATGGCACCTTCGGTCGCGCCGGCTTCTGCACTCCGCTGGTGCAAGAGGCGCTCGATGAGGCAGCTGCCTCTGGCCAGCCCTTCGATTATGTGGCCTGCTGCGGCCCCGAGCCCCTCATGAAGCTAGTGGCGTCCATGGCGGAAGGTGCCGGCGTGTTTTGCGAGGTTTCGCTGGAGCGGCGCATGGCCTGCGGTGTGGGGGCCTGCCTGTCCTGCGTGGTGGACACGGTGAACGGCAAGAAGCGGGCCTGCGTGGACGGCCCGGTGTTTCCCTCCAAGGAGGTGGTGTGGTAATGGCCCGAAAACCGCGCGCAACGTCCGTCAACCTGGCAGTGAACCTGGGCGGCCTGGCCATGAAGAACCCGGTGACGGTGGGCTCGGGCACCTTCGGCGCTGGCATGGAGTATTCCGACTTCGTGGACGTGGCCTCTCTTGGCGCCGTTACCACCAAGGGAGTTTCGCTGAACGGCTGGGAGGGCAACGCCACCCCTCGCATAGCCGAGACCGCCTCCGGCATGCTGAACTCCATCGGTCTTCAGAATCCTGGGGTGGCCCATTTGAAGGAAGTGGAGCTGCCGTGGCTGGCGGACCTGGGGGCCACCGCCATGGTGAACGTGTCCGGCCACAGCTTCGACGAGTACGTGGCGGTGATCGAGGCGTTGGAAGAGGCGCCGGTGGCCGCCTACGAGGTGAACATCTCCTGTCCCAATGTGGATGCCGGCGGCATGACCATGGGTTGCCATGTGCCCAGTGTGGAGAAGGTGGTGGGAATGTGCCGCGCCGCCACCAAACGCCCGCTCATTGTGAAGCTCACTCCCAACGTCACCGACATTACCGAGATCGCCCGCGCTGCAGAGGCGGCCGGGGCAGACGGCCTTTCCCTCATCAACACGCTGCTGGGCATGGCCGTGGACGCCCGAACCCGTCGTCCGAAGCTGGCGCGGGTAGTAGGGGGCTACTCGGGGCCGGCGGTGAAGCCGGTGGCGCTGCGCATGGTGTGGCAGGTGGCCAATGCCGTTTCCATCCCCGTGCTGGGCATGGGGGGCATTGCCAGCGGCACTGATGCGATAGAGTTCATGCTGGCTGGCGCTACAGCGGTGGCCGTGGGCACGGCCAACTTCGCCAATCCCACCGCAACGGTGGACGTTATAGACGGCATCATCGACTACTGCGAGCAATACGGTGTGAAGGACGTGAACGAGCTGATAGGAGCCCTGGAATGCTAACTTCATTCGATTCTATCCCTGCGAAAGACCGGGTTATCGTTGCGCTTGACTGCGACTCATGGGAAGCCATTGCGCTGGCCAACCAGCTGGAAGACCACGCCAGTTGGCTGAAAATCGGCATGACTCTCTACTACGCCGAGGGTCCTGCTATCGTGAAGATGTTCAAGCGGCGTGGCTTCAAGGTGTTTCTGGACTTGAAGTTCCACGACATTCCGCACCAGGTGGAGGGCGCCGCCCGATCGGCCGCCGCTTCCGGTGCGGACATGATAACCATGCACACGGTGGGCGGCCGCGCCATGATGGAGGCGGCCCAGCGCGGGGCCGTGGCCGGTGCGGCGGAATACGGCGGGGACGTGCCCGCCACGCTTGGCATCACCGTGCTCACCTCCATGAGCCAGGAGATGCTGACAGAGGTGGGCATCCAGCGGCCCATGAACCAGCAGGTGGCCGCTATGGCGCTGCTGGCGCAGGATGCTGGCATCTCCGGCGTGGTGGCATCGCCCCAAGAGGCGGCCGAGCTGCGCCAGATTTTGGGCCCTGATGCCTTCATTGTCACTCCCGGCGTTCGCCCGGCCGGCGCCGCGCTTGGCGACCAGAGTCGTGTGGCCACTCCTTCCGAGGCTTTCCAGCGGGGTGCCTCCCATATCGTCGTGGGTCGTCCCATCGTGCAGGCGCCTAATCCGGTGGCTGCGTTCGATGCCATTGCCGCCGAACTTGAGGCCTGTGGCCTGTAAGCTGGCTTCTGCCCTGAGGCGAATCATGCGATTTGGCTCAGGGCGCCTTTCCCGGCCGCTCGTTTCCGGGGAGCAGCCAGAAGGTCGTTACCTATGCCCTTTTGCCTGATGGCCCTTTATATGGCCTTTTCATAACGGCAACTGCGAAAACAATGGCTGCGGTCAGATATTTGGCTCGGTAAACGAGAAAAGGGCAAAATAGAGGCTGACACTGGGAACATTCGTGGTATCATCTCTGCCGCCGATGCGATAGAAGGAGAAATAAATGGCCATGCCTCAACTCAGCGCCGAAGATCGTGCGCAAGCTCTGGAGAAAGCCAAAGCGGCTCGTATCAAGAGGGCTCAGGTTCGGGAAGACCTCAAGAACGAGAAGATTACCCTCGCCGATGTCATCGCCATGAAGGATGATCCGGTAGTGGGCCGCATGAAGGTGTCTGCCCTCATCGAGACGATGCCCGGGTACGGCAAGGCTCGCGCCGAGAAGCTCATGAAAGAGCTTCAGATTGCAGAGAGCCGCCGTCTGCGCGGATTGGGCGAGCGTCAGACCGAGGCACTTCTCAGCCGCTTGGGCTAAGTCTTCATGAGAACTGGCAATCTATTTGTCGTCTCTGGGCCATCAGGGGCCGGTAAAGGCACCCTGGTGGCCCGCCTTTTAGAGGCGGTTCCCGACAGTTGGGTATCCGTGTCCGCAACTACTCGCGCTCCTCGTCAGGGCGAGACGGACGGCATCTCCTATTATTTCCTTGATCGCGAAGAATTCCTGCGCCGCGCCGAAGACGACGGTTTTCTGGAATGGGCCGAGTATGCCGGCAACTGCTACGGTACCCCACGCGCATCGGTGGAACGGAAAATGGCGGAGGGCAAGCAAGTCATCTTGGAGATAGATGTACAAGGGGCCTTCCAGATCAAGGAGAAGATCCCGCAAGCGCATCTCGTGTTTATCGAGCCTCCTTCTTTAGAAGTGCTGGAGGAACGTCTGCGCGGCCGCGGCACCGAGACCGATGATGTGGTAGAAAAGCGCATGAAGGCTGCGAGGGTGGAGCTTTCTCAGAAAATGCGCTATGATAAGCGGCTGGTAAATGACGACCTGGAAACCGCCGTGGCGGAACTGGTCGATTACGTGAATGCCCAAGCCGAGAAACCTCAAGGACTGTAGAACATGAGTATCATCGAACCGAAGATTGACGAACTGTTGGAACGCACCGACAACGACCGCTTCCTGCTGTGCTCGTTGGCCTCCAAGCGCGCCCACGACATCAACGACATGATGCGCGGCCAGCGCGACCGTGCCATCCAGCTGCAGACGGCGGTGGAAATTGCCCGTGCGGCCGACAAGAAGCCCCTTTCCATGGCATTTACCGAGGTGGTGCGCGGCGAGGTGTCCTACGATCCCGCCTCCATCGACGTGAAGAATCACTAGGAATGGATCAGTTCCAGCGAATCCTGCTCGTCCACTACCACGAGATAGGGCTCAAAGGCCATAATCGCTCATCGTTCGAGAAGCGCCTCCAGAAGAATCTCGAGGCGCTGCTTGCTGTTTGGCCTGTGGTCACCGTCCATCGCGTGTCGGGCCGCCTGGTGGTGTTCCTGAAGGAGGGTACCTCCTTCGAAGAGGCCTGCGCGGTAACGGACGCCATTTTGATGACCCCTGGCGTTGCCCGGGTGTCCTGCGGGTTCAAGTGCCCGCGCGAAATGGAGGCCATCGGTCGGGCGGCCCTGCAGGCTTTGGCA
>CANSTH010000106.1 GCA_947649875.1 uncultured Parvibacter sp. | reverse complement strand
GTGATGGCATTCTCGAACAGGTCGCCGTCCAGACCCATCACCACGTTGGAGAACATTTGGATGAAACGGCGATAGGAGTCCCAAGCAAAACGGGGATTCTCGGTCTGTTTGATGAGACCGTTGATGGACTGGTCGTTGAGACCGAGGTTCAGCACGGTGTCCATCATGCCGGGCATCGACATGGGGGCGCCGGAGCGTACGGAAACCAGCAGCGGATCTTCGGCATCGCCGATTTTCTTGCCCATGCGCTGCTCAAGATCGGCGCGGTACTCGGCAATGGTCTCGAGAGCCCCTTCGGGCCAGGTGTTGTCGGCGTTGGCGAACTCCATGCACGTTTGGCAGGTAATAGTAAATCCCGGAGGAACCGGAAGCCCGATGTTGGCCATTTCGGCAAGGTTGGCGCCCTTTCCGCCCAACACAGCCTTCATCTCGGTGTTGCCCTCGGTAACGTTGTTGCCGTTGGCGTCTTTGCCAAATGCATAGACGCGCTTAACTGCTTCGCTCACCTTGACTCCTTCGCATCGCACCCCATACACGGGCGCATCCCTTTCGCGCACGGGCTTGGCTTGGGAGTATCGAGAGAATCCCCAGTTCAAGCTTCCCTGCGTCTTCCTTCTCCCTCTCCTGGGACCAGCGCCCGCAGGAGAAGCTCACCTCTGTTTGTCAGTGATCACTCAATGATACCAGTTGGGGACGGGTGGCACCGTTCGTAGTAGCGCAAAATCTCCTGAGCGGTTTCCTCTACCGCCTTTTTCTCGGTATGCACAACGATGCAGCCCAGCTTGCGCATAAGCGCCCGGGCGCTCTCCAGATCGTGATAGATGTACTCCAAATCGGCATACTCGGCCGCCACGCCGCGGGCATTGCCCAGGCGTCGAATGCGGATGTCCGAGAGCACCTCCGGCGTGGTCATCAGCCCAAAGATGCGGGTAGGGTCCACATCGTAGATTTCTTTGGGCACCTCGGTAGTGGGGTCCAGCGGAATGTTGGCCACTTTTAGCCCCTGCTGGGCCAAGAAGATGGAGAGCGGGGTCTTCGACGAGCGCGATACTCCCAGTATCACCAAATCGGCCTGAGTGAGATCTTGGGGGTTGCGCCCATCGTCGTGCTCGATGGTGAACTCAACCGCCTCGATGCGGCGGAAGTACGATGCGTCCGCCGCCCGCAGGGTTCCCGGGGTGCTGGTAGGCTTCATGCCGCTCAGATCCGAGATTGCCCGGATGGCGCCGGTCATGATGTCCACGCCCTCGATGTTGTCCCGCTCGGCGATGTAGGCGGAAAGCTGGTCGCGCATGTCGCTGTGCACCAAAGTGTAGAACACCAGCAGCCGGTCGTCCCCCAGCGTGTCCACATGGTAGGCCACGTGCTCTTCCAAAAACCGCCGTATCTCGGCGAACGACTTCACCTTGGGCAGGATCTCGATTTTCGGCTCCATCACCCCAAACTGTGCGGCGGCGGCGCGGGCCACCGCCTGGGCGGTGACGCCCACCGAGTCGGAAATGATGTGGATGGTGGGCATGCAGGCCGCCCGCTCCGCCGGCGTATGGTTTTCCATGGCCTCCCCTTTCTTGGTTGAAACCAACCAAAGGGGGCGGGGAAGGAGGGGGCGCCCGTGCTCAAACAGTCCTGCTTTGAAAAACGCGCCGCTGGCGCGTTTTCGTCGTGCGGAACTGCGCGCGGGACCCCCTCCTCCCCCGCCCCACAACTTCTCCAATGCAGCAGGGCGGAGACGACGGCAAGTCCTGACCGAGCGAGTTCCGCACGAGCCGGAAGTGCCAGTGGCACTTCCGTGCGAGCAGGACCGTTTGAGCGAATCAGGATGTGCCGTTGCCTCCGCCCGGACGGGACAGATAAAGCTATGCCAAAAGCGAGAAGTCAGCAACGGTGCTGAAGACGCCCACCATGCGATTCAATAGCTTCAGGCGATTCTCGCGAATGGCCGGGTCCTCGTCCATCACCATCACTTCCTCGAAGAAGGCATCGATGGGAGCGCGCAGCTTCGCCAGCTGGGCCAAGGCCTCGGCAAAATCGCCCTCGCGCATGGCCTTACCCACCGTGGATTGGGCGGAGGTCACGGCGGCGGCCAAATCCGCTTCCACCGGCGTGAGCAAGTCGCGCTTGAAGGAAGTGCCCAAAGAGGCATCCCGCAGGTTGTTGGCACGGGTGAACGCCACCGCAAGGTCTTCGAACAGCTCGGGCTGATTTTTACGCGCCTCCTCCAAGGCGCGAACGCGCTTGGCAATCTCCATCGGCTCCTCAACACCAGTGGACAGCACCGCCTCGATGGCTTCGGGAGTGGCGCCCTCGTCTTTGAGGATGGCCTTCAGGCGGCCGATAAAGAACGCAATGATCTCATCGCGGACGGCGCCGGAGTCGAACTCGAGGCCACTGCGGAAGTAGATCTCCAGCGAGCCTTCCACCGCCTTTACCAGGCTGATGGGGAACCCAGCGAACAGGATGGAGAGCACACCAATGGCAGCGCGGCGCAGTGCGAACGGGTCGGAAGAGCCGGTGGGCGCTTGGCCGATGGCGAACAGGCCGCAAATGGTGTCAAGCTTATCTGCCAGAGCCACCGCCTGGCCCACCTCGTCGGCGGGAATGGAATCGCCGGCGAAACGGGGCTTGTAGTGCTCGGCAATGGCGCGGGCCACCCGCTCGTTCTCGCCGGAAGCGGTGGCGTAGTACGAGCCCATGATTCCCTGCACCGAAGTGAACTCGATGACGGCATTGGTCACCAGGTCCGCTTTCGACAGGTAGGCAGCGCGAGCAATATCGCGAGCCTGGTCAACATACAAATCGGCATCCGCCACCAGTCGGGCCGTCATCTTTACCACACGGGTGGTTTTCTCCAACATGGTGCCCAGCGTTTCTTGGAATACCACCTCGTCCAAGCGGCGCACGTAGGCGTCCAGCGGCTGCTTGCGGTCCTCATCGTAGAAGAACTTGGCATCGTAGAGACGAGCGGCCACCACCCGCTGATTGCCCTCGATGATGTTGTCGCTGAATGCGGGGTCGCCATTGGACACGATGATGAAGCAATTGGTGAGCTTTCCCTCTTGGTCATAGAGGGGGAAGTAGCGCTGGTGCATCAACATGGCGTCCACGATGATCTCTTCGGGCACCTGCAAGAACTCCTCGTCGAATGTGCCCATGAGTACCGTGGGGTACTCGGAGAGGTTGATCACCTCGGTGAGGGTCTTGGGCGGCAGCTGGGCCTTGAAACCGGTCTTGGCCTCGATGTCGGCCACGCCCTTGCGAATCACCTCTTCGCGCATCTGTTGGCTGGGCACCACATAGGCGGCCTCCACCACATTCAAAAGGTCGTCGGCGGATGCCACCTCGTGGGCGCCCGGCGCCAGCACACGATGGCCCCAGGTGAGGTTGCCCGCTTCCAAATCGGCGAAGTGCACCGGCACCACTTGGGTGCCGAGAAGCGCCACAATCCAGCGCACCGGGCGCGAGAACTGGGCGGAAGTGGTGCCCCAGCGGCAGGACTTGGGCCAGTTCAATTTGGCGATGACGCCTTCCAGCACCTCCGGCAGCAGCTCGGCAACGGGCTTGGAGGGAGTGGACTTGGTAGCGAAGATGTACTGCACGCCGTTCTCGTCGCGCAGCTCTAGGTCTTCCACCGCAACGCCCTTGCCACGGGCAAATCCGGTGGCGGCCTTAGTGTAGTTGCCCTGCTCATCGATGGCTATCTTGGCAGACGGCCCGCGGAATACCTCGGTGAGGGCCTCGGTGGCGGTGGCCACGTCCTCCACGATGGCAATAAGGCGGCGCGGAGTGGTATACACGGCCACGGCCCCATGGGGGATGCCGGCGGCGTCCAATGCCTGGGGCACCAGCGTCTCCAGCTGGGCGGTGGCGTTCTTCAAGTCGAAGGCAGGGATTTCCTCGGTGCCTATCTCAAAGGCGAGGGTATCGGTAGTAGCCAACGTACGGCCTCCTTACAGTGAATTGATCTGGGCAGACGGACATCCCTCGCAGCTGGAGGCGCTGCAGCTGGTAGAGCCGCAGCTGTTCGAATTGGCGGCAGCTGCCGCGTCCTCTACCGCCGCCTGCTCCTCCTCGGCCTTCTCGAGGGCTGCGGCCGCGGCGGCCGCCTCCTCTTCCAGCTCCTTGGCAAACTGTACACCCGGATCCTCCACGCCCATGCCCACCACGTGCAGCATGTATGAGGCGCAGCACGCCTTCGCCAAAGTGCGCACGCGCAGGATATAGGCCATGCGCTCGGTGGCGGAAATCACGCCGCGCGCATCCAGCAGGTTGAAGGCATGGCAGCACTTCAGCACCGCATCGTAGGCGGGCAGAGGAAGGCCGGCGGCCAGAATCTTCTTGCAGTCGCGCTCGCGATCGGTGAACTCCTGGAACAGGAAATCGGTGTCTGCCACCTCGAAGTTATAGGCGGAGTACTCCTTCTCGTTCTCCAGGTACACATCGCCATAGGTGAAGGTAACGCCATCGGCACCACGGCTCCACACGATGTCGTATACGGAGTCCACCCCTTGCACGAACATGGTCAGTCGCTCCAGGCCGTAAGCAATCTCTACCGGGATGGGACTGCACTCGAAGCCGCCCACCTGTTGGAAATAGGTGAACTGGGTGACCTCCATGCCGTCGATCCAAACTTCCCAGCCCAGGCCCCAGGCGCCCAGCGTAGGGCTCTCCCAATCGTCTTCTACGAAGCGCACATCATGCTTGTCGACATCGATGCCAATGGCCCGCAGCGAACCCAGGTACATCTCCTGGATATTGTTGGGCGAGGGCTTGATGAGCACCTGAAACTGGTAGTAGAACTGCAGGCGGTTGGGGTTCTCGCCGTAGCGACCATCGGTGGGGCGACGGCACCCCTGCACGTAGGCGGTGCGCCACGTATCGGGCCCCAGCGCGCGCAAGGTAGTGGCAGGCGCATTGGTGCCGGCCCCCACCTCGTTGTCGTAGGGCTGCAAAATCACACAGCCGGCATCGGCCCAGTACTTCTGCAGGTTCATGATCACCTGCTGGAAGGTGGGCGGCAGGTTCTGCCCTTCGGGGCAAGCTTGCTCGTTCATTGCTCTCCTTCTTTTTGAACGGCGCCGGCGTCCTTCGCGAGGCGGAAGATATCGGCAGCCACTTTACCCAAAACGCGCGGTGGCCCGCTTCCCTATTCCACTAATCCGAAATTGCTGAAAGGCCAATAGATGAGCGCGGCCTTTCCTGTGATCGATGAAACGGGAACCGACCCGAAATAGCGAGAGTCCTGGGAGTTGGTGCGGTTGTCGCCCATCACCCAAACCTCACCTTGGGGAACTGTATAGGGGTAAGATATCTCCAGGCCCCGCACCGGCGTGAGCTCATAGGATGGCAGCCCGTTTGTATAAGGCTCATCCAATTGCACGCCGTCCACATAGACGTAGCCATCCCGCAGATCCACCTGTTGGCCCTCGGTGGCAATCACCCGCTTGATGAGGATGCGCGAAGGTATCTGGGGGTCGTTGAACGTCACCACATCACCGGCACTTGGCTCCTCGAAATAGTAGGTGACCTTCTCTGAGAACAGGCGATCCCCCGGCATGATGGTGGTTTCCATTGAACCAGAGGGAATCTCGTAGGCCTTGAACACGAAGCTGGAAAGGGCCCAGGAGAGCCCCAGCACCATTGCGATGACAACAACGATATTGATTACCGACCGCAAGATGGAAGGCTCCTGCGGCGAGGCGTGTTGACCGGAATACATGCGTTCTCTTATGCCCTTCTCCAGGAGGCTTGCGCCTCCCCCTCGCTGGGGCTTACGACCGTGGCCAAGCCCCCGATTTCAGCAAATGTTTATGATAGCGCTTTTCCTGCGTCCGAGGCCTCTGCGTTCAAAGTCTTCAGAAATGTTCGGTCGGTCGCGGAAAGCGGCGCTGTCTCCAAGAGGTCCGGCCGCAAGAGCGCCGTTCGCTCCAAGCTGCGCTCGCGCCGCCACCGAGCCACCGAGCCATGATCGCCGCTCATGAGCACAGGAGGCACTTCCATGCCCCGATACTGCGCCGGGCGCGTGTACTGGGGGAACTCCAGCAACCCATCGGCAAATGACTCTTCCTCGGCGCCGCCATCGGCCCCAAGAACGCCGGGAATCTTGCGCACCACCGCATCTATGACCACCATCGATGCCAGTTCTCCGGAAGTGAGCACGTAGTCGCCCAGAGAAATGACCTCGTCCGCCAGTTGGTAAGCTCGCTCGTCGATGCCCTCGTAGTGGCCGCATACGAACAGCAGTCGTTCGCAAGAGGCCAGGCGCGATGCCGTCCCGTCGTCGAATCGATTCCCCTGGGGGGCCAAGAAGACAACGGTGGGCGCGGGCCCTTGGACATGGCGAGGCGCGGGGCCAGTGCGAGGACACGCAGGGACATCGTCCCGATAATGAGAGGACTTGCCGGAGAGGTCCTCCACCGCCTGGAAGATGGGATCGCACTTCATTACCAGCCCCAGACCTCCACCA
>CANSTH010000105.1 GCA_947649875.1 uncultured Parvibacter sp. | reverse complement strand
GGCCCGTACGGAGCGTCGAGTGCAGGCCTGGCGTATCGGCCCACCTCCGGAAGAGTAGTTCCCTTCGCTACTCTACGTCGTCCAGCTTCTTGCCGGAGTGGTCATGGGTGAACAGCATGGCCACCAAGGCTACCACGGCAATGACCACCATGTACCAGGCGGGGGCAATGGCACTGCCAGTAATATCAATCAGCCAGAATGAGATGAACGATGCGGAACCGCCGAAGATGGCGTTGGCCAGGTTGAAGCTGAGGGCGAACCCGGAGTAACGCACATCAGTGGGGAACGTCTCGGTGAGGTAGCTGGCCAGCGTGCCATCGTTGATGGTGAGCAGCAGGCACATGATAAGTTCCACAATCAGGATTACCCAGAAGTTCATGGAGCCCAACAGCATAAAGGCAGGCACTGTGAACACAATGAAGCCCACACAGGCACCGATGAGCATCTTCTTGCGACCGAAGTGGTCGGAAATGCGGCCGGACAGGAAAATGAACCCAATGTAGACTACCAGCACGATAGTGGTGATAGTGGAAGCAGAAGCGGGATCGTAATGCAACGTGGTCTCAAGGTAGTTGGGCAGGTAGGTAAGCACCGCATAGAAGCCCACCGCGTTCAGCACGCAGGCGCCAAACGATATGAGGAGCACACGGAAATGCTTCTTGAACAGAGTACGGATGGGATGCTCCACCTCTTGCCCCGCTGCTTTCAGGCGGTTCTGCATCTGCTCGTACACCGGCGAGTCCTCCAGATGCGTGCGGATGAAATGCGTGATGTAGCCCAGCGGCAGCGCCAGCCAGAAGGGAATGCGCCAGCCCCAGTCAACCACGAAAGCAGAATCGGCGCCCCAAGTGGAGAACATGAACGTGGCCAAAAGCGATCCCACCAACAGGCCAGTAGCAGTGGAGGCGGGCACCATCGAGCAGTAGAAGCCACGATGGTTGTGCGGCGCGTACTCGGCGATGAAGGTGGCGGCGCCGGCATATTCGCCAGCGGCAGAGAAGGACTGCACCATGCGCAGCAGCAGAAGCAGCAGCGGCGCGCCGATGCCGATCATGGCGTATCCCGGCAGACAGCCGATGAGGAAGGTGGCGCCACTCATGAGCAGGATGGAAACCGAAAGCGCCCATTTGCGTCCCTTCTTGTCTCCCATGTTGCCCCAGAATATGGCACCGATGGGACGAACCAGGAAAGAAAGGGCGAAAACGCCGAAAGCGCTCATAACGCCCACCGTGGGATCCTCGCTGGGGAAGAATACGAGGGCGATAACGGTGGCGAGATACGAGTAGCTGGCATAGTCGAACCACTCGATGAAGTTCCCCAAGAACGAGGAGAAGGTTACCTTGCGCAGGACAGCGTGCTTTTCCTCTTCGGTGCACATCTCGTAGGAGTTGGCGCAGGGTTCGCTAATTGTCTCAGATTTCATGGTAATCCCCCAGATCGTTTGCGGCCTTGTCCATCAAAATGAACTGGCGTCGAACAGTTTCCCTGATCATGGCTGTCCCTTCTCTGCGTTGTGGAACCCAAGAGCTTTGATTTTACCCTACAGCCGGCCCGCTTCGCCCCCGCAGCCTTATGGAGATTCAGGAGTGGGAATTCTTTTACCTGCAGGAAACAAAAAAGCCCCGCACGGGGCGGGGCTTGGGCAAACCGTTTGCTTGCTTGCGAAGATGAGGTTACTCGCCCCACATCTCCGGGCGCACCAAGGTGGGATCCTTGACGCGGTTCGGGAAGTAGTCGAGGCACTCGCCCTCGCGATACACGTCGGCAGTGGAGCAGTGCAGGCCGCCACCGAACGGATAAGCGTCGCGCAGGTCGCAAGGGATGACGTTCATGCCCAGCTTGTCCATCTGCTCTTGCTGGTACACCTCGGAGGCCTCCACGATGACGGTCTTCGGGTCCAGCACCAAACAGTTCATGGACAGCCACACGCTGCTGTAGCACAGGGCCGGCGGCTCGGTGTGAGCCGGCTGCGCCGCTTCCACAATCTGCCAGTCATTGGCCTCGAAGATGGCGCGCTGCTCTTCGGGCAGCGGACGCACCGGATTGTTGATGATCAGGCCGGGGCGCAGCGGCACGAAGGTGGCGTCGATGTGGATGGGGTACGGGTCGCCGGGGAAGTTCACCGCATGCACGCGGAAGTCGGGGTAATAGCGCTGGAACCAATCCATGGCGGCACGGTTGGTGGTAAGGCCATGCTGGATGAACAGGTCCTTGCCCATACGCATCACGTCGGCGGCGTCCCACATGGGCTCCACCTCGGTGGTCACGAAGTCTTTGTTGGCAGTGCGGATGAGACGCTCCTCCAGGGTGATCTTCTCATCGTAGTAGTTGTGCTTGTAAGACTTGTCGGTCAAGCGCGGACGGGGGGCCTGGGTCCACTTGAACTCGGGGTCCTCCTCGAAGTACTGCTCCATGAGGGGCCAGTAGGCCAAGTACTCGAAGTAACGGCAGCGGAAGGAGTTGGCGGCGGCCATGATCTCGTTGCCGATGGTGAGCAGGATGTCGCGCGGGGGCATGCAGGTCATCATGGAATCGTTGCGGAAGTCCGGCGTGCCGATAGCCTGGTTCCACTGCAGCGGGGTGGGACGGTCGACGATAACGCCACGATCCTCGAGGATCTTGACCAAGTTCTCGAGGCACTCATTGCCGCGCTCCACGGTTTCCAGCGGGCGGAGGCCCCACATGCCGCGCATCTCGGAATCAACCGGCACCTTCTCGGAAGTGGCGGGTTCCTCCGGAGGGATGACGGAATTGTCACAGCGGCCAACGATGACGCGCTTCAGCGGATCCCAGTCGTTCCATGAGCTTACGATCTTGGTCATGTATTGCTCCTTTCCCGGCAGTAGACGCTGCCATATCTCCAGGACGCCGACCTATGCGCCCCGAACAACAAAGAACAGAGAGCCCGCCAAAAACGCGGAAACCGCGCCCTGGCAAAGCACGCGGGTATTATAGGACAAATAGGTCACTGCGTGAGACCCTTCGCCGCTTTCGGCCGGCTTTTTTTCCAAACGTCCGTCAGGCCCCGTGATGTTCCGGCGTGCCCCATTCCCTTATCACAGCATTGCCTTTTCCACGCCTTCGAGAACAAAGCCCTCGCGCGCCGCCACATTGGCCCTACGTTCCCCGGCAGAAAACAACAAACCCCGCCGTGGTGGCGGGGTTCGAAAAGCAATTGCATCCAGCAGACTACTCGGACAGGGCTTCCTTCAGGGCAGCCATCTGCTTGGCGCTCAAACCCTGCAGGCGACGATCGGCCGGAATCCCAAGGCTTTCCATCAGGTTCTCGGTCTTCACCTTGCCGTAGCCGGGCAACGCACCAACAAACGACTTCACCTTCATGCGGCCGATAACCGGATCGCTCACCTGGTCGAGAGCCTCAGCCGGGGTGATCATCTTCATGGCAAGCTTGTTGGTGAACTCGGAGCGCTGGGCGCGAACCACGCGGGCCTTCTCCAGGGCGGCGGCACGCTGTTCGGGGGTCATAGTGGGTGCTGGCATGACTTTCTCTTTCTCTTGACTTTTAATTCGTATCGATAACAGCCGTAAAAATAACAACCGTATATTTAGTGGCACAATAGTAAAACAACTTCGGGAATATTCTGCGAGATTTTCAGCTCCCGGGCGATAAATTGCCTGATGGGTTGCCCAAAAGGCTGTTTTTGCCATCAAAACTCCCAATCATTTGGCCCTGTTGCGGGCAACATCCACAATCGGTTGGGGTCTGGACAATTTATGAAGAGCTGCCGCTTGCCGCCGTTTTGGAAGACAACAGACATCGCAACCGCAGGCAAAACGACCCGAAGTAAGGGGATTTCGCAACGATTCCGCAAATGCAAGGGGCCGAAGCTGCCATCAGGCGCAACAATGCCCATAAGCACATTTTTCGGGAATCTTTCGAGAAAGGAGCACGATGAGCGGCACCAGCAAAATCGAGGAGGCCTGCACAACGGCTAAACCTCGAAGCGTAGAAGAGGCGCTTGCGCGCAAGGAGGATCACCCCGACTTCGATGCCTTCGTGGCCACCATTTGCGCCCTGCGCATGCCCGACGGCTGCCCATGGGACAAAGAGCAAACCCATCAGTCCATCGCTCACAATATGATAGAAGAAGCTTACGAGGCGGTTGACGCCATCGAGAAGAGCGACATGGCACATCTGCGCGAAGAGCTAGGGGACGTGCTGCTGCAGGTGGTGCTGCAAAGTCAAATAGCCTCTGACGAGGGGGCGTTCACCATCGACGATGTATGCGCCGATGTGAACGCAAAGATGATTCGCCGTCACCCCCACGTGTTCGGCGACCAACATGCCGCAAACTCCGCCGACGTGAAAGAGCTGTGGGAACAGGTGAAGGCCGGAGAGGCCGCCGTAGCCGCAGTGCAGACTGCCGGAACAACGGCCGATGGTGCTGCCGCGGCCGCGCCCCAGGGGCTGCTCGATGGCGTGCCCAGCGGCTTTCCCGCCCTCATGCAAGCCCAGAAGATTTCCAAGAAGGCAGCCATAGCCGGCTTCGAATGGGATACTATCGACAACATTTGGGATAAGGTGGCCGAGGAGATCGACGGACTGAAGGCCGCTTACCTGGCAGCCCCAAAAACCGACTCCGGCAAGGTGCTGCCCGACGAGAACCCCGCCGCGGCCGCCGCCGTGGAGCTGGAGTTTGGCGATGTGCTGTTCAGCCTGGTGAACGTGGCGCGTCGCATGGGGGTAAATGCCGAAGGAGCGCTGCGGGCCACCTGCGTGAAGTTCCGCGAGCGCTGGGCCTTCATCGAGGGCGCCGCCGCCGGCATGGGGCAACCCGTGGATACCCTGAGCACCGAAGAGCTGAACCAGCTGTGGGAAATGGCGAAACGTTTGGGTTAATTCCAGTAGATGCATTTCTGGAGGAGCGGGCGAAAAAGGGGGCGCCCGTTCCGTTATGACCACTACCGCGCAAACATCGTGGAGGCGAGCGGGGATGGGGGTTCCGCGCGCAGTTCCGCACGATGCGAAAGTGCCAGTGGCACTTTCGCCAAAGCAGGACTGTTTGAGCACGGACGCCCCCGTCCCCGCTCGCCCCTCCGGAAAGGGGGCGAGTATGATTAGCCAAGGCACAAGCAACGGCATTGTATGGGCAACGCGCATCTGCTTTGCGTTGGTGTTCGCCATCAACGTGCAATGCGCAGTGCAATTCGTGGCCAATCCCGCCGGCTTCATGGGCGGCTTCGGCCTCTCGGGCCCCGAGGGGCAACTGGCAGTGGCGGGCCTAGGCGTGGCCTTCCTCATGTGGAACGCCACCTATCCCCTGTTCATCTGGCAGCCGACTCGCTTCGTCGTGTTGGGAGCAGTCATTCTCGCCCAGCAGGTCATCGGGCTTGCAGGCGAGACCGCCCTCTATCTGCAACTGGGCAGCTTCGCCGCTGTAGCTGGCCCTGCCATTTTGCGGTTCATCTGCTTCGACGGCGCGGGGCTTGTGCTAATGGCAGTGGCCTTCGCCATACTCCTCAAAAATCAGTATCATGCCACACCAGGGGCGGATTAATCTTGACTTATAGTTAACTCCAACAGGTATGGTATATCGAAACTCTCAAAAGACAGGAGATGAACGCTCATGACCAAACCCATCGTGTATTTCACCCGTCAAATAAGCCCCGAAAACGTAGTGCGCCTGTATGAGGCACTAGGCGTCGAGCTGCCTGGGAAAGTAGCCGTTAAGGTTCATTCCGGCGAGAAGGGCAATCAGAACTACTTGCATCCGGAGTTCATGCGCCCCATGATCGAGAAGGTGAACGGCACCGTAGTTGAGTGCAATACCGCCTATGTGGGCGCTCGCGAAACCACCGAGAAGCACGAGGCGCTGATGGCCGAGCACGGTTGGTCTGAGTTCTTCACCGTAGACATCATGGACAGCGAAGGGCCCGATTTGGTGCTGCCCATCGAGAACGGCCGCGTACTGAGCGAGAACCATGTGGGCGCCCATATGGCCGACTACGCCTCCATGCTGGTGCTGTCCCACTTCAAGGGACATCCTATGGGCGGGTTCGGCGGCGCGCTCAAGCAGCTGTCCATCGGCTGCGCCTCCAGCGCCGGAAAGGCCATCATCCACAGCGGCGGCAAGGCCTACGACCCGGTAACCCTGTGGGACCACTGCGCCCCGCAGGACGACTTCCTGGAGGCCATGGCCGAGGCGGCCGAAACCGTGGTGAACCATTTCGGCAGCAATTTGGCCTTCGTGAGCATCGCCTGCAACCTGTCGGTGGATTGCGACTGCTGCGCAGTGGCAGAGGATCCTTGCATGGGCGATATCGGCATCTTCGCCAGCCTTGACCCAGTGGCCATCGACCAGGCCTGCATTGATGCAGTGATGAGCTCCGATGATCCTGGCCGCGACCACTTCATGGAGCGGGTGAACAGCCGCCATGGCATCAAGACCATCGAAGACGCCGCCCGCCTGGGCTACGGCAGCCGCGACTACGAGCTGGTGGAGATTTAAAACATATAGGTTTCCGGTCGACGCTCTCCCGGAGGTGGGCCGGTTCGACAGGCCTGCGCTCGTCGCTCCGCTTGGCCGGACCTCGCTCCGACCCGCCGAACCGGCCCATCCAC
>CANSTH010000104.1 GCA_947649875.1 uncultured Parvibacter sp. | reverse complement strand
CGCCGGGCGGCGGGCGTCCCGGCCCGGCACCAACGCCGGCGGCCGGCATCGCCGCCTCCTTTTGGGCCGCGTTCTTGGGCGGGGCGCCCGACGCTCGGCGAACCGCCTCCCGGCGCTCCCTATACTGGCATAGGCGGGCGGCGATGAGGGCTTCTAGCGGACTTTCTTCTCCATTATGTAGTCGTCCATCACGAATCCGTTGCCGATGTCGGTTTCCACGGCATCGATGGTCGTAAATCCCTTGGCCTTGTAGGCGCGGATGCCCATTTCATTGTGCTTGTTCACGGTGAGGTACATGGCGTCCAGCCCCCGGTCGCGGCAGAGCGTCTCGTAGAAGCGGATGGTTTCCGAGCACAGCCCCTTGCCGCGGTGGTCTTTCAGCAGATATACCTTTGAGATGAAGAAGCGCCCGTCGGTCTCTACATGACCGCCGGTGTAGCCCGCTACGCGTCGGTAGGGCAGCTGTCGGGCAGAGCCGATGGCCTCTTTCGCCAGCAGGGAGTCCCGCTGGCTCTCGATGGCATACTCGTTTTCCCCTTCGATGGAAAAGCCCTTCTCTTGAAGGCCTGCATCGCCCGTTGCTTCGTCCAGCTCCACGGGCGTTTCGTCTTCGCCCAGCTGGATGAACCAATACTCGTAGCCGTTGTCGCGGATGTCGGTGGTGAAGGCGGGCAGGCTTTGGAAGTGCTCCACCATGTAGTCGGTCTGAGCCTCGCCGATGATGGGGGGCCAGTACTCGTGCCAAATTTCGTTCGCCATCTTCGCCACGTGGGCGATGTCCTCGTCGGTTTTTACTGGTACGAATTCCACCATAGCTAAAACCTCGCTTAAATCGTTCCGTTACATGTGGGCGTGGCATCCATCGCTTCCAGCGCAGCGAAAAACGCCTGTGCCTGTTGTATCCGGCGAACGCGCCCCGAAAAGGGGCGTCGCCGCATGATGCCTGCAGGCGGATTAGGCTGTTTTTCCTGATTGCGCCCTTGGCAATTGTAGTCTTTTCGCCGTTTTCGGGGGCCGTGTTTCGGGTTTGTTGCGGTGGTTGGGCTGCTTTGTTAACTCTGATTTTTGACTTCGTTAACTCTCGAAACGCGAAAACCGTCGTTCCTCCATCGGTGGCACCCTGATGGTGCGCGAAGCAAATGGCAAGCCGCAACAGGGAGCGGGGGAGTGTTTCGCAGAGGTCCTTTCGCCTGCAAGAGAACCACTACCTCTTAGGAGCACTTCCTCGCCCCCTGTTCGGGACACAGCGAAAAGGAGGAAACGATGATTGACACCGGATCGACCGGCTTCATGATGATATGCACCATGCTGGTGCTGCTCATGACGCCCGGCCTCTCGTTCTTCTACGGGGGCCTCTCAAGGCGCAAGAACGTGGTGAACACCATGATCATGACGTTCGCGGCGCTTGGCATTGTGGGAATTGTATGGGTGGTGTGCGGCTGGTCGTTCGCCTACGGCGGCGACGGCTCCATCCCGTTCTTTGGCGGCTTCGACCAGATAGGCTGCCTGAGCGCGGTGAACGACATGATGGCGGAGGCGCAGGGCACTCCCGATGCTTTCGCGGTGCTCTCCGGATCGGCGGCCCTGAACGGCTCCGACCCCGAGCTTTCGGCGGGCTATCCGGCCATCATCAACATCGGCTTCCAGATGGCCTTTGCCATGATCACTGCCGCCATCATCACCGGCTCGCTGGCGGGTCGTATGAAGTTCGGCGCGGTGTGCCTGTTCCTCACCTTGTGGGTAGTGGTGGTGTACGCGCCGCTGGCCCACATGGTGTGGGGTGGCGACGGGTCGCTCATCGGCAGCACGATCGGCGCGCTGGACTTTGCCGGCGGCGACGTGGTGCACATCTCCTCTGGCCTCACCGGCCTCATCCTGTGCCTGTTCCTGGGCGCTCGCAAGGGCTTTGGGGCGCTCAGCTACCGGCCCCACAACGTTCCCTTCGTGGTGCTGGGGGCAACGCTTCTGTGGTTCGGCTGGTTCGGCTTCAACGCCGGCTCTGAGTTCGCGGCAGATGGTGTGGCGGCGCTCGCGCTGCTGAACACGGTGGCTGCCAGCGCGGCGGCGCTGGTTTCCTGGATGGTTGTGGAGCGCATAGCGGTGGGCAAGCCCACACTGGTGGGCGCCGCAACCGGCCTGGTGGCGGGCCTGGTGGTCATCACCCCGGCGGCTGGCTTCGTAGAGCCGTGGGCGGCGCTCCTCATGGGCCTCATCGTGTCGCCCGTGTGCTACTTGGCCATTTCGAAGCTCAAGCACGCCATCGGCTACGACGATGCCCTTGACGCCTTCGGCTGCCATGCCATTGGCGGCGTCACCGGCGGCATCCTCACCGGTCTGTTCTGCGTGCCAGAGCTTTCCTGGACCGAGTACGGCGGGCTGTTCTACACCGGCGATTTCCACCTGTTGGGGGCGCAGGTGCTGGGCATCTTGGTTACCATAGCGTTCGTGGCCGTGCTCGACATTGTTATTGCGCTCATCGTGAAGGCGCTGTTCAAGGGCAAGTTGCGGGTGAGTGAGGCGGAAGAGGCACAAGGCCTCGATGTGGCGGCGCACGGCGAGAGCGCATACCCGGCCTACCTTGGCCTGGACTAAGAAGGGAGGCACTGTCATGAAGAAGATCACTGCCATTGTGCGGCCCGAGAAGATGGAGCCGCTGAAGGAAGCCCTGTTCGCCGCAAACGTGAAGGGCATGACCATCAGCCAGGTGCACGGCTGCGGCGCCCAGCACGGCTGGACCGAGTATTTCCGCGGCAACGAGGTGCTGCTGAACATGGTGCCGAAGGTGAAGTTCGACATCGTGGCCGATGACGGGGAGGTGGAAGGGCTCATCGATGTGATCGTGTCCTGCGCCCAAACCGGCCAGGTGGGCGATGGCAAGATATTCGTGTTCCCGGTAGAGGAGGCCATCCGCATCCGCACCGGCGAACGCGGCACCGAAGCGGTGTAGGGGCGCTTGCGATAAGCGGGCGGCAAGGGTAGGGGCCGGGTCTTCGCAAGGAGGCCCGGCCCTTTTGCGCCATGCGGCGATTATCTTGCTATTCGCCGCATCACTTGCCGATTGGACCCTGCTGAAGTTTCCTCGGTGGCTGTGACAAATGCACGCGTTGCGTCAGTTGTTTTGGGGGCGGGGCGAGGTTTCGGCCTCAATCTCCTGCGGGTTGGGCTAAGCTGTTCCCATACGCGAAAGTCCGGGGGCTCGGGCGCGATGCGAGCCCCTTCCCGCTGGAAAGGACGCCCTATGGAAACGGAAACTATCGCCTTCGCCTCGGCTGACGGCCGCTCCACCATCGATGCGCGGTTGTGGATGCCCTCCGATGGGCAGCCGGTGGCCATCGTACAGCTGGTGCACGGCATGGCCGAGCACATCGATCGCTACGCCGACTTCGCCCGCTTCCTCACCGAGGCCGGCTTCGGTGTGTGCGCCGAGAACCATATCGGCCACGGGGCCAGTGCCGCCACCACAGAGGAATTGGGCCACATGCCGCCGGAGGGCAAGGGCATCCTCATCGCCGACGTGCACACGTTGCGCACCAGCATGCAGGCAAGCTACGAGGGCGTTCCCTATTTCCTGTTCGGCCATTCCATGGGCAGCTTCATCACCCGCGCCTACCTGGCCCGCCATGGGGCGGGGCTTGCGGGCGCGGTCATCTGCGGCACCGGCAACCAGCCGTTGGCGCTGTCGAAGGCGGGGCATGCTCTGGCCATGCTGCTGTGCCGCCTGAAAGGCGCCGACTACCGCAGCCCGCTTCTGGACTCCATGGGGGCCGGCGGCTTCGGGAAGGCCATCGAGAACCCCCGCACGTCGCTGGACTGGATAAGCACCGATCCGGCGGTGGTGGACGCATATCTGGCCGATGAGATGTGCGGCCAGATGTTCTCGGTGGGGGCCTACGCCACCCTCACCAGCCTCACCGGCGAGGTGGTCACGCTTGAGTGCGCCCGCAAGGTGCCGCGCGACTTGCCGCTTCTGTTCGTGGCCGGCGCGCAGGACCCGGTGGGGGATTGCGGCAAAGGGGTGCGGGCGGCGGCCGATCTGGCCCGCCGGGCAGGCTCTCGCGACGTGCGCCTCACCCTTTACGAGGGCATGCGCCACGAGATACTGAACGAGCCGGGGAAGGCCCGCGTGTACGAAGACGTGCTGGCCTGGCTGAAGGAGCAGCTGTGAGCGGCCGCTATGTAGTGGCCCTCGATCAGGGCACCACTTCTTCCCGCGCGCTGCTGGTGGCCCGCGATGGCATGGTGCGGGCCACGGTGCAAAACGAGTTCCCGCAGATATACCCCCGCCCCGGCTGGGTGGAGCACGACCCCCGCGACATTCTGGCCACGCAGCTGGGGGCGCTCACCGAGCTCATGGTGTCCAACAACCTCTCCGCCGCAGACATCGACTCCATCGCCATCACCAACCAGCGGGAGACCACCATCGTGTGGGATCGGCAGACGGGGGAGCCAGTGTACAACGCCATTGTGTGGCAATGCCGCCGCACCGCTCCCCTGATGGAAGAGATGGCGGAAAACCCCGAGCTGGTGGAGGCCATTGTGGAGAAGACGGGCCTGGTGCCCGATGCCTACTTCTCTGCCAGCAAGATAAAGTGGATTCTAGACAACGTGGAAGGGGCGCGGGCCGCCGCCGAGGCGGGGCGCTTGGCTTTCGGAACAGTGGACACATGGCTCATTTGGACGCTCACTCGCGGGCAGGTGCACGCTACCGACACCACCAATGCCTCCCGCACCCTGCTGTTCAACATCCACACGTTGGAGTGGGACCCATTTTTGCTGGAGCTGTTCGACATTCCCGTTTCCATGTTGCCGGAAGTGCGGCCCTCGGCGGGGCTGTTCGGCCATACGGCTGCCGACTCCATCGTGCCGGGCATTCCCATCTGCGGGGTGGCGGGCGACCAGCAGGCGGCTTTGTTCGGCCAGTGCTGCTTCAAGTCCGGCCAGGCCAAGAACACCTACGGCACAGGATGCTTTCTGCTCATGCACACCGGGCGCACCCCTTGCCGCTCCTCCCATAACCTCATCACCACCATCGCCGCCAGCGCACCGGGCACGGAAGGCCCCGAGTACGCGTTGGAGGGCAGCGTGTTCATGGGCGGCGCGCTCATGCAGTGGATTCGCGATGGGCTAGGGCTGGTGGAGGACGTGGCGGAAACTTCCGCCATTGCCCGCAGCGTGCCCGATGACGGGGGAGTGGTCATCGTGCCGGCATTTACGGGTCTTGGCGCCCCCTATTGGGATGGCACCGCCCGCGGCATCATCTGCGGACTCACCCGCGGCACCACCTCGGCCCACATAGTGCGGGCGGCGCTGGAGGCGTTGGCCTTCCAGGTGCATGACCTGGTGCGGGCCATGGAGGCGGACGCGCCCGAGCCCTTGAGCGTGCTGAACGTGGACGGGGGCGCCTCGGCCAACGACTTTCTGATGCAGTTCCAGGCGGATGTGCTGCGCTGCAACCTGCAACGGCCGCAGAACCGCGAGACCACGGCCATGGGGGCCGCCTACCTTGCCGGCCTTGCCACGGGTTTTTGGAACAGCACCGAAGAGCTGGAGGCGCTGCGCTCTGCCGATGACGTGTACCGTCCCGGCCTTGAGGACGCCCGCCATGCCGTGCTGCTGGCCCGTTGGAACGAAGCTGTTACCCGCTGCCTCTTCCGCCCGTGAGACTGCTGTGATGTTTCGCGAATTAGTCAAAGATTCCCCGGTAAAACGGGGGCGGCCGTGCTACAATGCAAAAACTTGCGGGAAAACCCGCAAGCGTAGTATCTGTTGGCCCCCGAGACATGTTTCATTGAACTAACGGACATCAATTTACGAGTACCATAAACGTTTCAATCAATCATGGCGAAGGGTCCCCAGAATGTAATGTTCGAAAGGGGTCCGTTTTGACCGAAATCAAGAACACGTCAGTCATCGACTTTTCCGACATCTCGGATGACCAGATGAACCAGATGATTGACGGCACGCTCACCGACTTCGACGAAGGCGATCTGGTTGATGGCGTGGTAGTCAAGCTTGAGCATGACGAGGTGCTCGTGGACATCGGCTTCAAGAGCGAGGGCGTCATCCCCGCCCGCGAGCTGTCCATCCGCAAGGATGCCGATCCGTCCGACATCGTCAGCCTGGGCGACAAGATTGAAGCGCTGGTGCTGCAAAAGGAAGACAAGGACGGTCGTCTCATCCTGTCCAAGAAGCGCGCCGAGTATGAGCGCGCCTGGATTTCCGTGGAGGAGAAGTTCAAGGCCGGCGAAGTGGTTTCCGGCGAGGTTATCGAGGTGGTCAAGGGCGGCCTCATCCTCGACATCGGCCTGCGCGGCTTCCTGCCCGCCTCTTTGGTGGACCTTCGCCGCGTGAAGGATCTGGACATGTACCTGGGCACCGAGATTGAGGCCCGCGTCATCGAGATGGACCGCAACCGCAACAACGTGGTGCTGTCCCGCCGCGTGCTGCTGGAGGAGGGCCGCAAGAACGAGCGCGCCGAGATTCTCTCCAAGCTCACCAAGGGCATGCGCCTCAAGGGCGTTGTTTCCTCCATCGTGGACTTCGGCGCCTTTGTGGACCTGGGCGGCATCGACGGCCTGGTGCACATCTCCGAGCTGTCCTGGAACC
>CANSTH010000103.1 GCA_947649875.1 uncultured Parvibacter sp. | reverse complement strand
CGCCCGTCCTCAACTCGGGCCAACAGAGCGCAGTCGTAGCCACAGTACTGGCAGTTGGTGGGCCTTTCCTCTGCCGCCATCAATCCCCCTCCCCGCTTGGAGAAAGGGACATGAAACTGCGGCGAGACCCATCACTGCACGGCACATCCTCGCCCAGCAGAAAACGAACGGCCATAGGCCCCGCCGCCGTACGCCAATCAATAGGGCAGTCGCAAAGGAGCTCCAGATAATGAACCGCAGGGATCGAATCTTGGGCCACCGTGAGCGAAGCCGCACAGCTCATACATGCGGTCACCACTGCATCAGCGCCAGCCTCGCAGGCAACTGCGGCCCGCCGCGCCCCTTGCTCTAAGGCGGCCGTTTCTTTGCCCGCCGCGCGCAACAACGATCCACAGCAGCCCGCCCGAGAAGCAGGGTCGGCATTAACCACGGCATCGTTCGGCAGCAGCCTTCGCACTCCCAAGCCAAACCGATGGTCCGCACAATCGGGGCACGAAGCATGCACCCAAAGACGCGGTTGAGCACATCCGTCGCACCCTTTCGCCGCCAGAACCCGCTCCACAGCCGAAGCCTCTATCTGGCAGCCCATATCGGCCAAAACTTCTGAAAGGGGCGCCACTTCCACCGCAGGCCCGTCCGCAACGGAAAGGGCCCTTTTCAGGGCTACGGCGCAATTGGGGCAGGCAGCCACCACGCGCCGCACCCCCTTTGCCGTCAGCGCTTCGCTAAGCGCCCGATCGACCGCGGCTCTGCGCTCGGCACCACACGGTTCGAAATCCAGTATTTTCCCGCAGCACAAAAGCGTCGTGCCCTGGGTAATGCCGGCGCTCTCCAAGCTCTCAGCCACTGCGGCCACAAATGCCGGCGCATAGTTTATGAGGGAGCAGCCAGGGAAGAACAGCCCGGGCACTTCAGAGGGAACCTCCCCCTGTCCTATTGCGGGGCCGCATGAGGAAAAGGAGACCGAACGCCCCGTCAATGCGTCAGTGATGGAGATATGGTCCATTACGATCGCCCTCCTTTTCCTAGCGGGCGGCCGTACCAGCAACACTGCCGGTACGGCCATGGTAAAACTCGAATATCCGCAAAGCCTAGTAGCGGTTTTCCCCTTGCTTCCAGGCGGTCAAGAACTCCGCGTCCTTTTTGGGAAGCCGCGCGTAGAAACGCTCCTCACCCGGAATAGGAGCCCGCTCGTCAGAGTAGACGCACAGGTAGCGCAGCAGCAGGCCACCGCACAGCACAAGTATCGGCGCCACCAAAGCCGAGGCCGCGGTGCCCTCGCCAAAAATGTACAGCAGCAACGGCAGTACCAAACCGGCCCCAATCATTCCACCCCAGAACAGCGGGGCGGTGCGGCCGCGCACCCAGCGAACGGCCACCGCGCGGGCAGTCACGTTGCCGGCGCCGTAGAAGCTGAGCACCATGATGAGCAACACGACGATTTCCGCAATCACCAAAACCACGTCTACCACGTGCACGATGCCGTGAATGAGCTCTTCGACCACAAGCCCAAAGCCTCCGGCCTCAACTGCACCACCCAGGGAAAGGGCAATGGCAGCACAAGCGGTGGAAAGGGCCGAGATGGTGAACAGCACCGGAAGCGCCGGGGTGGCCCAGAAGGCATGAGCCTTCAGGGTGGAAAGCATCACACCGGTATAGACCATAATGCCGAAACCGCAAACACCGGCAATCCCCAATAGCACCGGCCGCGCCCCTTCAAGCGCTGAAGCCAGGCCGAGGGTCCACTCGCCCCAACCCAACAGGTACAAGTAGCTCAGCCACCAAACAAAACCGAAAATCATGGCAAAGGAGAGCAACACGGCACCCCATTTGATGATGGCCGTCTTTGTGGTGAACACACGCCAAAATACCGGCGGCTGCCCTAGCTCGAACACCAAGAAAAAGCAGCCGAGCGCCAGCGCTGCCAGCGCAAAGAATACGGGCGCGAAAAATAGAGGGCCGCTACCCGGAGCCACAATGAGGTCAAACACCATGGACAGGAAGAAGATGCCGCCACCCAGGCCGCCCAGGAACAGGTACAGGACAATGGGGGCTTCCCAATAATGATGCTTCATCGCGCACCGCCTCCCATCTCAGGGATATAGTAAATCTGCGGATCAGTGCCGAGCTCGGTGAAGATGCGCTCGGTCTTGTTGGTGCCAATAAGCTTCGACACCTCACTGTTGGGGTCGTCCAAGTCGCCGAAAACGCGGGCCCGCTGATGGCAGGTGGCCACGCAATAGGGCTCGGCCGAAGGGTCCTGCTTGCGCCGATCACGGCAGAACGTGCACTTACGAACATATTGGTCGAAGCGAGGAACCATATGGGACACATCGCGCATGCCGTAGGGGCAGGCGTTCACGCACACCTTGCAGCCCATGCACTTGCTGTAGTCCACCCAAACGGTGCCGTCAGGGTCTTGCTGGCTGGCACCTGTGGGGCAGCAGGGCACGCACTCGGGATTCGCGCAGTGCATGCACTGGGTGGGCGTCCACGAGCGGTATACGTTGGGGAACGTCCCTTTTACCCCCTCAGACACCACGGGGTTGTAAATAATATCCATGGGAAGCTGATTCCAGGTGCGGCAAGCCACCGTGCAAGACTGGCAGCCAATGCAGCGGCTTTCGTCCACTACCATCACATAGCGGGTCATTGCGCGCCCCCTTCCTCTTCCATGGCATCGCCGGTGGCTTCGGCCTGCGTCTCCTCCTCCACAATGGGGTTGTAGCCCATGTCGTAACGGGTACCGGTGGCTTCGTCCACCAAATTGCCAGTGGCGGCATCGTAGAGCCATCCGTAGTAAGCCTCGTGGAAGTCGCCCGTATCCGGATCTACCAACCAACCGGAAGCCGGGTCGTACACATAAGGTTTGCCAGGCAGTTGCGCAAAGCCGTCCACCTGGTTCCAGGTAAGCTGCTCGGGCACTTCGAAAGGCGCTTCCTGGCCGGGATAGCAGCGCACTCCGCCGCGATAGACCACTTCCTCGCGGTCCATGGTGTAGGACTTGCCAGTCTCGTCGTCCACCAAAAGCTCGGTGGCGGGATCGTAGCGCCATCCGGTGTAGGCATCGTGGTAGCCCTTTGTGCGGGGATTAATCACCCAACCAGTGGGGTCCAAGCGGAAGTGGGTGCCCTCTTGGTACAGCTCGCCGCTCTGCCACACGCGGTAGAAGCCCTCCGGCGCCGGTTCCATCTCGGGCATCGTGAAGGGAATGGGTTCGCGGGCCAGCTTCTGTTGGCTGGGCATGACGGTAACGCCAGGCTCAGAAGACGAGCCGGGAATGGACCACTGAGCGTCGGCGGCGCGGAAGGTGCAATCGGAATCGGTGCACTTGTACACGCGGCACAGCAGGCCGCGGTTGGCCCACGAGCCGCCCATGGGGTCGCAGTCTTCCACGTCTACCGAGGTGAGCACATTGGTGTTCGATTCCAGGCAGCCAAAGGGATTGTCCAAATCGGCCGACCCATCCCGCTCTGGGAACCACCAGCCGCGAGGCACGTACACCACCCGCGGGTCTAACTCCGCCTGCACGTTGGCACGCATCTTGATGCGACCGCGGCGAGTCTCAATCCAGCACCAGTCCCCTTCAGCAATCTTCAGCTCGTCCGCCTTCACCGGGTTGATGGTGAAATAGGGGTCAGGATACAGGTAGCGAATGGAAGGCATCTGGAAATGCTCAGAATGATGGTAGGGCATGAAGCCGCCGCCGGTAGTAAGCACAAGCGGATACTTCTCGGCCACTTCGGGGTCGTCTACCTCGTTCTCCGAGCAGCCCATGTAGGTGGGCATTCCGGGGTAGCCCAGCTCCTGCAGGATGGTGGAATTGCACTCCACTTTGCCCGACGGAGTCCAGAAGCCCCCGTTGGTCACAAACTTGTTCTGATGCAGCGGCGGGTAGTACATGCGGAACTTGTCCACAAACTCGTCATAGCAGCTGATGGGCAGCCCCAAGGGCTTCAAGATGTGGTAGTAGGCCTCTTCCTCGGTTTCCCAAGGCCACATGGCCGGGTCTTGACCGCAGGCCAGGCCCAGCTTGCGCCAGAACGTCATGTCGGTGTGGCGGTCGTAGAGCGGCTGGATGGCGCGCTTGCCGCCCAAGAACGAGTCCGTGGCGCCGTAATGGGTAACAATAGTGGGGCGCTCAAGGGCACCGGCCGCCGGCAACACGTAGTCGGACAGCAGCGCTGTGGGGGTCATCCAATACTCCACCGTCACCAAGAACTCGCACTGCTTCAGCGCTTCCAGGGTCATCTTGGCATCGCCGTAGGAATTCACCGGATTGGTGGCGTTCACAATCAGGGCACGCACCTGATAAGGGTCACCCGTGATAATAGCCTTGAACACGCTAGGGCCATGAGCCTCGCAGAACCACTCGGCCGGCAGAGTTTTGCCCCAGGTGCGCTTGGCATTGTCGGAAATAAGCGTGTATCCGGGCCACGAAGTAAGCTTGAACTTGTCAGAGCCAATTTGCTTGGCCTTTTGCTCCTCTGGCAAGCACTCGTTGGCCTCCATCTCCTCATCGGTAAGGAAGTTCAGCGCCGGCCCCGGCATGCCATCGCCACCGGGCACATCCAAGTTGCCGCACACAGCGCGCATCAGAGCCAGTGTGAGACTAGTGGTGGTGGATGCGGTGCCCAGCTGATCCCACGTGCAACCCCACTGGATGCAGCCGGGCTTGTTGCCGGCGTACATGCGAGCAGCGTTGCGAATCTGCTGCGGGGTGAGCCAGGTAAGCGGAGCCGCCCAGTCGGGGGTGTACTGCTTCATGTGCTCCCGCAGCTGATCGAAATCCTGGCACCAATCGTTCACAAACGCACGATCGTACAAGCCTTCGAAGATGATGGTGTGCAGCATGGCCAGTGCCAACGCCGAGTCGGAACCGGGGCGCAGCGGCAGCCACAGGTCGGCCTTGCTGGCAGTTTCGGAATAGCGGGGGTCCACCACCATAATCTTCATGCCGTTTTTCTGAAGGTCGGTGTAGCCGCGCATGGCCCCCAGCGAACTAGCGCCGGGATTCATGCCCCAAAGCATGACCACCTTGGCAGAGCCCAGGTCGGTCTCAAACGGAGACCAACCGGCAACGCACGTTTCCGCCATAAAGGTGGGAATCCAGCACAAAAGCGCATTGTGGAAGCCGTTGGGGCTGCCAAACTGGTTCATGAAACGGCGTCGGGCCCAGTCGTCGGTGCGGGTAGTGCCACCGGCAGTGGCCACAGCCTCGGCTCCGCTTTCCGCTTTGATCTGGTTCAGTCGCTCGGCAATTTCTTCAATTGCCTGGTCGTAGGGGATCTTCTCCCACTTGCCCTCGCCCTTTTTGCCCACGCGCTTTAGAGCATGGTTAATGCGGCCGGGATGGGTGAGATGAAGAAGCGCGCTGTTGCCACGGCAGCACAGGCCGCCTTGGTTGGCGTAGTTCGGGTCCCCTTCGATCTTAATCACTTGCCCGTCCTTGACGTAGCTGAGAACGCCGCAGTTCGCATGGCAGAAATAGCACAGCGACTTGCGCATCTCGACGCCCGGGGCGTGGATGTCGATCTCGTTTCCCATGGATTGCTCTCCTCTTCTCTCCAGTGAAACGGCGCGGACCTGCACATCCCCGCCGGCGAGCAGACACTGTCCGTTTCCCGTCACCGGGCTCTTTGGTGCGGTAATTTCAAGCGCCTGATTCTTGGATTAAATAGTAGATTCAATTACGGGCCACTTCAATGAAACCGCAGGTAATGACCGCTGAATCTTTTTTCCATAGGTGTCAACTTTTCTTTCACCCCTCATTCGTTCTGGGGTTTTGCGTGGGGGCGTGAGCGAAACACAAATGCCTTAGTACGACCATGATTCCATCGGGGTAAAACCAGGGGCTCTATAGGACTTTTTATTGCATATTTGCATCGAACTGCCCAAACGAACGGCCCGCCTTGGCCATCAAGAATTGATGACGAAATACCAGACATAGTCTATTATTTGCTGTAAAGAAATTCTTTCTCGAAGGAGCGGCCATGTGGCATGCGTGCAACCCGAAATCCGATGACGACCTGAAGCAATGCGCGGAACTGGGCAAGTCCCTCTCCCGCATGTCCCAGCCCACCATTCTGACCATCTTGGCCGCATCGAAAGAACCCCTGCACGGTTATGTCATCGTGCAAAAAGCGGCATCCTCCCCCATGTTCGGAGGCAAGAAACCTGACCCAGCTGGCATCTACCGCACGCTGAAGAAGATGGAAGAGGCCGGTTTCGTATCGTCCAATTGGGACACGCCCACCTCCGGAGCCGCCAAGCGCATGTTTTCGCTTACCGAAGAGGGGCGCAGTGCGCTGCGCCGCTGGATCGACGCCCTGGCCTGCTACATGGCCACTATCCAGGAGCTGCGCGAAGAAGCCTCTGCCGCATTAGCCATCCCCGTGCCTGAACAGCCCATTTGCCTCGGCCATGGCAAGTAGCCAGCCACAGCCCGCCAAGCCGGTCTTCCCCATGAACCCCCAAACGGACAGTCCCCGCCCCCTAGAGCCCATAAGCGGCCGCGCGATTGCCACAGCCTTAGGCCCGCGACCTATTGCAATTGTTGGCACCTCCCATAACGGGCGCGCCAATTTCACGCCGGCGGCCTTCTGCACACCGCTGTCCTACCACCCTCCACTGATTGCCTTGGGGTTGAAACCCACGTCGTTCGGCTACGAAACGCTTACGGCCAGCGGTCGCTGCACCATCGCCACCGTCGGGGCGGAAGAAGCCAGCCGCGTTCTGTGGTGCGGTTCCCACTCGGGCCGCGATACCGACAAAAGCAAAGGATTCCATGCCCATTGGACCGCGGGAGAAGCCCCACTTCCCTATCCCGAATCGGCGCTTACCGTCCTAGAAGCCCGCGTCACCTCGATAACCGAGGCCGGCGACCACCAACTTATTATTCTTGAAATTAAATCAGCCCAGGCGCGCCCCTCCAAAACAGGGTCGAGTTGCCTAAGCGCTGAGGGTACTTTGCTGTGCTTGGAACACGGCGTATTCGCCGTAGTCAACCAACTAGCCTAGACGGTTCGCAGCCGCATTCGCCGCGCCAACTGACCCCACCCGCCAGCAAAGCCACTGAAGGTTGCCGGGGGAAGGGGTCTTGGCCTTCTTCCCTTCCCCCGGCAATCGCCCTAGCCAATTTGGCCGGAACGCACTTTGTCGCGCAGAAGCCAGCTGACGACAACGTAGACGACCATAGTGAGCGGCGCGACTACGAGGAAGGGCACCCCTACCATCCCGGTGGCGTACAGCACGCTGCCCACCACCG
>CANSTH010000102.1 GCA_947649875.1 uncultured Parvibacter sp. | reverse complement strand
CAAGTGCCCAGCCAACCACCGGCATTAATGCCTGGAACGCACCAAAGAACAGGGCGATGACCGCCGCCTGGCCCCAATTGATGCGGCGCATTCCCAGCCCCTTGCACACCGCGACAGCGAAAGCGTCCATGGAAAGCCCGACACCGGTGAAGAATATCTCGATGATTCCCACGGAATCCTCCTCGAAAACAGGCGTTGCACAACGGCGAACAAGGTTACCACTTAGGGCACGAGCAAGCCGTCTTCTTCCCGGAAAAAGCCCTCTTGCAGCAGTTGGAGCACAATCGATTGCCTAAGCCCTTCATCAGCCGGCTCCACCCCTTGAGCTGCCAGCTCTTTTTCCACCATTTGCCACGCCCGCGCCGGCGCGATGCCCTCTGGATGCCCCAGCACGCAGCGCACCATCGTCGCCCGCTTCTGGCGGGGCGAACCCACGAAGGGGCTCTGACGGGAATAGCCGGCACTGCGGCGCGAGGGGTTTTCGCCGCCGGCCTTCAGCTGGGCGCCGAAATCCAGAAGCGCGTAGTTCCAGCCCCGTGGCTCCTCGGTACGGGCACAATCGGCCACATACGGGGCCAATCGCTTGTCGGGCACCTGGTCCTCGTCAGGAAACAGCAGGTGCAAAAACACCGAGCGCACGTTGGTTTCCAGGTAGGGCGCCGACTTTTGGTAGGCGAAGGCGCACACCCCCGCAGCCGTTGCCGGACCCACACCGGGCAGGGCCAGCAGCCCCTCATAGGTGCGCGGCATGGTGCCCTCAAGCTCATCGGAGCAATGCTCGGCGGCCCGCTTCAGCAGAAGTGCCCGGCGGTTGTAGCCCAGCCCCTGCCATAGCTCCAGCACGTCCGATGTAGCAGCGGCCGCCAATGCGTCCACCGTGGGGAATGCACCTAAAAAGCGCGGCCAATAGTTCATCACCCGCGCCACCTGGGTCTGCTGCAGCATCACTTCCGACACCAGCACGGCATATGGGTCGTCGATGTTGCGCCAGGGCAGATCGCGATAGGCCGCGTTACCCTGCCACCACACCTCTTCCACGAAGGCGTCGCGCCCCAGCGCCGCCTTGCCCCACTCGGCTTCCACTTATTCCTCGTCCAAGAGGTTTTCCAAATTGGCAAGATCCTCGCGGAACTGGGCCACCACCGTGTCTTCCAGCTGGCGATACTCTTCCGACTCCAGATCCTGGTAGGCGGCAAGCTTGTCCAGCAGGTTCTCAACCGATACGGGCACGTACCGACCCTCGGCCAAGCCTTGGCGATAGGCCTCTTCGAGCGCCTCGCGCGCCGCCATATATATGTCGTAGCGGGGCATGCCGCGGGACAGTTGCACCAACTGTCCGCGATCCACCGTCCGAAGCGATGGATGCTCCCGCATGATCTCGCCCCAGATATCGGCTCGGTCCGCTTCGGTGGGAAGCGATATGTCCAGCACGGTGAACGGCGTGAGCAAATCAACGAAAAAGGCATCCACCGAGCTGTCAACGCAAGTGGTTGCCACCACAAGCACAGCCGGATGCTCTACCGCTCGGCGGATGAGGGCCATGGTTTCCCGAGCACCGCGCCCTACAGAAGCGCGAATAATTCCCCCCAGGTCATCGAAGGAGTCCGGCGCCGGAGGCTCCCACAAATCCAAGTCCTCCAGCAGCAGAACGCCACCCTTCTCCAGCACCGATGCCAGCTTAGAGGGATGAGTGTTAGCACCCCCACGAATTGCCACTGACAGCACCGAGTAGCCCTGCAGATTGTCCTCAAGGCGCATGCGCACTTGCGGCGTCCCCATCTCGTCTGCCACCGCCTGGGCGAAACGAGAGGCATCCTCGCGCGCCTCGGCGCGAATCACCAGTGAGTCCATGGCGGGCGGACGCGTGAAGCCGTGGCGCTCGTTGAGCATGTTAACCAGCTGCTCGTACTCCACCGTTCCTTGCCGCCCGATGCCGAAACCCCGCGCAGCCTTCACCGCCTCGCCATAACCTACGAGGGTGGAAAGCCCCAGCTGCTCACCAAGGTCAACGGTCTCTTCTGCCACAGGCCCATCGTGGGCGCCACCGTCCTCCGATGCATCGGGGTCGCTTTTGTCCAGCGAGGGCAGCGCGAAGGCGGCCCCCAGAAAGCCCGGCCCCTCAAACATGTTGGCGGCCAGCGGCATCTCGTCGAGGCCGTCCTCAAGCGCACGGGCAAAATCCTCCAGCTGTTCGCGGTCCAACCCCAGCTTCTCCAAATGGGCGAAAGCCAAATCTTGCAGCTGCCGACCGCACTCCCCCGCCTCCACAGGAGAGAGATAGGGCTCCATCTTCTGGAACACATGCTCGGCAAGCGAGGGATCCTTCGCAGAACAGGCCAACGACCATGCCTCCCGGATGCTACGCAACGCCTCCTGGGTAGGATGCCCCTCCTGCTCGCCCGCATCAAAAGCTGCCATATACAGGTGCGCCGCCATCTGCGGATTGCCATTCGTTTGCGCCTCTTGGGCCTGCCTAAGGAACAATCGGGCGGAATCGCTCTCGAAAGAAGGCTGCGGCAAGGAATCATTCAACTCGGTCATCCTGAACCTCCTTCACAGGTTATTTCTCTATATTCCAATCCAAAATCTCCCACCCGTCCGCTTTGGCGGTGCGGCGCAAAGGCTTGTCGGGGGTCACGGCCAAAGGTTCGCGCGCCTGCGATAGCAGGGGCCGGTCGGAATGGTGGTCGCCGTAAGCCCAGTCCAACTCCCACTTGTCTGGTCCGAATAGCTCGTCGCACAGACGGGTGATGGCCAACGCCTTTTCGCATCCCTGCACTGGCGCGCCGTCCACCTTATTGGTGTAGCAGCCATGCACATCCACCTGCATGCGCGTAGAAACCTGCGCGTAGATGCAATGGTTGCGCATGGCCTCGCGAACAATGGGCTCGAACGACGCTGACACCATCACCACCGCATGGCCTGCCTCGGAATGGCGCTGCATTGCCGCAGCTGCCTCAGGGCGCCAGCGCGATTCCACGATCTTGTGGTAAAAGTCGGCAAGAAACGCGTCCACCTTTGCCTTAGGCTGCCCCTCAAAAGCGCTGAATACCAGCTCGCGGGCCTGGTTCTCGTTTTGGGGAAGCCGGAACTTGTAACGCCCGGCCCACAAGAGTATGCGAAACGCGGCCCGTTTCGACATCAGCCCATGCTTGAGCAGGTAGCGCACCAGCATGACCGGCGAGTCCCCCTGGATGCAGGTGCCATCGAAGTCGAAGGCGGCCACCGACACCACGCCGTCCTCTGAGGAGCGCACGGGGAACTGGTACACCATGCTGCCCTCGGGGGCCAGATGGCCCCGGCGCCGTTCCAGAGCGTCCTCCGGGGAATCCGGCGCCGGCACGAAAGCGGAGTTGCAGCCCCCTGTATATGAGCAAGTTTCTGTTTCCAGAACAGTCACGGCAGTCCTTTGAACCTTGGGCGCGCCCAGCGTCTTACACGAGCACGGCCTCGATTGTGCGTCTTTAAGTTCGAATAAAGGATTTTACCATTCGGCCTGCCGCTGTGACGAAAAGCCTTGGTGCCTGCACCCCTCCCCCACAGAAACGTTGCCGAAAGCACAAGGCTGGCGACATAATGCCGCCAGCCCTAAAGATATGATGCGCATATTGGCGGCAATGCGAAATATGGCCAAAAAGCCCGAAGCCTCGATAGCCCGCGCACAAAAAAGGGCCCTCGCAGAGGGCCCGGTTGTTGTTAGCGCTCGTAAATCTGCGAAATCCCGATAAGGTCCTTCATGGAGTGCAGAATGGAGTGGGGGTTGCTGGGCGGGTTTTTCAGCGGAGCCATCTCGTAGCGGTCCACCGCACCTGACAGCAGATCCACCGCGAACACCTCGTCGGAGAGCCAAAGGGCATTGGTGCGACAGATGTCCTCGCAGCAACGGCACTTCACGCAGTCGCCTGGATAGTGCTCCACGCCAAAGGTGCCGTCTTCCGCCTTCCACTTGCGGATGGCACCGGTAGGACAGAAGGTGGCGCACATCTGGCAGGAGGTGCACTTCTCTGGGTCGATCACCACATGCCCCCACAGGCGCGTGTCGATCATCACGTCCTGCGGCTCCCCCAACGCGGCCAACGCGTCTAGCAGGCGCTCGCGACGGTCGGGCAAGAAGTGCGGCAGCGTGCCGTCGTCCATAACCTTCAGGTACTTCGGAGGCTCTTTGCGCTCGATCTTCAGTGCGTCGTTAATGCTCTCCTCGGCAACGATAGAGGCAACGGACGTGGCCTCTTCTTTCATGCTTGTAAAGAACTCGCGGCGGGCGGCATCGAACTCCTCGTCGCCAGTCTTGCGCACAAACCCAGGCAATTTGGCGCTGATGCGCACTCGCACCGGGCTGTTCCAGGTTTCCAAAAGCACGTTCGCGGTATCGCGCACAAGCTCGGCAGTCTGCAACCCCAAAGCAAGCTCGCAGCCCTCGCAATCGCCCTGCACCAGGGTGATGCGCTTGGCCCCCATCTCGGCAAGGGTTACCAGCAGGCTTTCCTCCGCACGCCCCAAGCAAGTAACCGACACCACCTTCGCGGGGTCGTACATGCCGGAAGCCGCACCCAAAATGCGCTCACAGGCAATGACCACCTCGCCATCAGCGGCCGCCATGGCATCGATGCAGTCCTGCAACAACTGGGCATCGCCAGGCTTATGGGCCTCCAGCGCGCAAGTGGGACACACGGTGGCGCAGGTGCCGCACCCGACACATTTCTCCGGAGCGACGATGATGGTGTTGTCGTCATAGGAAATGCAGCCGGAAGTGCAGGCCTCGGCACATCTCATGCAGCTGGCGTTGCGGTTGCGCACCGTAACGCAGCGGTTTTGGTGAACAGTGATGTTCTGGCTCTCAAGCTTTTCGAACAGTTCCATAAGGTTGCTCATAGAGCTCTCCCCTCTTATTCGGTTTTGTACGGGGCCTAGTCTACGAACTCAGCCTTTGAGCTGTCGTAGGTCTTGGTGGTACCGTCGGCATAGGCCACAGACCACAAGGTATAGTCCACATCGAACTCGGGCACGATTACCAGCTGCTCCTCTTCAGCCAGGCTCTCGTCATCGGCGGCCTCGATGGCCTCCTCCTGCGCCACCAACGCCTCGGACCCGTCATCGATGGCAGCCTCTTCGGCCAGGCCTTCCGCTTCCGCCATGGCCGCAGCGGCCTTCTCCGCTTCGGCAGCCTCGCGCGCGGCAGCCGCCTCCGCCTCGGCTTTGGCCTTGGCCTCAGCATAAGCAGCGATGTACTGGGCATCGTAGCTCTCGCGAGAAGGAATGCTCACGGCAATCGCCCCTTCGCCAAACGCGCCGGTAACCGCGATCTCGCGCAGGTCTTCAATGAGATCGATAGTGGAATCGGGAATGGAGCTGTCGTCGGGCGCCTTCACCGTGATGGACATCTTGTCCGCGAAGTTAATGCCAGTCCAGGGGAAATCCAGCGTAGGACGGCCCTTTTCGCGGCGAATCTTGTTCGAAGCGATGATGGTGTTGGACACCTTTGCGAACATGTTGTGCAGCCACTTGGGCATGACGGCTTCCCACAGCTCTTGAGCCTCCGGGTTGTCTTTCTCCCAATAAGGGCGATGCATCTTCACCGTGAGGGTCATTTTATTGGCAACCGGCCACACCACATCTTCCGTGTCGGCGGGAGCCTCGGCAGGCTTTACCTGCGATGGCGCAACGTATGAGTAAGAGCGCTTGATGTCGGCAACCGCTTCATCGGAAAAATCGCGCTCGTCGATATCCACGTTGAGGATCAAAGAAGGGCGTACATAAGAAGGCATAGTTCTATCCTTTCCACAATGATCAATCCCCAAACCCAACAATTAAGTATCATCCAACCGCTCCGCAGTGTCAAGCCAAGAGCAAAAGCCCGATAAGGACAAAAGCGTATATACACCAGGTCCACCAAAGCAGCATAAAAGCCGCCCGGTGCCCCAGATTGCCTTGAAGGGCGGCCGAACGCACTTCGGTGCGTGAGGGAAAGCCCTGAATGGCAAGATGGGGTGCCCGGCGGCTTTTATGCGGACGAGCTGTTCCGGCGTTCGCCAGAACGACGGAACAAGAGGCCCGGGCGGCTTTTATGCGGACGAGCTGTTATTCGGTTCGAAAGAACCGAATAACATTAAACGCGCTTAATAAAGCGGCCATCGCGAGTATCGATCTGCAGCACATCGCCAATCTCGATAAAGGTGGGCACCTGCAGCTCTTTGCCGGTCTCCAGGGTGGCGGGCTTGGTGGTGTTGGTGGCGGTGTCGCCCTTGAAGCCGGGCTCGGTGTGGGTAACCTCAAGCTCCACGAACATCTGAGGCTCCAGCGAGATGAGCTCATCGCCCGCATAGAGCAGGGTGGCCTCGTCGTTCTCCTTCAGCCAGTCGGCGGCTGACCCTACTGTTTCGGCGGGAATGGCAAGCTGCTCGTAGGTGTCGTTGTCCATGAAGTTGTAATCGGCACCATCGTTGTACAGGTACTGCATCTTCTTGGTTTCCAGGCGCACCGAATCGAACTTGGTGCCGGCGTTGAAGGTGTAGTCCACCACGCGGCCGGTCTTGATGTCGCGCAGCTTGGTGCGCACGAACGCGCCGCCCTTGCCGGGCTTAACATGCTGGAACTCTACGATGGTGCACATCTTGCCGTTGTTGATGATGCACATCCCGTTGCGGAAATCGGCAGTGGAAATGCTTGCCATGGGGCCCTCCTTGAGGCTGAAACTATGCTTTACATGCGCAATCGCACGTTTCGTGCGGTTCAAACTTTGTCATTATGCCACAGCTCGTACGCGATGCCCGAAAAACCGCAAATCCCCCAGACCAACGGCTGCTCCAGATAGCAGAAACAGACCAGATTGGCGAACGAGACGCCAGCGCAAAGTAAAAACAGACCGGGAGGAAGCGCCAGATGCTATTGTTTCTCCACCAAATCCAGCAGCTCTTGATGGGAGTGGATGTCCAGCTTCGCGTACACGTGCTTCACATGGGCCTTTGCGGTGTTCTTCGACACTACCAGCGTTTCCTCGATGTAGGCTCGATCCCTCCCGCGCGCAAGCATCGCGAACACTTCTTCTTCCCGCGGCGACAGCCCGTAGGCCTGGGCGATGGCGGCGCACTTGTCGTCGAAGCTCTCCTGGTACACCGCGGCAGGAGCCTCGGTAAGCAGCGGCTCTACCTCGGCCACTGCTTCCGAGAACGAGAAATGCCGCATGACAAAGAACATGTAGGCCACGAACACCATCAACAGCAGCGCCGGAATGACAAAGGCAAGCTGCGGGTCGGCGTCGGCGCTTTGGTTGCAGGCCACTCCCGCCG
>CANSTH010000101.1 GCA_947649875.1 uncultured Parvibacter sp. | reverse complement strand
GGGCGCCCCGCCAAAGAACGCGGCCCATAAGGAGGCGGCTATGCCTGCCGCAGTCGTTGATGCCGGGACGGAACGCCAGCCGCCCTGCGCCATGTCGCCGCCTCCTCTGCCGCGTTCGACGCGGGAGAGAGCGCCCGACGCTCTGCGAACCGCCTTCCGGCGCTCCCCCGCTGTGAGCTGTCGGGCGGCACGACGCCGACGAGTTACTGCAGGTACAGATTGCGGACGGCTTCGGCTATGCCCTCGGCGTCCAGGCCCACCTCGTGCAGCAGCTGGGGAACCGAGCCGTGGCGCACGAAGGAATCCGGCAGCGCCAGGGTGGTGACCGGGCACTGCACCCGGTGCTGGGACATGATCTCTATCACCCCTTCGCCGCAGCCGCCCACGATAGCCCCCTCTTCGGCAGTTACCACGCAGCCGGTTTCGGCAGCGGCCAGGATGGCCTCCTCGTCCAGGGGCTTCGCCCACAGCATGTCCACCACACGCACGCTGACACCTTCATTCGCCAGCATTTCTGCCGCTTCCAGGGCACGATAGGCGATGGTACCGAACGCCAAGATGCAGGCATCAGAGCCCTCTCGCAACAGGCGGGACTTTCCCACCTCTAGCAGGTATGGCTCATCGGGCACCGGCACCCCTATGCCGTTGCCGCGCGGATACCGCAGCGACACCGGCCCTTCCAAAGCAAGCGCCGTGTGCAAGGCATTGGCCAAATCCGCCTCATCGGCAGGCGCCAGCACCTTCATATGCGGGACGGTGCGCATATACACCAGGTCGAATGCGCCATGGTGCGTGGCGCCGTCCTCCCCCACTAGCCCGGCGCGATCGATGGCCAGCACCACATTGGCTTGGGGCAATGCGCAGTTGATCACGATCTGATCGAAAGAGCGCTGCAGGAAAGTGGAGTATATGGCCACCACCGGCTTCTTGCCGGCGAAAGCCAGGCCGCTGGCAAGGGCAACAGCATTCTCCTCTGCAATGCCAACGTCAATGAACCGCTGGGGATAGGCCTCTGCAAAGGGCTTAAGGCCAGTGCCTCCCTCCATGGCGGCAGTGATGGCCATAACGGCATCGTCGGCTTCGCCCTCTTTCAGCAGCGTCTCACCGAACACCGAAGTGAAGCTGGGCGGTGCAGCCGGCTTGGGCTTGGCAGCACCAGTGGCGATATCGAAGGGCCCCACGCCGTGGAAGCGCTCCGGATCCTGCTCGGCCGGCCCGTAACCGGCCCCCTTGCGAGTGACCACGTGCACCAGCACCGGCCCTTCGGTTTGCAGCACCAGCCGCAGCGTGTCCTCCAGCTCGCGGATGTCGTGACCGTCGATTGGCGCAGTGCACGTGATGCCAAGACTTTCGAACATCATCGAACTGGCCAGGAAGAACTGCTTGGCCGACTCCTTAGCGCGCTTGCCTATGTCGAGCAACGTCTTGCTGATAGCGCCACCGGCCTCAAGCTCCTCCTGAGCGGCATCGCGCAGCTTGCGGTAGCGGTTGTCGGCCCGCATGTTGCCCAAATGCTTCATCAGAGCCCCCACGTTGCGGGAGATGGACATCATGTTATCGTTCAGGATGATGACCATGGGCAGCTGCGCCTGGCCGATGTAGTTCAGCGCCTCAAAGGCCATGCCGCCGGAGAGCGAAGCATCGCCGATAACTGCTACAACTTTGCGGTCGGAGCCGTCCAGCTGCGCCGCCTTCGCGTAGCCCGCCGCCACCGACAACGAATCGGAGGCGTGGCCGGAAGGATGGGCGTCGAACGGACTCTCCTCGGGCTTGGTGAAACCGGATATGCCGCCATAGGTGCGCAGCGTGGAGAATTGCCCGAGCCGGCCGGTGACCAGCTTATGGGCATAGGCCTGGTGTCCCACATCAAACAGCAGCTTGTCGTCAGGACAGTTCAGCACCCGATGGGCCGCCAGCACAATCTCCACCGCCCCAAGAGAGGAGGCGATATGGCCGCCGTTGGCAGAGCAAGTGGCAATTACCTCTTCCCGAATCTCTTGGGCCAGAATGGCCAGCTCGGGGTAAGTGAGCACTTTGAGATCGGCTGGAGACTTGATAGCGTCCAGTATGCGCAGCGGCTCCATGGGAATCAGCCCTGTTCGGCCGGAGTGACTGGCGAGTCGGCAGAAGCGGCACCGTCCTCCTCATGAGGAGAAACTACGGCTGCGGCCGCAACGTCGACGGAAGGAGCGGCCTCAGCAGCCCCCTCTTCCCCGCCGACCCCTTCTTCGTGATCGGCATCGGACGAAGATGTGGCGGCCAGATAGGCCTCCACATCGCTCTCCGACAGGTCGCATGCAGCAAGCCCCAGCTTCACCGCCTCTTCGTAAAGGGCCAGCGCATCGTCGAGGGAGATGTCCTCGGCGCTTACCTCTTCGACAATCTGCTCGAGACGGGACTGCATGTCCTCGAATGTTCTGCCACCCTGTTGAGCCATGTTCGGCCTCCTTAGCAGACGGACTGCGGGGCTTCCTCCCCGCTTGCGGGTTCGGCAACGACACTCGGCGCCTCACCATCGGCACCGTTGGCACAGGAAACCGTTGCGGAATCGGATGAAGAAGCCGCATCGGCCGCAGCCGGCGGCTGGGCAGTGCACTGCACCGCGAAATCGGGCTCCTCTTCCAGCTTGCGGGCCAAGCGCCCCAGCACTCCATTCACAAACCGAGGGGACTCGTCTTCGCCGCCAAAGGCCTTGGCCAGCTCCACCGCCTCGTTAATCGCCACCGACACCGGCACATCCTCGGAAAACATCATCTCGTAGGCAGCCAACCGCAGCACCGCGAGATCCACCATCGGCATGCGCGACAGCGTCCAGTTCTCGGAGATAGATTGCAGGCAGCTGTCGATCTTCTCCTGATTGGCCTGCACACCACGTACTGCCGAAAGGGAAAAATCGCTCAAAGGGCCATCCTCGATGAGGCACAGCCCTTCTTCCAGAAGATCCAACGGCTTTTTCCCTTGTACCTCGGAGGTATAGAGAATCTGCACCGCCATAATGCGGCCATCGCGGCGTTCTTTTTGTTTAGAGCCCATAATGAACCAGTGTTGCCTTCCAAAGCGGGGTAATCGGGTATGCAGCAACAGGCCGAACAGCGCCCAGCCCATGCAAGGAACGGCCCGCCCTTCAAGGGCAGGCCGCAAAAAGCGTTTTACGATGCGAACTGAATGCCGTCGATATAGACATCCACTGCGGTAACGGTGCGTCCCACCTGCAGCCCCACCGCATCGGCGATGGCCTGACGCAGCTTGGCAGCCAGCTGGGGCAGCGGAAAGCCGGAATAGGCCTCGATGTGGATGTCCACCGCCATATCGTTGCCCTCGCCGGGCTTGACGGCAATGCCCTGAGTGGTAGGCTTGGCGGCGATCATGTTGCGCAGTCCGCTGGCGGCAAACGACCCCACCGACGCCACGCCCTCCACCTCGGCAGCGGCCATCGAAATGATGGTTTCCACCACGCCAGGGCCCAGAATCATGCCCTCTGTCTTTTCGATCTCGGTCATAGCACATCTCCCATCTCGGTTTCGATGAAGGCAGTGGTCACATTGCCCTCGCGGAAAGCCTTGTTCTCGAGCACTCGCTTGTGGAAGGGTATCGTGGTAGCGATGCCCTCGATCACGAACTCGTCCAGCGCGCGACGCGCGCGAGCCAACACTTCTTCGCGGTCTTGGCCAGATATTATCAGCTTGGCAACCATTGAATCGTAGAAAGGTGAGATTTTGGCACCGCTTCGTATGTATGACTCCACACGCACGCCAGGCCCTGAAGGCGCCTCGAACTTGGTGATGGTACCGGGGCAGGGCCTGAAACCGTGGGCCGGATCCTCGGCGTTGATGCGGAACTCCATGGCATGGCCTTGTGGGGAAAACGGTGCGCGGGAGGCGCAGCTTATGGGCTCTCCGGAAGCGATGCGCAGCTGCTCCTTGATGATATCGGTACCCGTGATCTGCTCGGACACCGGATGTTCCACCTGTACGCGAGTGTTCATCTCCATGAAGTAGAAGTGGCCGCGCTCATCGAGCAGAAACTCGATGGTGCCGGCGTTGCGATAGTTCACCGCGCGCACCGCCTTCAAGGCCGCCAATGTCATCTGACGGCGAATCTCATCGGTGAGGGCAGGAGACGGAGCCTCCTCGATGAGCTTTTGGTGGCGCCGTTGCACCGAGCAGTCGCGTTCGCACAGGGCGATGTTGTTGCCAAAGTCGTCCGCCAGCACCTGCACCTCCACATGGCGGGGGCGCAGCACCAGCTTCTCAAGGTACACGCCATCGTTTCCGAACGCGGCGCCTGCCTCGGCGCGGGCGGCCTTGTATTGGGACTCCAAGTCCTCGGGGGCGTGCACCTCGCGCATCCCCTTGCCGCCACCGCCGGCGGTAGCCTTGATGAGAACCGGGTATCCCACCGCATCGGCGAACTCCTTGGCCTCTTCCACGGTGTCCAGGCAGCCATCAGAGCCGGGCACGGTGGGCACGCCGCAGGCCTTCATGGTCTCGCGGGCCGAGCTCTTGTCGCCCATCGAATCTATGCACTCGGGGCTGGGGCCTATGAACACGATGTCATTGTCGGCACAGGCACGGGCGAACGCGGAGTTCTCCGCCAAGAAGCCGTAGCCGGGGTGTATCGCTTGGGCACCGGTCATGCGAGCCGCTTCGATGATGCTGGGAATGACCAGGTAGCTCTTAGTGGCCTGGGCCGGCCCAATGCACACCGCCTCGTCGGCATAGCGCACCGGATAGGTGTCGGCATCCTCGGTGGAGTACACCGCAACCGTCTTCACCCCCAACTCCTTGCAGGCGCGCATGACGCGCAGAGCCACCTCGCCGCGATTGGCAATTAAGATTTTATCGAACATTACATCGTCTCCGAGACGGTGGGAACTTTCTCATGGGGCTCGATGTAGAACAACACCGTGCCGAACTCCACCGGGGTAGCGTCCTCTACGCAAACTTCGCGCACAGTGCCCATTTCCTCGGCAGTTATCTCGTTCATGAGCTTCATGGCCTCCACAATGCACAGGGTCTCGTTGGCGGCCACCTCATCTCCCACCTGCACAAAAGGCGGCTCGCCCGGTGCGGGGGCGGCATAGAAGGTGCCCACCATGGGGGCGGTTACCGCCTGCCAAGTGGCAGGACGGCTCTTCGCGTCCGCTGCGGAATTGTCGGCCGCTGCAACAGGAGCCGGCGCCGCAGTGGCCACCGGTGCCTGGGCTTGGGCAGCCGCCACAGGCGCTGCCACCGAGCCGGGCATGCGCACCGCGATGCGAACGCCCTCTTCCTCTACCACAATCTCGCCCACGCCGCTCTCTTCGGCAACGCGAACCAGCTCTCGAATCTGATTGATGTCCACGTAATCGTCCTCCTTAGTGGCACTGGATTCCTGCTCCAGCATGAATTCGACCTTTTCGGATGTGCGGTGCTTTGAAAGGTAGGTGCGGGCCTCGTTGGGGAACAGAGCGTACATCAGCACGTCCTCTTCGCTGTGGGCCAAGTCCCCTATTTCCTCGGCCACCTCGTCGTAGGTGGTGGTGACCAGCGACCCCGGCGCCACATCCGGGTCCAGGCACTGGGCCCCAGCGGACACCTTCGCCACAATGTCCTTGTTCATGGGACCGGGCGCCTTGCCGTAGTAGCCGCAGATGTAGTCCTTCATCTCCTTGGACACCACGCTCCAGCGCTTGCCGGTGAGCACGTTGAACACCGCCTGGGTGCCCACAATCTGCGACAGCGGCGTAACCAGCGGCGGATAGCCCACCTCGGCGCGCACCCGCGGAATCTCGGCCATCACCTCCGGCAGGCGGTCGCCCGCCTTCTGCACTTCCAACTGGCTTACCAGGTTGCTCATCATGCCGCCGGGCACCTGATGGGAGAACACCTTCATGTGGGTGAGCGACGAAACGCCGCGCTTGTAATGGCCACGCTTGCGTACCTCTTCCCAGTATTCGGAGATCTCGAACAGCAGGTCCAGGTCCAGCCCGGTGTCGTAGCGGCTCTCCTGGAAGGCGGCGGCTATCATCTCCACCGCCGGGTGCGAGTTGCCGAAGGCCAGCGGCGCGTGGGCGGTATCGGCAATGGCAGCGCCCGCCTCGGCCGCCTTGATGATGTTGGCCGGCGCCATGCCGCCTACGTAGTGGCAATGGATGTGCACCGGCAGGCCGATTTCGGCGTTGAAGGCCTTCACCATGCGCTCGGTACGGTACGGAGTGAGCATGCCCGCCATGTCCTTGATGGCAATGGAGTCAGCACCCAAGTCCTTCAGCTGCTGGCCGTAGTCCAAAAAGCTGTCCAAGGTATGCACCGGCGAAATGGTGTAGGAGATGGCCCCCTCGAAATGGGCGCCGCACTCTTTGATGGCCTCGGCGTTGTCTACCACATTGCGGATGTCGTTGAGGGCGTCGAACACGCGAAACACCTCGATGCCGTTGCGATGGGCGGCAGAGATGAAGTGGTTCACGATGTCTTTGGAATAGTGCTTGTAGCCCACCAGGTTCTGACCACGGGAGAGCATGGCCAGAGGGGTGTTGGGAGTGTTGGCCTTGATGGCGCGCAGCCGTTCCCACGGGTTCTCATCCAGAAAGCGCAGGCAGGAATCGAATGTGGCACCGCCCCAAGCCTCGATGGCCCAGTACCCCACGCGGTCCATCTTGGGCAGGATGGGCAGCATCTCGCCTATCTGCATGCGCGTGGCCCAAAGGCTCTGCTGGCCGTCGCGGATGGTGGTGTCCATTATCTGAAGCCTCGACATGGAAGAGCGCACCTCCTTTTCTCGGTAAGTCAAAGATCAAGCACTCAATTATAGAAGAAGGTGGAGAAAAACGAAGCCCCCGCCACAAAAGCGGGGGCCTCCATCGGGTAAAGGGGCTTGTTGTTTTTGTGAAGGTCGAAGCTACGCCAGAGGATGGGCCGAGCCGACAGGCCTTCGCTCGACGCTACGCTCCGTCGGAGCCAACCCGCGCTGCGCGCGGGTGGGTCTCCTCGTCGCTCCGCTTGGCCGGACCTCGCTTCGACCTGCCGCCTCGGCCCTGCCACAGTTTGCGATTACCCCTGCCAGGCGAATTTCCTAAGGATGTAGCGGAAGCTAGGGTTGTTGCCCGCATTCGGCAACATGTGCACATCGGCTTCGGTGTAGGGCTCCACCCAATCGCCCAGTCGCATGCGCTCGTTGCCCAGCTCGGCCCCCTCAAAGGAGTCGATCCCCTTGTCCAGGTCACCGAAGAAGCGGGCAAGGCCGCCGCACTGGGACACGCACTGGGGCAGTTCGCCCTGGGCGGTCTTCTGCTCGCACAGGGTGCACTTCTCCACCACGCGCTCCTCTTCATTCAAGTAGCGCACCCCGTAGGGGCAGGCCATGGCGCAGAACTGGC
>CANSTH010000100.1 GCA_947649875.1 uncultured Parvibacter sp. | reverse complement strand
TGCAACCCAGGCAGAGATAGAATCTCTGCCCTACGACTTCATCCGGCAGCTCATCCTAGCTTAAAATCCATCAGAATCGGGCGAAGCGGGCGTGGCGTTGGGCTACCAGCTCGTCGGCGGAAAGGGGTGCCAGCTCGGCCAGGGCGTCCTCGACGTAGGCCAGCACGTTCTCGGCCGCCTCAGCGGGGTTCTGGTGGGCGGGCCCCTCCCCTTCTGGCAGCACCTCGTCCACAAATCCAAGAGCAAGCACGTGGGCCGCGTCCATCTGCATCACCTCGGCCGCCTCGGGCGCCCGCTTGCCGTCCTTCCACAGAATAGAAGCGAAACCCTCTGGCGAGAGGATGGAGTACACAGCGTTCTCCTGCATGGCCACGCGGTTGGAAAGCGCCAGGGCCAAAGCACCGCCCGAGCCGCCTTCCCCTAGGAGCACGCTCACCACCGGCACTTTCAGACCGGCCATCAGTTGCAGGTTCTCGGCAATGGCGTTTCCTTGGCCTCGCTCTTCCGCCTCGGTGCCGCAGAACGCCCCTTGGGTGTCCACCAGGCACACAACCGGCCGTCCGAACTTCTCCGCCTGGCGCATGAGGCGCGCCGACTTGCGATACCCTTCCGGCAGCGGGCAACCGAAATTGCGACGGATGCGGTCGTTCAAGTTGGAGCCCTTTTCCTGAGCGATGATAGTAACCGGCTGGCCAGCCACGATACCAATGCCACCCACAATGGCCTCATCGTCGGCAAAGGCGCGATCGCCATGCAGCTCGAAAAAGCCCTCGGTGATGGCGCCGATATACGAGAGAGCAGTAGGGCGGTGTACGTTGCGGGCCAGCTGCACCCGCTCCCATGCGCTGCCCGGTTGTGGAGCCCCCTTCAACCCAGCGCGGCGCAACTCGCGCTTGGCATGGCGCTCCAGCTTCTTGCGGTCCTTCTCGCTCAGAGGGGCCTGCGCACCCGCTTTCAGTACCTCGTCCACCTCGTCCGGATGCGACGGGGTGCCGCAATGCAGCCTAAGCAGCGTCTTGAGGGCCCGCCGCATGTCGGCACGCTCCACCATCGCATCGATCAAGCCATGGGCCAGAGCGAACTCCGCCGTTTGGAACCCCTCCGGCAGCTCCTGCTTGATGGTGTCGCGGATAACCCGCTGGCCGGCAAAGCCGATGAGGGCCTTCGGCTCTGCCAGAATGACGTCCCCTAGGGTGGCGAACGATGCCGTGACGCCGCCGGTAGTGGGATCGGTGATTACTGAGATGAAAAGCAGCCCCGCCTGGCTGTGGCGCTCCACTGCGCAGGACACCTTCGCCATCTGCATGAGAGACGCCAACCCCTCCTGCATACGGGCGCCGCCGGAGGCGCAGAACACCACGACGGGCAGCCGCATCTCAGTGGCGCGGTCGAACAGCCGGGACAGCTTCTCCCCCACGTACGTCCCCATCGATCCCATGAAAAACGCGGAATCCATGCAGCCGAAAGCTACCGGCACGCGACCGATGTGGCCGAATCCGCAGCGCACCGCCTCATGAAGGCCAGTTTTCGCCCGCTGGCCCTGCATCTTCTCACCGTAGCCGGGGAAGGAGAGCGGGTCGGCATCGGGCAGGTCGACGTCCCACTCCTCGAACATCCCATCGTCCAGGATAAGGTTGATGCGGTCGGCAGCGCCCATACGATCAAGCGTTCCGCAATGGGGGCAGCAGTAGTTGTTCGCCACGAACTCGGCATCGTCGAAGGTAAGTTTGCAGGCATGACAGGTGCGCCACCAGGTGGGCTGCGGGGCGGAAACGCTCTTTTCGCCCACAGCCCTTTCCGCAACGTCACCTGCCTCCCCAAGCGCCGCGTCAGCAAGTTGGGACGAGCCGCGACCGCTGCGGCAAACTGGGGCTGGCCCAGCAACAGGCGCGCACTCTGCCCAGTACTGGCGCATGACGTCCTCATCGAAGGCCACGTACACCTTCATGCCACTCTCGGCCGCCCGCACGAGAAAGCGGTTATCGGAAGCCAGCACCGCGCAGGGGCCATCAAGGAATATCGCGTCCGCCCCGGCCTCCGAAGCCGCCCGCAGCGCGGCGTAGCTGTTGTAGAATAGCTGCTTCAGGGGCTTGTTGCCCAACCGCACCGCCTCGTCTGCCGCCTTGGGGTTGATGTCCAGCCGCCAGTCCCCTGCCTGGGGAAGCACCGTCCACATGCCGGTCTCGCGAAGGGAAGCAACACAACGCCGCGCCGTTTTCCCCTGCACCATGGCCAGCACCCGCGGCTGTCCATGACGGGCTCTTCCCAGCTGCTCGGCTATAGTGCCGATGGTGTAAACCAAGGTGGAGCCACCAGCGGGCGCCACCGCATCGGCCGACTGCCCATACCGGAAGCCCTCCTCGCGTGCCACCCCAGCTGGCTGCCCCCGCAAAGGCTCTTCCCGCAAGCTCTCCCCCAGCGGCTGGAAGCCAGGCTGCCCTTGCGGCCGTTCCTCTCCCTGCGCCACCGTGGCCGCCGGAGCATCCAGCTGCCCCTCAGGAACAATGTTGATATATTGCTTCGCCGCCATATTTCACCACGTCAGCGCTGGCTGGCATCTGCCATCGCACCCGAATTGGCGCCTTGGGCCAAGATGTACTTTTGGGTGGCGGTGGCGCACACACGCCCTTCCACCGAGGCCGTCACTTCCGCAACGCACAACCGACGCGACGACTTCACAATACGGGCCTCAAGCGTAACCGTGTCGCCGGGGCGCACCTGCTGGCGAAACTTCGCGTTGTCGATACCCGCCAAGAATCCGATGGCTCCCTCGGCGCCGCGCTCTACCAACAGCGAAAACGATGCCGCCTGGGCCAGCGCCTCCATGATGATGACACCGGGCAAAACCGGGTAGTCGGGAAAGTGGCCAGCGAACAGCGGTAGGTCGGCAGGCACGTCCAGCTCTGCGGTGACGGAGACCCCAGGCTGGCATTCAAGCACACGGCTCACCCAAACAAAAGGGTCGCGATGGGGCAGCACCGCCTCTATCTGCTCGCGGCCGCACGGATAGGTTATCTCCACAATCGCTCCTCTCAATATGGCGAAGGCGGCCTGATTTTAGGCGCAGGCCGCCCCAGCCATCGCGTTAGGCTAAAGGCTATTGGGCCGGATAAGGGCTGAAGGCCAGACAGGCGTTGTGACCACCAAAACCCAGCGAGTTAGACAGCGCCACTTTCTGCTTAAGCCCCGTTACCGGTTGCGCCACAACGTTCACCGCGCACTCTTCGTCCGCCTCGGCAAAGCCAGTGGTGGGCGGCACGGTATCTCGGGCTACGGAGAGAGCACACACGATGGCCTCAAGCGCACCGGCAGCCCCCAATGTGTGGCCAATAGCCCCCTTGATGGAGGTCACGGGCACCTGAGCGCCGCGCTCTGGACCGCACAGCTTCAGCACTGCGGCCGCCTCGGTCTTGTCGTTGGCAGGGGTGCCGGTGCCATGGGCGTTTACGTGGCCCAGGTCATCGGGGACGAAACCCCCTTCGGCAAGGGCGTCTTGCATGGCCCGCAAGATGCCGGCCCCCTCGGGGTCGGGAGCGGTCATGTGATAAGCATCTCCCGTAGAGCCGAACCCGGTAATCTCCGCCAGGGGTTGGGCGCCGCGCGTCAGCGCATGCTCCAACGACTCCAGCACCAGAGCGCCCGCCCCTTCGCCCGCCACAAACCCCTGGCGGCGTTTGTCGAAGGGAAGGGACGCCTGGGCGGGATCGTCCGCCTTGGAGAGCGCCCCCAGATTGGAAAACCCAGCGATGCACACTGGAGAGATGGATTCCTCGGTACCGCCCACCAGCGCCGCATCGGCATAGCCATGGCGAATGTCGCGCAGAGCGGTGCCAATGTTGTGGGCGCCCGTGGCGCAGGCGGTCACCATGTTCAGGCATTCGCCGCGCATGCCGTAGCGAATGGCCAGGTTACCAGCAGCGATGTTGCCGATCATCGTGGGCACGAACAGCGGGCTCACCCGCCCCGGCCCCTTCTCCCGCAGCGCATCGCAGCCCTTCTGGAACTCATCGCAGCCGCCGATGCCCGTGCCGAAGGCAATAGCCACGCGGGTGGGATCTTCTTCCTCCATGTTCAGCCCCGCCTGGGCCATGGCCTCGTCGGCCGCCACGATGGCGTACTGCACAAAGCGATCGAAACGACGCGCCTCTTTTTTGGACAGCCCCAGCTCCACCGGGTCGAAATCGGGGATCTCACCGGCGAACTTCACCGCAAAACCCTCCGGGTCGAAACGAGTGATGGGACCGATGCAGCAGCGCTTCTCCATGAGCGCCTCCCATAGCGCATCCACCCCAATGCCGGCCGGAGACACTGCGCCCATGCCGGTGATCACTACTCGATGGGTGCCATCGGGACGACGGGTTTCGCTCAAATTGGCATCGTTGCTCATAGGGCAAGACCTCCGTCAACAGAAATCACTTGACCAGTAATGTAGGAAGCTGCCGGGCTGGCAAGAAAGGCCACCACGGCTGCCACATCTTCCGGTTGTCCCAGCCGTCCCAATCCGATGTGGGAGGCGATTGCCTCCCGCTGCTGGTCGGTGAGAGCGCCGGTCATATCGGTGGAAACATAGCCGGGCGCAATAGCGTTCACGCGAATGTTGCGCCGTGCCAGCTCTTTGGCCAGAGTTTTGGTGATTCCCACCACGCCTGCTTTCGATGCGGCATAATTCACCTGCCCGGCATTGCCGGAAAGCCCCACAACGCTGCTCATATTGATGATGCAGCCATGGCGCTGCTTCATCATCACCTTGGTGGCAGCCTTGCAGCAGTTGAACGTGCCCTTCAAATTGACGGCTATCACATCATCGAAATCGGCCTCCCCCATGCGGGCAATCAAGCCATCGCGGGTAATGCCGGCATTGTTCACCAGCACATCAAGGCCGCCCAGAGCCTCAACCGTACCTTCTACGAGGGCATTTGCCTCATCAGCACAAGCAACATTGCCGGCAAGGGCCAGCGTGGGCACCCCAAATTCATCGGCAATGGCACGGGCCTGCTGCTGCAAGCGCTCAAGGCCCCCTTCGGCAGAGCAGTTGAGACCCACGGCAAAGCCATCCGCCGCCAATGCCCGCGCCGCCGCCAAGCCGATGCCCCGGCTGGAGCCGGTCACCAGCGCTACCGGGCGCCTCTCCTGCGCCGCGCCGCTAGATACTACTGTCATCGAACTATCTCCTTACGCGCTCGCCATAGAGTCCAGCTGCTCCTGCTTCGCTTCCCATCGGGCCAGATAGTCATCGAAGCTGGTGCGGTCTTGAACGCAGAAGCGGACCGCCTCCTTGTCGATGCGTTTCACCAATCCGCTCAGAACACCGCCGAAGCCCACCTCGACGAACGCCTGAGCCCCTGACTTCCGCAGCGCCTGAACACCCTGGGAGAACAGCACCGGATGGGTGAGGTGATCCGTCAGCCGCTGGCGGATAGAGGCCGCATCGACCAACGCTGCATCGGTATTGCACAACAGCGGCACCGCGGGTTCTGCGAACTGCACCGTTTGCAAAAACGCGCCGAACTGCTCTGCCGCCGGCTGCATAAGGGGGCTGTGGAATGCGCCGCTGGTGGCAAGGCGGCTGAACCGGCCCCCCTGCTCCTTCCAGGCGGCCTCCGCCCGCCCTATGGCGGCAATGGTGCCGGATATCACTATCTGGCCAGGAGCGTTGTAATTGGCTGCCACCAGAACGTCCCCTTGGGCGCACTGTTCGCACAGTTGTGCCACCGCGGCGGCATCAGCCTTCAGCAGAGCGCTCATGGCCCCGGGGGCTTGGGTTGCCGCCTGGGCCATCGCCTCAGAGCGGGCATCAAGGATGCGGAACGCGCCCTCCAGCGACACCATCCGCGCCAGCGCCAAAGCGCTGATCTGCCCCAGCGAAAACCCCAGCAGGACAGACGGCTGCACGCCACGGGCCATGAGCGCTCTCCCAATGCCGATGGACAGGGTGGCGATGGCCGCCTGGGCATTGCGGGTGTCGTTCAGGGCAAGCGCTCCTTCTGGCCCTTCGGCAGCAGCAATAGCAGCCACATCGCGTTCCAGCACGTCCGAGGAGCACTGGAACGTTTCCGCCACCTCGGGCACATCTAACAGAGAGAGCCCCATTCCGGGTTTTTGAGAGCCCTGCCCCGATGCCATGAGCACCGGTCGCGACGGATCCAAAACTAAGGGGGCCAGGGAGGATGCCCCCTGGCCATGCGCCTCTGACGAGGCAATTCCTTCAGTCACAGGCTTAATCCTCTCCTGCGCCATCGTCACTCAGCATCCGCTGGCGTCGAGCGTTCAGCGCCGCCACGGCATCCAAATCCAGCGCTCCCAGCGCCTCCGCTTCCGCCACGAGTTCGGCAATCACCTCGGCCGCCGACTTGCGCTGCGCCACCAAGGCCGCCACCTGACCGGCCATCACCGTGCCGTTGGCCACATCTCCACCCACGGCACGCCGCAGCGCCCCCAGGTGCATGGCCTCTATCTCGGCTCCATTGGCGGCCAAATCGGTTTCCAACAGGCGGATCTGGCGGGAGAAGGGGTTCTTCAGGCAGCGCACCGGATGCCCGCTTCCGCGCCCGATGACCATGGTGTCGGAGTCCTTCGCCTTCAGCACGAACTGCTTGTACTCATCGGCCACCGTGCACTCCTCCACCGTGAGGAATCGAGTGCCCATCTGCACGCCCTCGGCCCCTAAGGCGAACGCCGCGCAGATGCCGCGGCCGTCGGCGATGCCTCCCGCCGCGATGACCGGGATGGATACCGCCGCGCACACCGATGGCACCAACGCCATGGTGGTCAGTTCGCCCACATGGCCGCCCGACTCGGTGCCCTCGGCCACTACGGCGTCTACCCCCAGCCGCTCCATGCGCTTTGCCTGGGCGGTGGTAGCCACCACCGGAATAACCTTGATGCCACATGGGCAGATACTCCACCGGGCTTCCCGCGCCAGTGGTCACCACCTCTACCCCCAACTCGCACACCAACTTGGCCAGCTGGGCCGCCTGGGGATCCATCAGCATGATGTTCACGCCAATGGGCTTGCTGGTAAGGCTGCGGGCCATGCCCACCTGCTGCTCCATCCACTCCAGCGAGGCGCCGCCCCCGGCGATGATGCCAAGGCCACCGCCCTCGCTTACCGCAGCGGCCAGAGAGGCGTCGGCGATGCGGGCCATGCCCCCCTGGATGATGGGGGCATCAATATCCAGCAGTTCAGTGACTCGCGTTCTCATGAGGGGCAATACCTACTTCAAAGAATCGATGTGGGCCACGATGTCGCCAATGGTAACCAGGCCCTCTGGCTCGCCGAACTCCACCTCGCAGCGGTCCTCGATGTCGCAAACCAGCTCAACCATATCCAGGGAATCGATGCCCAGGCCCTCAATGGTGGCCTCTGCGGTTACCGCCTCCGGGTCAAGGTCGAGGTTCTCCACCAGAACTTCGCGCTGTGTATCGTTAGTTGGCATGAACGGCTCCTTTCTCCGTGTT